>NZ_CP072392.1:2664386-2964386 GCF_017742835.1 Aquabacter sp. L1I39
CGATCGCCATGGAAGAGAAGCTGCGCTTCGCGATCCGCGAAGGTGGCCGCACGGTGGGCGCCGGCGTCGTCGCCTCCATCATCGAGTGATTGAGATAACGAACGGGGGCGCGCGGGTCTCCCGCGTCGGGACTGGTCCCGCGCCCCTTTCTGTTGGAGCCATAGAGCCATGAACGGCCAGAACATTCGGATCCGCCTCAAGGCGTTCGATCATCGCATTCTCGATGCCTCGACGCGCGAGATCGTCGCCACGGCCAAGCGCACGGGCGCGCAGGTGCGCGGTCCGATCCCGCTGCCGACGCGGATCGAGAAGTTCACGGTCAATCGCTCTCCGCACATCGACAAGAAGTCGCGCGAGCAGTTTGAGATGCGTACTCACAAGCGGTTGCTTGATATCGTCGATCCGACGCCCCAGACGGTGGACGCGCTGATGAAGCTCGACCTCGCCGCCGGCGTCGACGTCGAAATCAAGCTCTGATGTGAGGCGAGGAGACACGACCATGCGGTCAGGCGTCATCGCCCAGAAGGTCGGCATGACTCGCATCTTCACGGATGCGGGTGAGCATGTTCCGGTCACGGTGCTTAAAGTTGAGAGCTGCCAGGTGGTTGCCCACCGCACGCTCGATCAGAACGGATATGTGGCGGTGCAGCTTGGCGCTGGCCGTCGCAAGCCGAAGAACGTCACGCGCGCCGAGCGCGGCCACTTTGCGGTGGCCGAGGTCGAGCCCAAGCGGACCATGGCGGAATTCCGCGTGGACGAATCCGGGCTGATCCCTGTCGGCGCCGAGATCACGGCTGACCACTTCGTTGTGGGCCAGTATGTGGACGTGACCGGCACGACCATCGGCAAGGGCTTTGCCGGCGGTATGAAGCGGCACAATTTCGGTGGTCTGCGCGCCTCTCACGGCGTGTCCATCTCCCACCGCTCCATCGGTTCGACCGGTGGCCGTCAGGACCCGGGCAAGACCTTCAAGAACAAGAAAATGCCTGGCCATATGGGTCACACCACGGTCACCACCCAGAACCTGAAGGTGGTGATGACGGACGTCGAGCGCGGTCTGATCGCGGTCGAGGGCGCCGTCCCCGGTCACGCCGGTGGCTGGATCATGGTGCGCGACGCGGTCAAGAAGCGCCTGCCGAGCGAGGCTCCTCAGCCCGGCGCGTTCAAGCTCCGCGGTGCTGAAGAAGCTGCGGCCCCGGCGGCCGAAGCGACCAATGAGGAGGGCGCGTGATGGAACTCGCCGTCAAGACGCTCGATGGAGCTGATGCGGGGTCTGTGACCGTTTCGGACGAGATCTTTGGTCTCGAGCCGCGCGCCGACATCCTGCACCGCTGCGTGACCTGGCAGCTGGCGCGTCGCCAGGCCGGAACGCACCGGACCAAGGGCCGTTCGGAGATCAACCGGACGTCCAAGAAGATGTACAAGCAGAAGGGCACGGGTAATGCCCGTCACGGTGCGGCGTCTGCGCCGCAGTTCCGTGGCGGCGGCCGCGCCTTCGGCCCGGTGGTGCGTTCGCATGCCATCGACCTGCCGAAGAAGGTGCGCGCCCTCGCCCTGAAGCATGCGCTCTCGTCCAAGGTGAAGGCCGAGCAGATCCTTGTCCTCGACAAGGTCTCCCTCGACGATCCCAAGACGAAGGCGCTCAAGGATCGGTTCGAGAAGCTGGGCATCGCCTCGGTTCTCGTGGTGGACGGCTCCGAGGTGGAGACGAACGTCGCTCTGGCGGCGCGCAACCTGCCTTACGTGGACGTGCTGCCGATCCAGGGCATCAACGTTTACGACATCCTGCGGCGCGACACCCTGGTCCTGACCAAGGCCGCCCTGGACGCTCTGGAGGCGCGCTTCAAATGAGCCCGCAGCGGAATATCGAGCCGCGTCATTACGACGTGATCCTCTCGCCCGTCATCACCGAAAAGGCGACGGCGCACAGCGAGTTCAACAAGGTCGTCTTCAACGTCGCCCGCACCGCCACCAAGCCTGAGATCAAGGAAGCGGTGGAGCGTCTGTTCGACGTCAAGGTCAAGAGCGTCAACACCCTCGTCCGCAAGGGCAAGGTGAAGATCTTCAAGGGCCGCAAGGGCGTGCAGTCGGATGTGAAGAAGGCGGTCGTGACCCTCGAAGAGGGCCAGACCATCGACGTCACCACCGGCCTGTGAGCTGAGGGAACGGGGATAAGACCATGGCGCTGAAGCATTTCAAGCCGGTCACGCCGAGCCTTCGCCAGCTCGTGATCGTCGACCGCTCCGGCCTCTACAAAGGCAAGCCGGTGAAGACGCTGACCGAGGGCAAGAGCTCCTCGGGTGGCCGCAACAATACCGGTCGCGTGACCGTCCGCTTCCGTGGCGGCGGACACAAGCAGACCTATCGCATCGTCGACTTCAAGCGCTCCAAGCGCGGCGTGTCGGCGACCGTGGAGCGGATCGAATACGATCCGAACCGCACCGCCTTCATCGCCCTCATCAAGTATGAGGACGGCGAGCTGGCCTACATCCTGGCGCCGCAGCGCCTGGCCGTGGGCGATGCCGTGATCGCCGCCGAGCAGGTGGACGTGAAGCCCGGCAATGCCGGCGCCCTGTCCAACCTGCCGGTCGGAACGATCGTGCACAATGTCGAGCTGAAGATCGGCAAGGGCGGCCAGATCGCCCGGTCCGCGGGCAGCTACGCCCAGATCGTCGGCCGCGACCAGGGTTACGTCATCCTGCGCCTGAATTCGGGCGAGCAGCGCCTGGTTCATGGCGCCTGCTATGCCACGGTCGGCGCGGTGTCCAACCCGGACCACATGAACATCTCGCTCGGCAAGGCGGGACGTTCCCGGTGGCTCGGCCAGCGCCCGCACAATCGCGGCGTGACCATGAACCCGGTGGATCACCCGCACGGCGGCGGCGAAGGCCGCACCTCGGGTGGCCGCAACCCGGTCACGCCCTGGGGTTTCCCCACCAAGGGCAAGAAGACCCGCTCGAACAAGGCGACCGACAAGTTCATTGTCACGAGCCGCCACAAGCGGAAGAAGTGAGGGCCTGGATATGTCGAGAGCAATTTGGAAGGGCCCGTTCGTCGACGGCTATCTGCTGAAGAAGGCAGACACCGCGCGCGCTTCGGGTCGCAACGACACCATCAAGATCTGGAGCCGTCGCTCCACGATCCTCCCCCAGTTCGTCGGCCTTACTTTCGGCGTGTACAACGGCCAGAAGCACGTGCCGGTTTATGTGTCGGAAGACATGGTCGGCCACAAGTTTGGCGAGTTCTCGCCGACGCGCACCTATTACGGGCACGCGGCCGACAAGAAGTCGAAGCGGCGGTGATCAGCCATGGGTAAGCAGGCAAGGGCGCGTGCGCTCGCTGACAATGAAGCCAAGGCCGTGGCGCGCAACCTGCGCGTCTCGCCTCAGAAGCTCAATCTGGTCGCGGGCCTGATCCGCGGCAAGAAGGTGGCGACGGCGCTCGCCGATCTCGAATTCTCTCGCAAGCGGATCGCCCGCGACGTGAAGAAGTGCCTCGAGAGCGCGATCGCCAACGCCGAGAACAACCACGAGCTGGACGTGGACGACCTGGTCGTCGCCGAAGCGCACGTGGGCAAGGGTCTGGTGATGAAGCGGTTCTCGCCCCGAGCGCGCGGTCGCGCCTCGCGCATCGAGAAGCCCTTCTCCCACATCACGATTGTGGTGCGGGAAGTGGAGGAGCGGGCCTGATGGGTCAAAAGGTCAATCCGGTCGGGCTGCGGCTCGGCATCAACCGCACCTGGGACAGCCGTTGGTTCGCCGGCAAGGGCGAATATGGCCAGCTGCTGCACGAGGACATCAAGATCCGCAACATGCTGCTCAAGCAGCTGAAGCAGGCCGCGGTGTCCAAGGTGGTGATCGAGCGCCCGCACAAGAAGTGCCGGGTGACGATTCACTCCGCCCGTCCGGGCGTTGTGATCGGCAAGAAGGGCGCCGACATCGACAAGCTGCGCAAGAAGGTCGCCGACATGACCAAGTCGGAGGTCTTCATCAACATCGTTGAGATCCGCAAGCCGGAAATCGACGCGCGCCTTGTCGCCGAGTCCATCGCCCAGCAGCTGGAGCGCCGCGTCGCGTTCCGTCGTGCCATGAAGCGCGCCGTTCAGTCGGCCATGCGCCTCGGCGCGGAGGGCATCCGCATCAACTGCTCTGGCCGTCTCGGCGGAGCGGAGATCGCGCGCCTCGAGTGGTACCGTGAAGGCCGCGTTCCGCTGCATACCTTGCGCGCGGACGTGGATTATGGCACCGCCACCGCCTTCACGACCTACGGGACGTGCGGCGTGAAGGTGTGGATCTTCAAGGGTGAAATCCTCGAGCACGACCCCATGGCTCAGGACAAGCGCCTGGCCGAGAATGAAGGGCCGAGTGGCCGTCCGCCGCGCCGTGAGCGGGATCGCGACCATGGTCGTGACCGCGACCGTGACGCAGCGTGATTGGCCGCGCGAGAAAGAAGGCGTGTAAGCCATGCTGCAACCGAAGCGCACCAAGTTCCGTAAGCAGTTCAAGGGACGCATTTCTGGCGTCGCCAAGGGCGGTACGGAACTCAATTTCGGCGAGTTCGGCCTCAAGGCCCTCGAGCCGGAGCGCGTGACCGCGCGTCAGATCGAGGCGGCCCGCCGCGCTCTGACCCGTCACATGAAGCGCGCGGGCCGTGTTTGGATCCGCGTGTTCCCCGACGTGCCGGTGTCGGCCAAGCCGACCGAAGTGCGTATGGGTAAGGGCAAGGGCGCCCCTGAATATTGGGCGGCCAAGGTCAAGCCCGGCCGTATCATGTTCGAGATCGACGGCGTGAGCGTGGACATCGCCCGTGAGGCGCTGACCCTCGCAGCGGCCAAGCTGCCGATCAAGACGCGCTTCATCCAGCGCATCGCCGAGTGAGGAGAGGCTCATGAAAGCCGAGGACGTTCGGGCCCTCAGCCCCGATCAGCTCGCCGATGAGCTGCTGAAGCTGAAGAAGGAACAGTTCAACCTGCGCTTCCAGAAGGCGACGGGTCAGCTGGAGAATACGGCACGGAACCGCCAGATCCGCCGCGACATCGCGCGGATCCGGACCGTGCAGAATGCCAAGCGCGGCGCTGCCGCGGATACGAAGTGAGGGTGAGCGATGCCGAAGCGCGTGCTCCAAGGCGTCGTGGTGAGCGACAAGCAGGATAAGACCGTCGTGGTCCGGGTGGAGCGTCGCTTCACCCACCCCCTGCTGAAGAAGACCGTTCGTCGGTCCAAGAAGTATCATGCCCATGACGAGGCGAATGCCTGGAATGTGGGTGATACGGTGTGGATCGAGGAGCATCGGCCCCTGTCCAAGCTCAAGAACTGGATCGTGGTCCAGGGCGAGAAGCGGGCCGAGGTCTGACGAAAAGGCCCCGATGCAGGGTCCGTTCCATCCCCATCTCAAACCGGGGATGGCAAGTGGAGACCGCATCGCGGCAAAACCGTGTTCCGATGAGCGGGCACGGATGGTGTGAACGGGCAATGCCGGCGTGCCGGCGGCGCTGGATGACGAGAACAGGTGCGTCATGATCCAGATGCAGACCAATCTCGACGTGGCGGACAATTCCGGTGCGCGTCGCGTCATGTGCATCAAGGTGCTGGGCGGATCGAAGCGGAAATATGCTCACGTTGGCGACATCATCGTGGTGTCGGTCAAGGAAGCCATTCCGCGCGGTCGCGTGAAGAAGGGCGATGTGATGAAGGCGGTCGTGGTTCGCACGGCCAAGGACATCCGTCGGGTTGATGGTTCGGTGATCCGCTTCGACCGCAATGCGGCCGTGCTGATCAACAACCAGAAGGAGCCGGTGGGCACCCGCATCTTCGGGCCGGTTCCGCGCGAGCTCCGCGCGAAGAACCACATGAAGATCATCTCGCTGGCGCCGGAGGTGCTGTGATGGCCGCTAAAGTCAAGAAGGGCGACAAGGTCGTCGTCCTCTCCGGCCGCGACAAGGGTCGCACCGGCGAGGTCCTTCAGGTCCTGCCGAAGGAAGAGACCGCGCTGGTGCGCGGGGTGAACATCGTCAAGCGCCACCAGCGCCAGACCGCGAACCAGGAAGGTGGGATCATCTCCAAGGAGGCCCCCATCCACCTGTCGAACATCGCGGTGGCGGACCCCAAGGACGGCAAGCCGACCCGGGTGGGTTTCCAGGTGCTTGAGGACGGGACCAAGGTCCGCGTGGCCAAGCGTTCCGGGGAGAGGATCGATGGCTGAGGTCAATTACACGCCGCGCCTGCGCACCTATTATGACGAGGTGGTGCGGCCGAAGATGATCGAGCAGTTCGGCTACAAGAACCCCATGGAAGTGCCCACGATCGAGAAGATCGTGATCAACATGGGCGTGGGCGAAGCCACCGCCGACACCAAGAAGGTGACCACCGCCGCTGCGGATCTGGGTCGCATCGCCGGCCAGAAGCCGGTTGTCACCCGCGCCCGCAAGGCGATCTCGAACTTCAAGCTGCGCGAGAACCAGCCGGTCGGCGCGAAGGTCACCCTTCGCAAGGCGCGCATGTTCGAATTTCTGGATCGCCTGGTCACGATCGCGCTTCCCCGCGTTCGCGACTTCCGCGGCCTGAACCCGAAGAGCTTCGATGGCCGCGGCAACTATGCCATGGGCATCAAGGAGCACATCGTGTTCCCCGAGATCAACTATGACCAGGTCGAGCAGATCTGGGGCATGGATATCATCGTTTGCACCACCGCAAAGACGGATGACGAAGCCCGGGCGCTTTTGAAGGCGTTCAACTTCCCTTTCCGTCAGTGAGGGTGTAGAAGCAGCGCTTCGCTCGACAGGCGCTGCGTGTGAGCCGACATGGCCGGGGTTCCGCTCCGGCCATTTCCGCACTTGGTCCTGGCTTCTGCCAGGCCGGCGGAAGGCCCGGACGTTGCGGGTCTTATGGCTGCGCAGGTCAGGCGAGAATGAGTGCTTTCCGGCTGTGAGGGTGAAATCCCTCAGACGCGGAGAACTGGAGCAGGACATGGCGAAGAAAAGCGCGATCGAGACCAACGAGCGTCGCCGCAAGCTGTCGCAACAGCTGGCTGCGAAGCGCGATGGCCTCAAGGCGATCGTGAATGACAAGACGCTGCCGATCGAGGAGCGCTTTGCGGCGACCCTCAAGCTCGCGCAGATGCCGCGCAATTCGGCGAAGATTCGGGTGCGTAACCGTTGCGAAGTGACGGGCCGCCCGCGCGCCTTTTACCGCAAGCTCAAGATGAGCCGTATCGCGCTGCGCGAACTCGGCTCCCAGGGACTTGTCCCCGGTCTTGTGAAGTCGAGCTGGTGAGGAGGGGCGAATGTCCATCAATGATCCCATCGGCGATCTGATCACGCGTATCCGCAACGCGCAGCTGCGTCGCAAGGACAAGACCCAGAGCCCCGGTTCGCGCCTGCGCGCCAGCCTGCTCGATGTCCTCCGCGACGAAGGCTACATCCGTGGCTATACCACCACGGACCACGGCAATGGCCGCACCGAGTTCGAGATCGAGCTCAAGTATTTCGACGGCGCCCCGGTGATCCGCGAGATCTCCCGCGTGTCGAAGCCCGGCCGTCGCGTCTATGCGTCGGTCAAGAACCTGCCCCGCGTCGCCAACGGTCTCGGCATCGCTGTCGTCTCCACGCCCCAGGGCGTGATGGCCGACCACGAAGCCCGCGACAAGAATGTTGGCGGCGAAGTGCTCTGCACTGTGTTCTGAGCCTGCGACGGAGGAAGACATGTCGAAGATCGGCAAGCATCCCGTCGCCGTTCCCGCTGGCGTGACCGCCAATGTGGAAGGCCAGACGGTGAAGGTGAAGGGCCCCAAGGGCGCCCTCGAAGTGACCCTCGTGGAAGAAGTGGGCGTCGAGCTCGCCAATTCCGAGTTGAAGGTCGCCATGCGTGGTGACACGCAGCGTCACAAGTCCATGTGGGGCATGTCCCGCACTTTGGTGGCCAACCTGGTGGAAGGCGTGACCAAAGGCTTCGAGCGGAAGCTGGAAATCACCGGCGTCGGCTACAAGGCCGCCATCGCCGGGAAGAACCTGCAGCTGTCCCTCGGCTACAGCCACGACGTGATCTATCCGATCCCGGAAGGGATCCAGATCGTGACCCCGAAGCCCACCGAGATCCTGGTGTCGGGCGTGGACAAGCAGAAGGTTGGCCAGGTCGCCGCCGAGATCCGCGAGTTCCGTG
This sequence comes from Aquabacter sp. L1I39, assembly GCF_017742835.1. Lineage (GTDB taxonomy): Bacteria > Pseudomonadota > Alphaproteobacteria > Rhizobiales > Xanthobacteraceae > L1I39. Next base: position 2,672,543 of record NZ_CP072392.1, read on the forward strand.
GCCCCGAGCCCTATAAGGGCAAGGGCGTCAAGTATGCTGGCGAATTCATCTTCCGCAAGGAAGGCAAGAAGAAGTGACGGAGGCGAACCATGGCTCGTGACATTGAGGCGCTTGAGCGCCGTAAAGCCAAGGTGCGTCGCGCGCTCCGCGTCGCCGCGAACGGGCGTCCCCGCCTGTCCGTGCACCGCACCTCGAAGCATATCTACGCGCAGGTCATTGACGATGCGAAGGGCGAGACCGTTGCGTCCGCTTCCAGCCTCGAGAAGGACCTGCGGTCCTCGCTGAAGACCGGGGCCGACACCGATGCCGCCAAGGCCATCGGCAAGCTGGTCGCGGAGCGGGCCGCCGAGAAGGGCGTGACTGCGGTCGTCTTCGACCGTGGCGCTTACATCTATCATGGGCGCGTCAAGGCGCTCGCTGAGGGCGCCCGCGAAGGCGGCCTTCAGTTCTGACGCGAGGACTGAGCGAAATGGCCCGTGAAAGGGAACACCGCGCTGAGCGCGAGGATCGCGACAACACGTTCGTGGACAAGCTGGTCCACATCAACCGTGTCGCGAAGGTGGTGAAGGGCGGCCGTCGCTTCGGCTTCGCTGCCCTGGTGGTGGTCGGTGACCAGAAGGGCCGCGTGGGCTTCGGCCACGGCAAGGCCCGTGAGGTTCCGGAAGCCATCCGCAAGGCAACCGAGAGCGCCAAGCGCGCCCTCATCCGCGTGCCGCTGCGCGAAGGCCGCACCCTGCACCACGACGTGCATGGTCACCACGGCGCCGGCAAGGTGGTGCTCCGCGCCGCCCCGGCCGGTACCGGCATCATCGCCGGCGGCCCCATGCGCGCCGTCTTCGAGACGCTCGGCATGCATGACGTGGTCGCCAAGTCGTTCGGGTCCTCCAACCCGTACAACATGGTGCGCGCCACGTTCGATGCCCTGAAGAACCAGGACAGCCCGCGCTCCGTGGCCTCGCGCCGCGGTCTCAAGGTGTCGCAGCTCCAGTCCCGCCGCCGCGTCGAAGACGCGGAAGCGACCGACTGAGCCGGGCTCGCAAGGATAGGAGCGCGCCATGGCGAACGCGACTGAAGGAAAAACCGTCACCGTCGAGCAGATCGGGTCGCCGATCCGCCGTCCGGCTGACCAGGAAGCAACCCTCGTGGGCCTCGGGCTGAACAAGCGTCATCGCCGTTCGACCCTTAAGGACACCCCGGCGGTGCGCGGGATGATCGCGAAGGTCGCTCATCTCGTCCGCGTCGTGGACTGAGGAGAGGCGAGATGAAGCTCGACGAGATCAGGGACAATCCCGGGGCGCGCAAGTCGCGCATCCGGGTCGGCCGCGGCATCGGCTCTGGCAAGGGCAAGACCGGCGGCCGTGGCGTGAAGGGTCAGAAGGCCCGCACCGGCGTTGCCATCAAGGGCTTCGAAGGTGGTCAGATGCCGTTGCATCGGCGCCTGCCGAAGCGTGGCTTCCACAACATCTTCCGCCTCGACTTCGCCGAGGTGACCCTGGGCCGCATCCAGTCCGCCATTGACGCGGGCAAGCTGGATGTGTCGGCTCCGGTCAACGGCGCGGCGCTCGTCGCCGCTGGCGTGCTGCGCCGCGAGAAGGATGGCGTCCGCCTCCTCGGCACCGGCGAGCTGACCGCCAAGGTGACCGTGGAAGTGGCCTATGCCACCAAGTCTGCCACCGAAGCGGTGGAAAAGGCGGGCGGCTCGGTGACCATTCTCGCCCCCAAGGCCGCTGCGGCCGAGTGAGCGGGCCGGGGAGGGGCGTTTCGCCGCTCTCCAGATAAAGTCTTCGATGCCGCCGGCTTGCCGGCGGCATTGTCGTGTTCGGCATCCCGTCCTGCATAAGGCGGCCTTGGCACTGGCGCCGTGGGGCAGGGGTGGGTATGTGCTACAAGAACGAAAAGGCGCGTGCCGGCTCGGGCCCTGGAGGCCGTTCCACTCGGTGTGTCCCATGCCGAGCGGGATTCCGCCTCTCTCTTTGAAAGAGCGGCAAGTCCGGCCATAGGGGATCGCAGTTCGGTCCCATTGGGCGGTTCCGGCTCTTCCGCCGCGCCCGCGCGCCCCCCATATCCAAGCCGCTCGTCTACGGGCGGCTCAAGCGGAGCAAGGCATGGTCTCGGCGGCGGAACAACTCGCGGCGAACCTGAACTTCGGCGCTCTCGGCAAGGCCGAGGAGCTCAAGAAGCGTATTTGGTTCACTCTCGGCGCCCTTCTGGTCTACCGGCTCGGGACCTATATCCCGCTCCCGGGGATCAATCCCGATGCGCTGCAGGATGTGTTCCGCAACGCCCAGCAGGGAATCATCGGCCTCTTCAACATGTTCTCGGGTGGTGCCGTGCAGCGCATGGCCATCTTCGCCCTGAACATCATGCCCTACATCTCGGCCTCCATCATCGTTCAGCTCCTGACCACCGTGTCGCCCACGCTGGAAGCGCTGAAGAAGGAAGGCGAGGCGGGCCGCAAGCAGATCAACCAGTACACCCGCTACCTGACCGTCATCCTGGCGCTGTTCCAGGCCTATGGCATTGCCGTGGGCCTTGAGAGCTCGGGCACGGTGGTGACCGATCCGGGCTGGTTCTTCCGCATCACCACGGTCATCACGCTGACCGGCGGCACCATGTTCCTGATGTGGCTGGGCGAGCAGATCACCTCGCGCGGCATCGGCAACGGCACCTCGCTCATCATCTTCGCTGGCATCGTGGCCGAGCTGCCGGGCGCCTTCATCCGCACCCTGGAACTGGGTCGCCAAGGCGCCATTTCCACGCCGCTGATTCTGGCGGTGCTGCTGATGGCCATCGTCATCATCGCCTTCATCGTGTTCATGGAGCGGGCCCAGCGCCGGCTGCTGATCCAGTATCCCAAGCGCCAGGTGGGCAATCGGCTCTATGAGGGCCAGTCCTCGCATCTGCCGCTGAAGCTGAACACCTCGGGCGTCATTCCGCCCATCTTCGCCTCCTCGCTCCTGCTGATTCCGGCGACCATCGCGTCTTTCACCCAGGGTGCGGGGCCGGAATGGTTCAACACGGTCACCCGGCTGCTGGGCCACGGCCAGCCGCTCTACATGGTGCTCTATGTGGCGCTGATCGTGTTCTTCTGCTTCTTCTACACCGCCATCGTGTTCAATCCGGTGGAGACGGCGGACAACCTGAAGAAGCATGGCGGCTTCATCCCCGGCATCCGGCCGGGCGAGCGGACCGCTGAATATATCGACTATGTGCTGACCCGAATCACGGTTGTCGGTGCGGCTTACATTGCGGCAGTATGTCTCTTCCCCGAACTGCTGATTTCGTACGCCGCCGTTCCGTTCTATTTCGGAGGAACGTCGTTGCTGATCGTGGTCAGCGTGACGATGGACACCGTGGCGCAAATTCAAGGACACCTGCTGGCGCACCAGTACGAAGGGCTGGTGAAGAAAGCCAAGCTGCGTGGGGGGAGACGGAAATGAGGCTGATTCTGCTGGGCCCGCCCGGGGCCGGCAAGGGAACCCAGGCCCAGCGGCTGGTGAGTCGCCATGGCATCGTGCAGTTGTCCACCGGTGACATGCTGCGCGCGGCGGTGGCCGCCGGCACGCCCATCGGGCTGAAGGCGAAAGCGGTGATGGAATCCGGCGGTCTCGTCTCCGACGACATCGTCATCGGTATTATCGCCGACCGTCTGGACGAGGCCGACGCCAAGAACGGCTTCATCCTGGACGGCTTCCCGCGCACGGTGGCCCAGGCCGAGGCGCTGGACACCATGTTGGCGCAGAAGGGCCTCAAGCTCGATGCGGTCATCGAGCTGGTGGTGGACCAGGGCGCTCTGGTGAATCGCATCCTGACCCGGGCCGAAGAGGCGCGGTCTCGCGGCGAGCCGGTTCGCAAGGATGACGACCCGGAGGTCTTCAAGACCCGTCTTGAGGCCTATAATCGGGATACGGCCATCGTCGCCCCTTATTACAAGGCGCGCGGCCAGCTCCAGCAGATCGATGGCATGAAGCCCATTGATGACGTCACCCAGGCCATTTCCCAGATCCTGGAAGTGGCTTGATGGCTTTTGCCCTTGACGGGAGAGGGTTAACCAGCTATTGGCCCTCCCTCGCTTCGATGTCCGTGCGACTTGCCCCTCTTTAGGGAGGAGCAAGGCGCGCGGTTTTGTTTATCCCGAAAGGGTCGTTCTCCCGCACGGGCCGGCCTCCACCGGACGCGGGACATTCGGCCACCTGGCAGCAGGTGGCCCACATGGAGAGACACGTGGCTCGTATCGCTGGCGTTAATATCCCCACCAACAAGCGCGTCATCATTGCGCTGCAGTACATTCACGGCATCGGCGCCAAGAAGGCCGAAGAGATCGTCGAGAAGGTGGGTATCCCCGCCGAGCGTCGCGTGAACCAGCTGACCGATCAGGAAGTGCTGCAGATCCGCGAGACCATTGACCGCGACTATATCGTGGAAGGCGATTTGCGCCGCGAAGTGGCGATGAACATCAAGCGCCTGATGGACCTGGGCTGCTATCGCGGCCTGCGTCATCGTCGTGGTCTGCCGGTGCGCGGCCAGCGCACGCACACCAACGCCCGCACCCGCAAGGGTCCGGCGAAGCCGATCGCCGGCAAGAAGAAGTGATGACAGGCGGCCTCGCCGCCTGATCCGAGGGCCGGCTCTGCCGGCCCTTTCCCATGACCCGCCCGCTGATGGGCGGATCGTCCCGAGCGCCTGGAGTTACGGGCGCGCCTGAAGGATAGAAGACAAGATGGCCAAGGAAGCTACCCGCGTTAAGCGTCGCGAGCGCAAGAATATCGCCTCCGGCGTGGCGCATGTGAACGCCTCGTTCAACAACACCATGATCACCATCACCGACGCCCAGGGCAACACCATCTCCTGGTCCTCCGCCGGTGCCATGGGCTTCAAGGGTTCGCGCAAGTCCACCCCGTACGCCGCCCAGGTGGCGGCCGAGGATGCGGCCCGCAAGGCGGCTGAGCACGGCATGCGCACCCTGGAAGTGGAAGTGTCGGGTCCCGGTTCGGGACGTGAGTCGGCGCTGCGCGCCCTCCAGGCGGCTGGCTTCCTCGTGACCTCCATCCGCGACGTCACCCCCATCCCGCACAATGGCTGCCGGCCGCGCAAGCGCCGGCGCGTCTGAGCGTACCGCTGGCCCGCCGGTTCTGCCGTGCGGGCCGCATGCCAGGTTCCTCCCCGTCTAGCGGGACGGGTCGGCGCCTCGATGGATCAAGTTTCGGTCGAGTGCCGCGGCCCGGCGAGAAGGCAAGGTGACGCAAGTGATTCAGAAGAACTGGCAAGAACTCATCAAGCCCGAGAAGCTGCAGGTTTCCGCGGGCAGCGATCCCAAGCGCCTCGCGACCGTCGTCGCCGAGCCGCTGGAGCGTGGCTTCGGCATGACGCTGGGCAATGCCCTGCGCCGCATCCTGCTGTCGTCCCTCCAGGGCGCGGCTGTGACGTCGGTGCACATCGACGGCGTGCTGCATGAGTTCTCTTCCATCCCCGGCGTCCGCGAGGACGTGACGGACCTCATCCTCAACATCAAGGAAGTCGCCATCCGCATGCAGGGTGACGGTCCCAAGCGCCTCGTGGCGAAGAAGACCGGGCCGGGCGTGCTGACCGCGGGCGACATCCAGACCGTTGGCGACATCCAGATCCTCAACCCCAACCTGCCCTTGTGCACGCTGGACGAGGGAGCTGAGCTGCGGATCGAGTTCACCGTCAATACCGGCAAGGGCTATGTGCCCGCCGACCGCAACCGGCCCGAAGATGCTCCGATCGGCCTCATCCCGATCGACAGCCTCTATTCGCCGGTGCGCAAGGTCTCCTACAAGGTCGAGAACACCCGCGAGGGCCAGATTCTCGACTATGACAAGCTGACCATGCAGATCGAGACCGATGGCTCGATCACGGCGGAAGATGCGCTCGCTTATGCGGCCCGCATCCTTCAGGACCAGCTCGAAATCTTCGTGAATTTCGAGGAGCCCAAGCGCGAGAGCGAGACCTCGGCCATCCAGGAGCTGCCCTTCAACCCGGCGCTTCTGAAGAAGGTGGACGAGCTGGAGCTGTCGGTGCGTTCGGCCAACTGCCTGAAGAACGACAACATCGTCTATATCGGCGACCTGATCCAGAAGAGCGAGACGGAGATGCTCCGCACGCCGAATTTCGGCCGCAAGTCGCTCAACGAGATCAAGGAAGTGCTGGCCTCCATGGGCCTGCATCTGGGCATGGAAGTGCCCGGCTGGCCGCCGGAAAACATCGAAGAGCTCGCGAAGCGCTTCGAGGACCATTACTGACCCATTCACCCCGCGGCTCGAGCCGCTCAACCCATCACGGCTCGAAACGCCGGAGGCATTTAGGAGTTCGCCGTCATGCGTCACGGCAAGGTTCATCGCAAGTTCAACCGCACCTGGGAACACCGCAAGGCGATGTTCTCCAATTTGGCCGGTGCGCTCATCACCCATGAGCAGATCGTCACCACTCTGCCCAAGGCGAAGGACCTTCGCCCTGTGGTGGAGAAGCTCGTCACCCTCGCCCGTCGCGGCGACCTCCATGCCCGCCGCCAGGCCATTGCCGAACTGCGCGACATCGAGGTGGTGAAGAAGCTCTTCGACGTGCTGGCGCCCCGCTACAAGGGCCGCCCCGGCGGCTACCTGCGCATCGTCAAGGCGGGCTTCCGCTATGGCGATTCCACCCCGGTGGCGGTCATCGAGTTCGTCGACCGCGATGTGGAAGCCAAGGGCGCCGCTGACCGCGCCCGCACCGCAGCCGAGGCTGAGGCTGCTGCGGCCTGAGACGGCTCCGGTTTGAGACCTTTGTGAAAAGGCGGCTTCGGCCGCCTTTTTCTTTTTGAACGGGAACGAAGGCTGTGCCCTCGTTTTGGTCCATTCGGGCGGCATTCCAGTGCCATGTGTCCCGCTTGGAACATGCAGGGCGTGAGACGCCGTGGGCCAGCGGTGCGCGATGGCGCGCGTATGCAGCAGCATGCGGCAGTCCGTGGCGCGCGAATCTGCGCTATCAGATGAAACCGATTCCGATCGAGGTTCTCATGGGTGAGCGTTTCCTTCGTCCGGCGATCCTGCTGCTGGCCGCTGTGCTTGCGGTGCCGGGACCGGCCTTGGCCCAGTCGACGGTGGCACCGGCGCAGCGCCAGGTACCCGCCTCGGAAGACGCCATCCGGCTGTCCTTCGCCCCCGTGGTGAAGCGCACGGCGCCGGCCGTGGTCAACGTCTACGCGCTGAAGAATGTCCAGCGCGTCAACCCGTTCATGGACGATCCCTTCTTCCGCCGCTTCTTCGGTGGCGGCGGGCCGGGCGGGCCGGGGTTCGGCGGGCCGGAGCGCATGCAGCGCTCGCTCGGTTCGGGCGTGATCGTCGATCCCTCGGGCATTGTGGTCACAAACCATCACGTGGTGCAGGGCGCCGACCAGATCCGCATCGCGCTCGCAGACAAGCGCGAGTTCGACGCCGACGTGGTGCTGAGTGACCAGCGCACCGATCTTGCCGTGCTGCGCCTGAAGGCGGGCAAGGAAACCTTCCCTAGCATTGACCTCGGCAATTCCGATAGTCTGGAAGTGGGCGACCTGGTGCTCGCCATCGGCGACCCCTTTGGCGTCGGGCAGACCGTGACGCAGGGCATCGTCTCGGCGCTGGCGCGCACCCAGGTGGGCGTGTCCGACTACCAGTTCTTCATTCAGACGGACGCGGCCATCAATCCTGGCAATTCGGGCGGGGCGCTGGTGGACATGGCCGGGCGGGTGGTGGGCATCAACACCGCCATCTATTCGCGCTCCGGCGGCTCCCACGGCATCGGTTTCGCCATTCCCGCAAATATGGTGCGGGTGGTGGTGGAATCGGCGAAGGCGGGGGGCACGGCGGTGCGCCGTCCCTGGCTCGGCGCGCGCCTCCAAGCGGTGAGCCCGGAAATCGCCGAGAGCTTGGGCCTTCCCCGTCCGACCGGGGTTCTGGTGCAGACGGTGGCTCCCGACAGTCCCGCGGCGAAGGCTGGGGTGAAGGTGGGCGACCTGATCCTCACCGTGGACGGGCAGGCGGTGGATGACCCGCAAAGCCTGAACTATCGTTTTGCCACCCGGCCCATGGGGAGCAAGTCGCTCTTCCGCATCAACCGACAGGGCAAGGAAAGCGAACTTGCCGTTGCCGTGGAGCCGGCGCCTGAGACGGTGGCGCGGGAGGAACTGGTGCTGCGGGGCCGCACGCCCTTTGCCGGGGCCAAGGTGGTGAATGTTTCCCCGGCGGTCGCTGAGGAATTGCGCATCGCTGACGGCGAAGGCGTGGTGGTGGCCGAGGTGACGGAAAACTCGCCCGCCGATGCCGCCGGCTTCCGGCCGGGCGATGTGATCATCGAAGTCAACGGAACCCGTATCAACCGCACCAAGGATCTCGAGCAAGCCACCAAGACACCCCAGCGCGGCTGGCGCGTGACGGTGAGCCGGGGCGGCCGGACCATCACCGCCATGCTTCCGGGCTGAGGCGGGGCGCGCCATGTCCAATCTGTTCGAGGCCGCAGGTCTGGAGGAGGGGGCTCCCCGCCCCCTCGCGGATCGCCTGCGTCCTCAGAAGCTGGACGAGGTGGTGGGGCAGGACCATCTGCTCGGTCCCGACGGCGCCATTTCCCGCATGCTGGCGTCCGGCTCGCTCGGCTCGCTCATCCTGTGGGGGCCGCCGGGCACCGGCAAGACCACGGTGGCGCGGCTGGTGGCGCGGCAGAGCCGGCTGCATTTCGAGCAGATCTCGGCCATCTTTTCCGGCGTCGCGGACCTGAAAAAGCTGTTCGAGCAGGCGCGCCATCGCCATGTCCATGGCCAGGGCACCTTGCTGTTCGTGGACGAGATCCACCGCTTCAACCGCGCCCAGCAGGACGGGTTTTTGCCCGTCATGGAGGACGGCACCGTCGTTCTCGTCGGCGCCACCACCGAGAACCCGTCCTTCGAGCTGAATGCGGCGTTGCTCTCCCGCGCGCGGGTGCTGACGTTTCGCTCCCTGGATGAGGCCGCCGTGGGGCGGCTTCTGGCGCGGGCGGAGGAGGTGGAGGGCCGCCCTCTGCCGCTGGATGAGGAGGCCCGCGGCGTGCTCATCCGCATGGCGGATGGGGATGGCCGCGCGAGTCTGACACTGGCGGAGGAAGTCTGGCGCGCCGCCCGGCCCGGCGAAGTCTTCACCGCCGCCGAACTGCAGGACATCGTCCAGCGGCGCGCGCCCATCTACGACAAGAGCGAGGATGGGCACTACAATCTCATCTCCGCGCTCCATAAGTCCGTGCGGGGCTCGGACCCGGATGCGGCGCTCTATTATCTCGCCCGCATGATCGATGCGGGGGAGGATCCGCTCTTCCTCGCCCGCCGGCTGGTGCGCATGGCGGTGGAGGATATCGGCTTGGCGGACCCGCAGGCGCTTCCCGTCGCCAATGCGGCCAAGGATGCCTATGATTTTCTCGGCTCGCCGGAGGGCGAATTGGCGCTGGCCCAGGCCGCCGTCTATCTAGCTACCGCGCCGAAATCCAATGCGGTCTATACCGCCTGGAAGCAGGCGCTGAAGGTGGCCAAGGAGGGCGGCTCGCTGGTGCCGCCCAAGCATATCCTGAACGCCCCGACCCGACTCATGAAGCAGGAAGGCTACGGCACCGGCTATCGCTACGACCATGACGAGCCGGACGCCTTTTCCGGCCAGGATTATTTCCCGGAGAAGCTGGGCCGGCAGACCTTCTTCAAGCCCGTGGAGCGGGGCTTCGAGCGCGATTTGCGCAAGCGCCTGGACTATTGGGCGAAGCTCCGGGCAGAGCGGGGCGGCCGCTGAGGCAAGGGCATCCGGCCCTTGATTGTCTCATGGTGCAGTGCAAAAAGACGAGGGCGCTGGCGCGAGGCGCGCTTGCGCAGGCATCGGCGCGGCGCTCAACTGGGTCAGATCACAAGCGGGGGCTTTGATGCAGGCGGCGGTGATTGTGTTTCTGGGCGCGGGCATGGGCGGCGTGCTGCGCCACCTGATGAACCTTTTAGGGGTGCGCCTGTTCGGCATGGGCGGCTTTCCCTTCACCACCATGATTGTCAACGTCACCGGCTGCTTTCTCATGGGCGTGGCGACCGGCTGGTTCGCCAGTCGTTTTGGCGAGGGCTGGCCGCAGGGCCTCCGACTCCTGCTGACCACGGGAATGCTCGGCGGCTACACCACCTTTTCCACCTTCTCGCTGGAATTCGCCGTCCTGGTGGAGCGGGGCGACCTGGGCCATGCGGTGCTCTATGCGGGAGGCTCGCTGGTGCTGACCCTCACCGCCATCTTCGCCGGCCTGTTCCTGATGCGCGCCATTGCGTGACAGGAGGGCGCCGGGGCGCTAGATGTGCGCCATTGGCGACCGTTTGACGGGGTTTGTGACCGATGGCGGTCGAGATCAAGACAGTGACGGCGGATGAGGCGGACATGCGCCTCGACCGCTGGTTCAAACAGCATTTTCCGGACCTTTCCTTCGGGCACCTGCAAAAGCTGGTGCGCACCGGCCAGGTGCGCGTGGATGGCGGGCGGGTGAAGACCTCCACCCGGCTGGAGCCCGGCCAGGCCGTGCGCGTGCCGCCGCTCAGTGCGGGCGCGGGCGATGAGGCCGAGGCCGAGGGCGCGCCCTCTTTTAGCGGCATGGTCGGCCCTACGGTCGCGTCCAGGGCCGCGCCGAAGGCCGCTTCTACGGCCGCACCCAAGGCGCCCAGCGCCCGCAAGGAAGCGGATGACCGCGAATTCCTGCGCTCCATCACCCTGTTCGAGGACAAGGATGTGATGGTGCTGAACAAGCCCTTCGGCCTTGCGGTGCAGGGCGGCTCGGGCACATACCGGCACATTGACGGCATGCTGGAGGTGCTGCGCGACAAGGATGGGCAGCGTCCGCGTCTCGTCCACCGCATCGACAAGGACACGTCCGGTTGCCTGCTGGTGGCCAAATCCCGCCTCGCGGCGTCCGTGCTCGCCAAGAGCTTCCGCTCGCGCGAGGCCCGCAAGGTCTATTGGGCCGTGGTGCCCGGCGTACCCAAGCCCCGCCAGGGCCGCATCTCCACCTATCTCGCCCGCGAGGAGAGCGAGGAGCGCATGCGCGTCGCCCGCCATGGCGAAGACGATGCGAGCCACGCCATCACTTATTATGCCGTGGTGGACCAGGCGGCGCAAAAGCTCTCCTGGGTGTCGCTGAAGCCGGTGACGGGGCGCACCCATCAGTTGCGCGCTCACATGGCCCATATCGGCCACCCCATCGTGGGCGATCCTAAATATTTCGACATCGAGAATTGGGAATTGCCGGGCGGCCTGCAAAACCGCCTGCATCTCCTCGCCCGCCGGCTGGTCATCCCCCATCCGCGCGGCACCGGCATGATTGATGTCTCCGCCCCGCTTCCGCCCCATATGGCGCAGACCTTCGCGGTGCTGGGCTTCGATGCGAGCCAGTACGATCCGATTCTCGAGGCGCCCGAAGCCTGAGCGGGCGGCCATGCCGCAACGGACGGCGGGTCTGCGCCGGCCGGCGTTCTATCGCGGGGCGAAGTGGAGTAGCTAGGGCGGACAGCGCTCCAGGCTTTGGCGCTGAAGCCTCGGCCTCGCGCCCGCCTAGCGAACGGACAAGGGGCTTGGAGACCAGCCTGGCGTGTCATTGTCTGCCGGCCGGCGGGCTCCCATCTGAGAGGGGCTGCTGACCGTTGTGCGTCGGGCGCTTGGGGCGGGCGCCTGTGGTGCGGGTGTGAGATCGAGGAGTGAGTGCATGAGCCGTCAGCCCGAGCTGTGCCCCGGCTGTGGAGCGGAGGTCCATCCCAAGGCGACGGAATGCCCGGAGTGCGGCACCCATATCCATCGCCCCTCGCGGCTCTTGCCCGTGCTGGTCGGCGTCATCGGCGTGGTGGTGGCCATTGCCGCCGGCGCGGGCGTCTGGGTGCTGCTGGGACCGTCTCCGGCGCAAAAGCCCGTGGAGACCGCCGCCGCCCCGCCCGCGCCGCCGGCTCCCGCGCCCGTGGAAGCACCACCCGCCGCGCCTCCCCCGGCAAGTCCCGAGCCGGCGCCCGCGCCCGCCCCGGCGCCCCCGCCGGTGCAGGCGTCCCCCATTCCCGCCGGCGACGAGGCGACGCGGCGCGCCTTCGCCAAGACCACGCAGGACAATTTCGTCCAGAACGGCCTCGATCTGGCGGTCACCACCAGCGGGCCGAACCAGACCACCATCGCCATCAAGTTCAGTTTTCCGGCCAAGACGGCGGTGGAGCTGATCGTGGGGGGCCCGTTCCCGCGCCAGTGCCGGACGCGCGGCTTCACCACCATTCTGTTCACGGACACCAGCGGCGCCAGTTGGTCCTATGACATCGAGACCGAGAAGCTGACCCAGAAATGACGGCCCTGTCCTCCCTTCCCACCCCCGATGAGACCTTGCGGCTGGTGCTGTTCGATTGCGACGGCACGCTGGTGGACAGCCAGCACATGATTGTCGCCGCCATGCGCGACGCCCACGCCGCCGAGGGGCTCATCGCACCGCCGCGCGAGGACATCCTCTCCATTGTCGGCCTCTCCCTGCCGGAGGCCTTCACCGTGCTCTCGCGGGGGCGCGCGGATTATCCGGTGTCGGTGATGGTGGAGGCCTATCGCAACGCCTTCATGCGCCTGCGCGATGCCGAGCCGCCCGAGCCCATGTTTCCCCTCGCTCGCGACACGCTCGCCGCCTTGCGCGCAGAGCCGGACGTGCTCATGGGCATGGTCACGGGCAAGGCGCGGCGCGGCGTGGCGCGGGTGCTGGCGGCTCATTCCATGGAGGGTTGGTTCACCACCATCCAGACCGCCGACGACGCGCCTTCCAAGCCCCATCCCGGCATGGTGCTCCAGGCCATGGCCGAGACCGGATTGCCGGCCCATCGCACCGTTGTGGTGGGCGACACCACCTATGACATGGAGATGGCCAAGGCCGCCGGCGCCTTCGCGCTCGCCGTCTCCTGGGGCTATCATCCGCAAGGGGATCTGCTGGCGGCGGGCGCCGACCTGCTGGTGCACGATTTCGCCGACGTTCCGGCCGCCATCAACCAACTGGTCCGCCCGGCCCTTCAGGCTGCGGGCTGAGGTCGGCCCTTTCACAGGAGAAGGCACGCCATGCGCGATCTCTTGAACGACCTGGAGAACGGGCCCGATCCCATGCGCGCCGCGCAGGAAGCCCAGCGCAAGCCCTTGCCCAAGCGCTTCTATAAGGACGTGTCGGTGGGCGAGGAGCCGGAGGGCGATTTCACCATCCGCCTGGACGGCCGTCCCGTGCGCACCCCCGCCAAGGCGCTCCTGAAGGTTCCTTCCCGCGCGCTGGCCGAGGCCATGGCGGCGGAGTGGGAGGCGCAGGGCAATGACATCGATCCCTCCACCATGCCCGTCACCCGCCTCGTCAATGTGGGGCTGGACGGAGTGGCAGCCAATGCGGAAGCGACGGCCGCCGAGGTGGTCTCCTATGCCGGCACGGACCTCCTGTGCTACCGCGCCGAGGAGCCTGATCGCCTGGTGGAACGCCAGGGGCTGGCCTGGGACCCGGTGCTGGAACGCTTTCGCACCGAGGTGGGCGCGCGCTTCTTCCTCTCTGCCGGCATCCGCCACGTGGCGCAGCCGGAAGAGGCCATCGCCCGCGTGGCCGCCCTGGTGCCGCGCGATCCGCTGAAGCTGGCCGCGCTCGTCTCCATGACCGGCCTCACCGGCTCTGCGCTTCTCTCCCTCGCGGTGCTGCAGGGGTGGCTCGATCCAGACGCTGCCTGGACCGCCGCCCATGTGGACGAGGACTGGAACCGCGAACTCTGGGGCGAGGACGCGGAAGCCGCCGCCCGCCGCGCCGCCCGCAAGACCGAGATGGACGCCGCCGCGCTTGTGCTGCGGGCGTAGGACTGAGGCGGGCGCCAGAGCGCGATCCGACCAGAGTGAATCAATCTGATCGGTGAATCGCCCTCTCACGCATTCTCTCGTGAGCGCGCCACCTCGGCCACATCCCGCCGCACCGCCGCCAGAGCGGCGGGATCAAGCGCCCCCGTCCGGCTGCCTGTGCACAGGGCGCCGCGAAAGCCCAGATAATCCGGCCGCAGCGGCGCAAGTACAGGAATGTCCGTCAGCCGCAAGGAGCCCGCAAGGCCGGTGAGCAGGCCATGCAGCCGGGCGGCCGCGACGAAGGTGGTCAGCGCCGACACATTGAGATGGTCGGTGAGGCGCCTCCCGTCCTTGCGGGCCGTGTCGAGCATCACCCCATGAAAGCCAGCGCCCGCCACCAGCGGCACCAGATCGGTGGCCGGCCCCTCATCCGCGAACAAGACGGCGATGAGACGGGTCTCCCGCGCCAGGGGCGCCAGGGCGTCAAGGCAGGCGGGAAGGGCGGCGGCATCTTCCCCGGTGCGCGAGAAGCCGATCTTCACCAGCGGCACGCCGGTTGCCGCCGTCCGCGCGGTGGCCGCGCACAGGATGGCGGGGTCCAAGGGATGGTCGCCGATGGTTGCGCTGAGCAGCGGGCGCGGATGGGGCCACATGCGCCAGCGCTTCACCGCTTCCGTCAGCGCCTGTGGCGCCCAGGCGCCGAGGGCACCGGCGGAAGGGTCTTTCAGGTCGAGGATATCCGCGCCCACCGCGTAAGCGCGGTTCAGCTCGGCAAGGCTGGCCACGCTGGCGAGGAGGCCCGGCCGGCCGGCAGGGTCGTGGAGCGAGATCATGCGAGGCTGCGCTCCCGGAATTCGGCCACCGTCTCCATCAACCAACCCCACGCTTCCCGCTCGGCCGGGCCGGCGGTCTTGTCCACGGCCACCGCCAGATGCGCCATTTCCGTCTCGATGCGGTTGAGGTCGATCAGGCCGAGGCGGGACACCAGCACCGCCCCTTCCACCACCGCCGCCACTGCCCGGTTGAGGCCGGGAAAGGGCGCATGGCTCGCCTTGTGAATGACGCGGCAGCGCAGGCGCGGACGCACGAGGTCATCCTCCACCGCCACCACCTCGAATTCCTCATGGGCGAGGGTCGCGATCAGGCGCACGCCGGGCACCGCATCCGCCACCACCACCGGCCAGTCGCGCTTGCGGCCGGTAACGCAGCCGGCGAAGACCCGCGCATCGTCCGTGAGATTGATGACGCCGCACCCCCGCGCCAGCAGATTGTCCAGGGTACGGGAGGGGCGGAAGGGCTGGATGACATAGCCATCCTCCACCACGTGCGGGCCCATGGGCGCGATGTGGGGC
Organism: Aquabacter sp. L1I39; assembly: GCF_017742835.1. Classification (GTDB taxonomy): domain Bacteria; phylum Pseudomonadota; class Alphaproteobacteria; order Rhizobiales; family Xanthobacteraceae; genus L1I39. The sequence goes on from NZ_CP072392.1 coordinate 2,687,715, forward strand.
ACGCCTTCCGGCGACAGGGTGGTGACGATGGCCTCGCGGATCATGTGTCGTCCTCCCCCTCTGGCACGCCGCCTTTTTTGGTTAGCGTGGACCCGGCGGCCTTGAAGGTGAGCCGGTGGGCTTCTTCCGCGCTCGCCGCCGTCTCCCCCGCCACGCCCCATTTCAAGGGCTCGTCCTGGGCATAGCGCTTGCCCAAAAGGAGCGCGATCTCCGCCCGCGCCGTCTCCACCCCCAGATAGAAGGCGTGCGCCGGATCGTCTTTAACATCCAGATGCGGATAGAGGGCGAAGGGCTCCTGACCCACGTGGTGGCCGTCGCGGTTGAAGACGTGGATGCCCTGCTCGGAAACGGCGATGCGATAATTGCGGTCCTTCACCGCGCCGGCGAGCTGCTCCAGCTCCGCCCCGCTGGTGGCGATGGGCTTGCGGTCCCGGAGCGCCATGAGCCCGCCGCCGAAGCCCTGGGGCAGGGCGTTCGCCTCGCGTGCGGCGAAGAACTCCCGTCGCGCCCGGTCGAATTCGCGCACCGCCGTGCGGCAATGGGGGCTCACCTGCACCGCCAGCACAGCCCCGATGCGCAATTCCGAGATGATCCCCATGAGGATTGCATTGATGCCGGTGGTGTCGGCATCCGTCAGTTCGGTCACGTTGCCGATGCCCATGAGGATAGGGCAATCGGGCTTCTGCCGACGCAATTCCGCATAGCGCACCAGCGAGGCGGTGAAGCCGAAATGGATGGGGTCGAGAATGGGGTCGGCCAGATAGGCTTGGCCCTTCGCCTCGCAGGCGTCGATGGCGCGGATGAGGGACTGAAGGTCTCCCGGCCGTGCCGGCACCAGCACCGGAATGGCCGCTCCTTCTTCGGCGATGGCGAGGGTGTTCTCGTTGAGGCTGAGCAGATAGTCCGCCCCCGCGTGGGTGGCGCGGGCCAGTTCGGCAGGATCGAAGGAATCGACGCTCACCTTCAGGCCTTCGCCTTTCAGGACCGTGATGGCTTCTTCCAGGTGCGGAAAGGGCGCGTCGGGGAGGGCGCCGAGGTCGATCACATCCGCGCCGTCCGCCGCCAGCGCCTGCGCGCGGGCGAGGATGGCGTCCACGGAGAGGCGGGTGGCGTCCACGATCTCGGCGAAGATGGTCACGTCATGCCGTGAGAGGTCGGTGGCGCGCCGGGCGCGGCCGAAATAGTCTGGGAGGTCGGCGGCCTCGTCCGGCCCGCGCTCGAAGGGCAGGCCGAAGCGGGCGGCGAGACGCTCCAGGTCGCCCCGGAAGCGGCCGGGCATGACCACGCGGGCGGCCCCCTCCGGCACGGTGAGGCGGCGCTCCACGATCTCGGCGGTCATGAGGGCGGCGACCTTCACGCCGATATTCACCACCACCGGCTCCACCTGCGCGTCCGCCAGCGCCTGCGCGATCTGGCGCACGCGCGGCTCAGCCAGCGACCCGGTGATGAGGACGACGCGCTCGGCCATGGACGATCAGCGGGCCGGCAGGGGCGCGGCGGCAAGCTGCGCCTGCCGCGCGGCGATGGCCGCCGTCAGATCGGCGAGGCTTTCGGCGACGAGGGTGGCCTCGAAATTCTTCAGTCGGGCGGTGTTCTCCAGGTCGATGCGGCGGGGATAGACCGGCACCGGGCCGCTGGGCGCCATGGTGATGAGTTCCGGCGCGGTGTCGCAGGCGAACACGATGCACGGCACACGGCACTTGCCCGCCTGGGCGAAGCAATTGGTCACCAGCGTATCGGAAATGCCATAGACGCATTTCGCCACCGTGTTGGAGGAGGCGGGGGCCACCACCAGCGTGTGATACTTGCCCTCATAGAACAGCCCCACAGGCGCGGAACTGGCCGAGGTGTCACGATAGACCTTGGTGGTGGGCGGCAGGGGCTTCTTGTCCTGCCGGTACATGCGCAGCACTTCCTCGGCGGCGGCGGAGACGAACAGGTCCACATCGCCCAGCTCGTGGATCAGCTCCAGGCTCTCGGTAAAGAAATGCCCGGAGCCGGACAGGGCCCAGGCCCAGCGGGGATAGGTGCCGTCGCTCATGCTGCGCTCGTTTTTGCGGCGGCCGGCAAGAGGTGGGCAAGGGCTGCCCCATCATCCGCCGGCACGAGGGAGAGGGGGCCGTCAAAGGCGGCGGCGAAGCGGGGGCAGGCGGCATCCACCAGGCCGGCCTTCGCCCAGGCGCGGACATCGGCCTCGCTGGTGCGATGCGCGGCTGCGGACAGGGCGCCGGCCGCCTTCACCAGAACAAGGCGAGGGGCCTTCAGCACGGTGGCAAGCCAGCAGGCGAGGCTGTCGGATGTCACGTCCCAGCTCTCCGGGATGTGGGGATGGCCCATGAGGTCGCGCGATGGGAACCACACCGCGCTCCCCCTCGCGAGGCTGGACAAATTGTCCAAGGCCGTCACCGCACGGAGCGCCGGCGCCAGGTCTTGAAGGGCATAAGCGGTCTGCTCCATGGCGAGGAGCGCCATGCGGTGGCAGGCGCGGTCGGAGAGGCCGAGGGGGGCCTGCGCGTCCCGCACCGCGTCGGCAAAGGTGCCGCCCCCCGCGACGATCAGCCAGCCGGGTCGATCCGCCACAAGCCGGGCGAGGTGAGCCATGGCGCCGCCTCGCGCAAGGCTTCCCCCCAGCTTGATGACCCCCGCCAGCATCAATGAATTATCCTCACAGGAAAAATTTTTGCATTCCCAGTCTAGAGCAGGCGACGCCACACTCCAAGGCGCGTCGTGTTCCGGGCGCGTGTTCCGATGTCCTCATCCACCGCTCTCGCCGGGCCTTTCACCTTCCTCTGCGGTGGGGGCGACGATCATTCGCTGCGACCGAAAGCCCGCCTGTCGCTGTCTTGGAATTGCTCCAGACCGGTTTATGTGGGGGCAGACATTGCGGAGGCTTCCATGCGTCGCTCCATCCTGAGCATCCCTCTTCTCTTGGCCCTTGGCGCCACGGCCCATGCCGAACCGGACATCGCCAAGGGCGAGCAAGCCTTCAAGAAGTGCGCGCCGTGCCACATGGTCGGTCCGGACGCCAAGGTCAGGGTGGGGCCGCCTCTGAACGGCATCGTAGGGGCCAGCTGGGCCCATGATCCCGATTTCAATTATTCCGACGACCTGAAGGCCGGCGCCAAGGCCGGCAAAGTGTGGGACGAGGCGACGCTCGACGCCTATATCGCCAATCCCAAGGCGGTGGCCCCGCAGGGCCGCATGCCCTTCGCCGGCATTAAGCCTGCCGCCGAGCGGGAAAACCTCATCGCCTATCTCAAGCAGTTCGACGCCTCGGGCGCGAAGAAGTAGGGGGCGGCCCGCATTCCGCGCGGGGGCTTGCCACGCCTGCCCGTCCGTGGTGTCCCTTCGCGGGCAACACGGCCGGGGGTGCAGATGGCGAAGTTCGATTCACGGCTCCAGCGGCTGTTCGTGCCCGATGGACTCTCCGAAGGGGCCGAGTTCACCTTGGCGAGCGAGCAGGGACACTATGTCTCGAACGTCATCCGCCTCGGCATCGGCGACGCCTTGCTGGTGTTCAACGGCCGCGATGGCGAATGGCTGGCCCATCGCAGCGAAGGGCACAAGCGTGAGGTGCGCGTCACCTGCGAGAAGCTCATGCGCCCGCAGCCGCACGGCGGCGATCTTCACTACGCCTTCGCGCCGCTCAAGCATGCCCGCCTCGATTACATGGTCCAGAAGGCGGTGGAGATGGGGGTGTCCCGTCTCACCCCGGTGGTGACCCGCTTCACGCAGGTCAGCCGCGTGAATGTGGAGCGCATGCATGCCAATGGGGTGGAGGCGGCCGAGCAATGCGGCATCCTCTCCTTGCCCCATGTGGACGAGCCCCTGCCGCTCGACCGTTTCGTGGCGGGGCTGGGCGAACGGGTGCTGGTGTTCTGCGACGAGGATGCGCCAGTGGAAGACCCGGTGAGTGCGCTGAAGAACGGGCCTGCGGGACCGGTGAGCGTCCTGGTGGGGCCGGAGGGCGGCTTCTCGCCGGAGGAACGCGCCATGCTCCGCGCCAGGCCGGCAGCCATCGTGCTGTCCCTCGGGCCGCGGGTGTTGCGGGCCGATACGGCGGCAGTGGCGGCGCTTGCCCTCGTTCAGGCCTGCCGTGGCGATCTGCGGGGCAGGCCCATGTAGAGGGGGTGGGTTTTCATGCCCGCTCCGTTGCAGGGTCGCTGACGCAGAGGCATTCCTGTGCCGTACTTTTCCCGAGCCGGCACCGTTTTTATCTTTCTTCCATTGTCATAATTCCGGCGGAGTGGCTGAGGGGAACTCAGGCGGACGCCTATCCTTTCGATTTTAAATATTCAAGACTGCTGTCACTTTCCTTTATTTGCAAGGTTTCGCTGCACTGCAGCGCGAATCACTGTTCGGCAGCTGTCGCTGCGCCACCCAAATCTCGCCGAAATTTATCTCATCCTGCGCGCAACCCGGCGGCGCCTGGGGCGTTGATGCGTCGATTTGAGGTGTGGTCCGCAGGAGGCCCAATGACACAGGATTATCGCTTCGGCATCGAGGAGGAGTTCTTCGTCGTCGATGCAGAATCGAACGCCGTGCAGCGGCGGATGCCCGCGCGGTTCTTCGATCACCTGAAGGAGACCATCGGCGAGGCGGTGACGGTGGAACTGCTCCAGTCGCAGTTGGAGATCGCCTCCAGCCCGGCGGTGCGCCCCGGCAGTGCATTCGACGAACTGCGCGGACTGCGGGCCCGCGCCTCGGATGTGGCGCGCGAGCATGGCGTTGCCCTCATGGCTGCCGGCACCCACCCCACCGCCACCTGGGATGGCATCCGCCACACCCAGGCCAATCGCTATGACGGGCTGATGCATGATCTGCAGATGCTCGGCGAGCGCAACATGGTCTGCGGCCTGCACGTCCATGTGGAGATGCCCGACCCGGACCAGCGGGTGAATGTCATGCGGCGGACCTTGCCCTACATTCCCCATTTCATCGCGCTGGCCACCTCTTCGCCCTTCTGGGGCTCCCGTCAGACGGGCCTCATGGGCTATCGCCTCGCCGCCTATGACGAACTGCCCCGCACCGGGCTGCCCGAACTGTTCGAGGACAACCGCGAATATGAGGCCTATGTGGAGGCCATGGTATCGGCGCGCGCCATTTCAGATTCCAGCTATGTGTGGTGGGCCATCCGGCCGTCCTCCAAGCATCCAACGCTGGAATTGCGGGCCCCCGACAGTTGCACGCGCGTGGAGGATACGGTCGCCATCGCCGCGCTTTACCGCGCGCTGGTCCGGCATCTGGTGCGCAATCCCGACCACAATGCCCAGATCGGTACGGTGGACCGCGCCATCGCCAACGAGAACAAGTGGCGCGCCCAGCGCTACGGCATCCATGGCTCGTTCGTGGATGTCGCGGAGCGCCGTGCCGTGCCTGTGACCGATGCGGTGGAGCGCCTCATCTCCCTGGTGGCTGACGATGCCGATGCGCTGGGATGCCTGGATTCGCTGCTCCACCTGCGCACCATCGTCACCGCCGGCACCAGCGCCGACATGCAGATCGCCGTGTTCCAGGAGGCCCAGCATCGCACCGGCAATCGGGGCGAGGCGCTGAGCGCCGTGAAGGGGTGGCTCGCCTCCACCACGCTGCAGTGAGCGCGGGGGCCGTTCGCCTCAGTCGTCGAAGCTGAGATCGATGAAGGCGCGATCGGCCCTGCGTCCATACTGGACGCGATCGCAAAGACGGGTCAGCAGGAAGGCCGTGAACATATTGGCCTCCTCCGCATCACCCAGCAGGGCCTCCGGATTGGGCTGACGGCTGGGCGCGGCGAGCGCGGCGCCTTCATAGAGCAAGGTGACGCTCAGCCGCGCTTCGTCATAGCGGGCGGTGAGGGTGATCGGTCCGGCCGGCTGCTGGTCCCGCGCAAACTCGGCCGCTTGTGCCACGGCAGGAATGGCTGCCTCCACCATGGCGGTGCGCGTCCCCCAGGCATTGCCTTGAAGCTCCAGGAAGCGCCGCACCGCCTGGTAGATGTTCTCGTCCTCCCCTAGATCCACCTTCGCATCCCGCGCGATGCCGATGCGGAAGATCAGGTTGAGAACCAGCGCGACGCTGGTGCCAAGCGCGATGGGGGTGGCCAGGACCGGCGCCGCCCAGGGGGGCACCTGCTCGGCGAGCGGAAAGATCGCCGCGCCGACGCCCGCCACCACCGACAGGCCGACCATGAAGATGCGTCGTTCATTGAGGCGCCGCGTCAGGATGAGCGCCATGCCGTTCACGATCATGAAGCAGGCGGTGTAAAGCAGGAGGGCACCGGTGACGGGGCCGGGAATGAGGGTCAGGAAGGCCACGGCCTTGGGGAAAAAGGCGGTGGCGAAAATCAGCGCGCCCGCCGCGAAGCCGATGACCCGCGCGGTGGCGCCCGTGGAGGCGGCAAAGCCCACGGCGGTGCGGGAGACGCCGCAGGGTGTCGCCGCCAGCATGCTCGCCGCGATATTGGCGAGCCCGATGCCGGCCACCGCCCGCTCGGCCGCCAGCATGTCTGCTCGCCGCCAATCGGCGTCCTCCAGCTTTTCCAGCGAAATGGTGGCGCTGAGAATGTCCAGGAGGCTGGTGATCACCACGAGCATCAACAGGGGCGCCAGGTTCGGTTCCAGCGCGAAGGACAGAGAGGGCGGGGAGGGCAGGCCCACCAGACTGACGGGGGCGATCAGCGCGCCGATGTCGCGGCTGTCCACTCCGATCCAGCGCGCCAGAATCCAACCGCAGGTGCCTCCGGCCACAATGGCGTAGATCTTCACGTGCCGCGGCGCGAAGACCGTGATGGCGACGATGATGGACAGCGTCGTGAGTGTCACCAGCAGGGGCAAGGGGTCGATGGTGAAGGCGGCGTGATAGCCGCCAAAGGCCCGCTGCAGGCCCGAGCCGGCCAGGGAAATGCCCAGCATGGCCATGGTGATCCCGCATACCTCGGTCGGCAGCAGCACACGCAGCCGCCGGATGATGCGGGACAGCGCCACCTGGGAAAGGCCGAGAATGAGGGTGCAGAGCGCCAGCAGGCCCACGCCGCCCATGGCAAGTGCCTGGGACGCCATGGGAATGGCATTGGGGGCGGGGACCGAAACCAGCAGGTAGCCAGAGCCGAAGCGCGAGCGGCTGCACTGGAGCATGGTCGCCAGCCCGATGGCGATGACGCTGGAAGTCAAAAGGGGTTGCCGCGCCGCCAGCGGCAGGTCGGCGGCGTCGGCGGCCAGGAGCGGATAGATCAGGAAGGTGAGCGCCAGCACCGCATGTTGCAGCGAAAGCGGGATCCAGTCGCCCAGCGGAACCGTGTCGTCCCGCCCATAGACAAGCTCAACCGGCCGCCGCCGGATCGCCGGGAATTGCGGTGAGTGGGGCAGAAGGGCGAGGAGGCGCTGGGCGGCGGAAGGCTGGGGGGCGTTATTGTTCATTCCGTCCGGCTCTGGCGCTGGTGTCGCGTCGTGAAAGGAGAGGTAACCTGCGACGACTGTCCCGCGCCCGCAAGCCCCGCTCCGTGACGCACGCACCAGGGCGATGACCGCGCCTCCCGCCGGCGGGAGGCGCGGGGCCTTGTCACAGCTTGAAGGGCACCACCTTCTGCTCCTGAACGCCGAGCCCCTCAATGCCGAGGCGCATGACGTCGCCCGCCTTCAGGAAGCGCGGGGGCTTGAAGCCGAGGCCGACGCCGGGCGGAGTGCCGGTGGTGATGATGTCGCCGGGATCGAGCACCATGAACTGGCTGATATAGGACACCATGAACGGCACCGAGAAGATCATGGTCTTGGTGGAGCCGTTCTGGACCTTCTCGCCATTCACCTCGAGCCACATGGAGAGCGCGGACGTATCGGGCATCTCGTCGGCGGTGAGGAGGAAGGGGCCGATGGGGCCGAAGGTCTCCGCGCACTTGCCCTTGGCCCACTGGCCGCCGCGCTCGATCTGGAAGGCCCGTTCGGAAATGTCGTTGCAGATGGCGTAGCCGGCCACGTGCTTGAGGGCGTCTGCCTCTTCCACGTAGCGGGCGCGGGCGCCGATGACGATGAGCAGTTCCACTTCCCAATCGAGCTTGGTGGAGCCCCTGGGAATCATCACGTCGTCATTGGGGCCCACCACGCAATTGGGCGCCTTGTTGAACAGCACCGGCTCGGCGGGAATGGGATTGTTGGTCTCGGCCGCATGGTCGGCATAGTTGAGGCCCACCGCGACGAAATTGCCCGGCCGGGCAACGCAGGAGCCCAGGCGCACGCCCTCGGGCGCCAGCGGAAGGCTGGAGGGGTCCACTGCCTGGATGCGGGCAAGGCCCTCAGGGGTCAGCACGTCGCCGGCAATGTCGGGCACCACGCCGGACAGGTCCCGGATCTTGCCGGTTGAATCGATTAGACCAGGCTTTTCCTGGCCGGCTGCGCCGAAGCGAACGAGCTTCATCTCTCGGGCTCCCTGGAAAAATAGGAGGCGTCCACCCTTCAATCGGGTGGTCCGCCGGGCGGATGCCTCGAAGAGGGCAGGGGCCGCGCGTGCGCCCCACCTTCCGCCCGGCGCGCAAGCTGGCGCGCGCAGGGCGTTTGGTCAATGGGCAGCGCGCGGGGGGGAGGCCATTTGCCGGTCATGGGCAAGACCGGGCGGCGGCGCCTCTTGCGGTGGCCCGCCGGGCGGGGGATGCTGCCGCAGGAGACGACTGAGTCGCGGCCGGAGGAAGGTGCGTTCGGTCCCGAATATGGTGCAATGCGAAAAGCGGATGACGTCTTTCCGCAACTGCGTCATAAAAGGGATACACGACTCCGGCTAAGTCCGTCACAATGCTCTCAGGGAGCAATTTCCGCACGAGGCAAGATCGTGAGCGACAGCCCTGAAGCCCGCCATTACCGCGCGCTTTTCATTTCCGATGTCCATCTTGGGACCAAGGGATGCCAGGCGGAGCTTCTGCTCGACTTCCTCAAATACCATGATGCGGATGTGCTTTACCTCGTCGGCGACATCGTCGACGGGTGGCGCCTTCGACAGGCTTGGTATTGGCCCCAGAAGCACAATGACGTGGTGCAGAAGCTGCTGCGCAAGGGCCGTAAGGGCGCGCGCATCCTCTATCTGCCCGGCAATCACGACGAGTTCCTGCGGGACTATTACGGCACGCATTTCGGCGGCATCGAAGTGGTGGAGCACACCATCCACGAAGCCGCCGACGGCAAGCGCTACCTCGTCATCCACGGCGACGTGTTCGATCTGGTGGTGCGCCATGCCAAGTGGCTCGCCTTCATGGGTGACTGGGCCTACACGTTTGCTCTGGGCGTCAACACCTATGTCAACCTGGTGCGGCGCAAGCTGGGGCTCACTTATTGGTCGCTGAGCCAGTGGGCCAAGCTGAAGGTGAAAAACGCCGTCAACTTCATCGGCAAGTTCGAGAAGGCGGTGGCGGACGAGGCCAAGCGCCACAAGGTGGACGGCGTGATCTGCGGCCACATCCACCACGCCGCCATCCATGACCGCTTCGGCGTGCGCTATGTGAATTGCGGCGACTGGGTGGAGAGCTGCACGGCGGTGGCCGAGCACGAGGACGGGCGGATGGAGATCATCCGCTGGACCAAGCCCTCGCTCGTGCCGGTGACCGAGCCGACCGACGCGGCCGCGGCCCGCGCGGCGGCCTGATGCGCATTCTCGTCGCGACGGACGCCTGGCATCCCCAGATCAACGGGGTGGTGCGCTCCCTTGAGCACACCGCGAGCGAAGCCCTTCATCTCGGCGCGCGGCTGGAATTCCTCACCCCGCAGGAATTCCGCACGGTTCCCCTGCCAACCTATGACGAAATCCGGCTTTCGCTTGCCACCCCGCGCATGATCATGCGCCGGATCGAGGCCATGCAGCCGGACTTTGTCCATGTGGCCACCGAGGGGCCCATCGGCATCCTGGTGCGGCGGGCCTGCATCGCCACGCGGCGCACCTTCACCACGTCCTACCACACCAAGTTTCCCGAATATCTGTCCGCCCGAGCTCCGGTGCCCGAGCGGCTCACCTATGCCTGGCTGCGCAGCTTCCACAATGCGGGCGGCGGCGTGATGGTGGCCACCGCCACCCTGGAGCGGGAGCTGGAGGCGCGCGGCTTCAAGCGCCTCATGCGCTGGTCGCGCGGCGTGCACGCCGATCTTTTTCGACCCCGTCCTGAGGTGGACCTGGGCTTGCCCAAGCCGGTCTTCCTGTTTGTGGGCCGGGTGTCGGTGGAAAAGAATATCGAGGCCTTCCTCAGCCTCGACCTGCCCGGCTCCAAGGCGGTGGTGGGCGGAGGGCCGGCCTTGGCCTCGCTGAAGGCGCGGTTCCCCGATGCCCATTTCTTCGGCCCGAAGGAAGGCGAGGACCTGGCCCGCATCTATTCGGGCAGCAATGTCTTCGTGTTTCCAAGCCGCACCGACACGTTCGGCATCGTGCTCCTGGAAGCGCTGGCGAGTGGCCTGCCGGTGGCGGCCTATCCGGTCACCGGTCCCATGGATGTTCTGGGCGAAGCGACCGAGCCGGTTGGCGTTCTGGACGAGGATCTGCGCACCGCCTGCCTCAAGGCGCTGGAGCTCTCGCCCCAGGCGGCGCGGGACTATGCGCTGCGCTATTCCTGGCGGGAATGCGCCAAGCAGTTCATCGACAATGTGCTCATCGCCCATGATTTCGGGCCGGTGGCACGCAGGTTTCGCCTCCTGCGGCGAAACAGGCTAATTTCGGTGGCATGAACGCGATTCCTGCTCCCCCCGTTTTCGCCGATGTGGTCGCTGCCGCCGGACGCCTGAAGGGCGTCGCCGTGCGCACGCCGCTGGTCGCCTCCCCGGTCCTGTCCGAGCGTGTGGGCGGCACCGTCTTCCTGAAGCCCGAGACGCTCCAGCGCACCGGCTCCTTCAAGTTTCGCGGCGCCTATAACCGGATGGTGCAGATCCCCCACGAGCACCGCGCAGCGGGCGTGGTGGCCTGCTCCTCCGGCAATCACGCCCAAGGCGTGGCGGCTGCGGCGAAGCTCCTGGGCATGCCGGCCGTGATCGTGATGCCGTCCGACGCCCCGGCCATGAAGCGCGAGCGCACCATCGCGCTGGGCGCGGAGGTGGTGGACTATAATCGCGAGACCGATGACCGCGACGCCATTGCCGGTGAAATTGCCGCCGCGCGCGGGGCCATCTTCGTGCCGCCCTATGACGATCCCAACATCATTGCCGGCCAGGGCACGGTGGGCCTTGAGATCGTGGAAGACCTGAAGGCGCTGGGCCTTGCCCCCGACATCGTCAGCGCCAATGCGTCCGGTGGTGGCCTTATTGCCGGCATCTCGCTGGCGGTAAAGGAGAGCTTCCCGAACGCCCGCGTGGTGGTGGCCGAGCCCGCTGGCTTCGACGACCACGCCCGCTCCTTCCGCGCCGGCCAGCGCGAGCGCAATCCGGCACCTGGCGGTTCCTTCTGCGATGCCCTTCTGGCGCCGACGCCCGGCGCCATTACCTTCGAGGTGACCCGCCGCCTGGTGGGCGAGGGCGTCAGCGCCACCGATGCGGAGGTCGCTCGCGCGGTGGCCTTTGCCTTTCGGGAACTGAAGCTGGTGGTGGAGCCAGGCGGCGCGGTGGCGTTGACCGCGCTGCTGGAGGGCCGCCTTGATGCGGCCGGTAAGACCACCGTCATCGTCCTGTCCGGCGGCAATGTGGACGCGGCCACCTTCAACGCCTGCCTTTCCGCCTGAGCGGACCCCTGATCTCCGGCCGCCCCGCCGAAGGGGCGCTCCGGCCCTGAGCTTCGGATCCCTGCCATGACCATCGGCGAGGCCGGCCGCTTTCCCGTGCGCGCGGCCATGGGCCTCGCCTATGGGGCGCAGTTCTTCGCGCTCGGCGTCTACCTGCCCTTCTTTCCGCTTTGGCTGTCGGCGCGCGGCCTGTCAGCGGAGGATATCGGCCTTGCGGTGGCGGTGCCGCTGGCCACCCGCCTCGTTTCCACGCCCTTACTGGGCTTCCTGTCCGACCGGCTGGGACGCCCCAAGGCGCTTCTGGTGCTGCTGGCGAGCTTCACCGCGCTCACCATGTCGCTGCTGGCCTTGGCGCAGACGCTCCTGGCCATCCTGCTGGTGCTCGGCATCGCCGCGCTGGCCTGGAATCCCGGTTTCGCGTTGCTCGATGCCTATGCGACTCGCCAGGCGCGGGCGGGGCGGATCGATTATGGCCGCAGCCGGCTCTGGGGCTCGGTGGCGTTCGTCGCGGCCAATCTCCTGGGCGGGCTGGTGATCCAGCAGACCGGGCCCGGCGCGGTGGTGGCGCTGATGGTGGCCGGCTATGTCTCCTATGTGGCGGCCACCCTCGCCTTGCCGGAACTGGCGCGGCCCGCAAGCACGGCCGTGCCGGGGCTCGACTGGAAGCAGGCGCGGTCGATCCTAGTGGTGGGCGTGCTGGCGGCCGCGCTCGTGCAGGCGAGCCACGCGACCCTTTATGCCTTCTCTTCGCTCCATTGGTCCCGCAGCGGCCTCTCGCTCACGGCCGTGGGGCTTTTGTGGTCCATCGGCGTGATTTCCGAGATCGTGGTGTTCCGCTTCGGCACGAAGCTGGTGCGGCGTGTCGGGCCTTTGGGGCTGCTGATGGCGGGGGCCGGCATCGGCGTGGTGCGGTTTGCGGGATTGGCGCTCGATCCGTCCCTGCCGGTGCTGGTGGCGTTGCAAATTCTCCATGGCGGCACATTCGGAGCCACCTATCTGGGGCAGGTGCAACTGATCGCCCGCTATGCGCCGGAGCACCGCGCCGGAAGTGCGCAGTCGCTCGCCGCATGGGTGGTGAACCTCACCATGTCGGCGGCAAGCCTGGCCAGCGGTCCGCTCTGGGCTATGCTGGGTCCGGGCGCCTTTGCGGTCTCTGCCGGTCTGGCGGCGCTCGGTGGGGGGCTTGCTTTCATGGGCGTGCGGCGCGCGCGGGCCTGACGCCTATCCCCAAAGCTCCGGTTCGGGTGGGTGGACCCGCGAACCGTCATAGCGAAGCCCCGGGGCGCGGTCCTGTGCCAGGAGGAGGGGGCCGTCCAAATCCACCACCTGCGCGGTCTGGGCGGCGAGCACCGCGGGCGCCATGGCCAGCGAGGTGGCCAGCATGCAGCCGACCATTACCGAGAAGCCCTGGCGGTGGGCGAGGTCCACCATGGAGAGGGCTTCCGTCAGCCCACCGGCTTTGTCCAGCTTCACGTTCACGGCGTCGTAGCGATCCTTGAGGGCCGCGAGCCCCGCGCAGTCATGCGCGCTCTCGTCCGCGCAGACCGGAACCGGCCGCGCGATGCGCCCCAGAAGCCCGTCGTGTCCGGCGGGCAAGGGTTGCTCCACCAATTCGACGCCGAAGGCCGCGCAGGCGGCGAGATTGCGCTCAAGGTCCGCCTCCGCCCATCCTTCATTTGCATCCACGATAAGGCGGGCCTGCGGAACGGCCGCTCGGATGGCGGCAAGGCGGGCGAGATCCTCCGGGCCGCCGAGCTTCAGCTTGAGCAGCGGCCGCCCGGATGCGGCCGCCGCCGCGGCCATGGCCTCCGGCGTATCGAGGCTGAGCGTGAAGGCCGTCACGATCGGCAGGGGCAGCGGCAGGCCTGCGAGGGCGGAAACCCTTAGTCCGGCGCGTTTGGCTTCCAAGTCCCAGAAGGCGCAGTCCAGGGCATTGCGGGCTGCCCCTGGCGGCAGGCGCTTTTGCAACGCAGCGCGGTCGAGACCGGCGGCAATCTCAGGCTCAAGGCTCCGCACCAGCTCTGCCACCCCGTCCACGGTCTCGCCATAGCGGGCATAGGGCACGCATTCTCCCCGCCCTTCATGGATGCCGTCGGTCAGGTGCGCGGTTACAACCACCGCCTCCCGTTTGGAGCCGCGGGAGATGGTGAAGGTGCCGGCGATGCGGTAGCAATCTACGGTAACAACGAGGCGTATCATCGGTTTAAATGCGTGTCGCTGCTGGAGAAATGCGGCTTTTGGGGCACGATGCGGGAAAAAAGTGACCTCGACGCCCAAGGCACGCCCGAGTATGAGCATAAGGTGTACCTTGCTCAAGCACGCGACTCGACGCGGAGAATCCCTTTTGGCGAACGCCTCGCTCCTTGATGTCCGCCAGGATGGCGATCAGCTGCGCGTGGCGGGGCAGGGCATCTGGACCTCCGACACTGCGGGCACGCTGGAGCAGGCGGTGAATGCCGCAGTGCAGCGTTACCCCGCGCCTGGGCGCGTGACCATCGACATGTCCGGGGTCGAGCGCCTCGACACCTTCGGCGCGCTGCTGCTGGAGCGGCTGCGCCGGGCCTGGTCGCGCGATGGGGTGGAGCCCGCAGTCACCGGGCTGCAGCCGCGCTATGATGCCCTCATTCAGGAGATGAAGCGCACCGGACGCGATGCTCCCCCGCCGGCCCGCCGCATTCCAGGGGTTCTGGAACGGCTGGGCATGACCGTGGTGGAGATTGCCAAGGACGCGCTCGCGCTCCTCAATTTCATCGGCGCCACCATCGCTGCCCTCCTGCGCATGCTGGCGCGTCCGCGCAATTTCCGGTTCACCTCCATGGTGAACCAGATGGACCGCGCCGGTTTCCGCGCGGTGCCCATCATCATCCTCATCACCTTCCTGATCGGCGCCATCCTCGGCCAGCAGGGCATCTTCCATTTCCGCCAGTTCGGCGCCGAAATCTATGTGGTGGACATGGTCGGCGTGCTTGTGCTGCGCGAGCTCGGCGTGCTCATCGTCTCCATCATGATCGCCGGCCGCTCCGGCAGTGCGTTCACCGCCGAGCTCGGCTCCATGCGCATGCGGGAGGAAGTGGACGCGCTGCGCGTCATGGGCTTCGACCCGGTGGAAATCCTTGTGGTGCCGCGCGTTCTGGCGCTGATCCTGGCGCTGCCGCTGCTGACCTTCGTCGGCTCCATGGCGGCCCTCGTCGGGGGCGGCCTTGTCTGCTGGACCTATGGCGGCATCACGCCGGACGTGTTCCTCGACCGGCTGAAGGACGCCATCTCCATCGACCACTTTCTGGTGGGCATCATCAAGGCGCCGTTCATGGCGGCGGTGATCGGCCTTGTCTCGTGCCTGGAAGGCCTGCGGGTGGGCGGCAGCGCGGAATCGCTCGGCCAGCACACCACCGCCTCGGTGGTCAAAGCCATCTTCCTCGTCATCGTGATGGACGGGGTCTTCGCCATGTTCTTCGCGTCCATCAATATGTGAGCCGACATGGACGCGCCCGACACTTCCCGCTCCCCCGACGCCCCGCCCGTGATGACCGCCGCCCCCGGCGAGCCGATCATCAGCGTGCGCGATCTCGTGGTAGGCTTCGGCGACCGCATCGTCCTCAACCATCTCAACCTCGACATCATGCGCGGCGAGATCCTCGGCTTCGTCGGCACGTCAGGCGGCGGCAAGTCGGTGCTCACCCGCACCATTCTCGGCCTCGTGCCCAAGCGATCCGGGACGGTGGAGGTCTTCGGCCAGAATGTGGACGACCTGGACGAGAAGAAGCGTTCGGCCATGGAACGGCGGTGGGGCGTGCTGTTCCAGCAGGGGGCACTGTTCTCCTCGTTGACGGTGAAGCAGAACATCCAGTTCCCGCTGCGGGAAAATCTCAAGCTCTCCCAGAAGCTGATGGACGAGATTGCCTATACCAAGATCGAGATGGTGGGCCTGAAGCCTGATGTGGGCGAGAAGCTGCCGTCCGAACTCTCCGGCGGCATGATCAAGCGCGCCGCTCTGGCGCGTGCGCTGGTGCTCGATCCGGACATCATGTTCCTGGACGAGCCCACCTCGGGCCTTGATCCCATCGGCGCGGGCGATTTCGACGAGTTGATCCGCACCTTGCAGCAGACTTTGGGGCTGACGGTTTTCATGGTAACGCACGATCTGGACAGCCTGCACACGGTCTGCGATCGCATCGCGGCCCTGTACGATGGTAAGGTGATCGCACAGGGGACCATCGAGACGATGATGGCGGCGCAGCATCCCTGGCTACAATCCTATTTCCACGGGGTCCGCGCGCGGGCCGTGCGGTCGTCATGGTGAGGTGGGAATAGGGCATGGAGACCAGGGCCAACTACACCATCATCGGCGCCTTCACGCTGCTCGTGCTCGGGGCGGCGTTCGGCTTCGTCTATTGGTTCGCGCGTCCCCAGGTGAGTGACGAGCGCTCCCTCTATGAGATCGTCTATAATGGCTCGGTGGCCGGCCTGCGGCAGGGCAACAATGTGCTGTTCAACGGCATTCCGGTCGGCCAGGTGACCATGCTCGGCCTCGTGCCCGGCAAGCCCAACGAGGTGCTGGTGCGGGTGGGCGTGCGTCCCGACGTGCCGATTCTGGCCGATGCGCGCGCCGGCCTGGAGACCCAGGGCCTGACCGGCATCGTGGCGGTGTCCATCCGCGGTGGGGCGGCCGATGCCAAGCCCTTGCCCATGGGCCCCAACGGCTTCCCGCGCATCGAGGCGGACGGAGGCGCCGGCATGGCCGGCCTGATCAACACCGTGCAGGATGTGGCGGGGCGCGCCAACAAGATCCTGGAAGCGGTGGACCCCGACAAGATCGCCGCCATCGTCGCCAATATCGAGACCTTCTCGAAGGCCCTGTCCGACCATTCGGAGGATGTGGGCTCGCTGATGCAGCGCTCCAACGAGATCGCCGGGCAGGTGCAGGAACTGGCCACCAAGGCCGATGCCGTGCTGTCTGACCTCAAGCGGGCGGCCGGCGATCCGGACGGCATGGTCAACCAGGTGTCCGAGGCCGCCGCCTCGGTGCGCCGCCTCGCCAACAATCTGGACACGCGCACGGAAGAAATCGCCACCCAGGTGGAGAAGTTCACCGGTCCTGGCTTGCGTCAGTTCGAGGCCCTGGCGGTGGATGGCCGGCGCACCTTGTCCGATATTGAGCGGGTGTTCCGCAACTTTGAGCGCAATCCCCGCCAGTTCATATTTGGCGGCAGCTCCGTACCCGAATATAGGCGGTAAGGAGCATGTTAAGAGAGTCGAGGGCTGAAACCGTGCCTCTATCCGCGAGCCTCTGGTCTGTCGTGCGCGCAGTGACGGTCGCTCTGGCGGTGACAGGCCTTGCGGCCTGCGCGTCAAATCCCATTCCCACCTTCGATCTCTCGGCGCCCAGCCAATTCACCGCCAAGGGCGGCGGCACCGGGCAGTTGGTGGTGGTGATGCCCACGGCGCTCGCGGCGTTGGACACCGAAAAGATCATGGTGGAGCCCGCCCCCGGTCAGATCACGTATCTGTCGGACGCCCAATGGGCGGACCGACTGCCGCCTCTGCTCCAGGCCCGCACCATCCAGGCGTTCGAGAATGGCAGTCGCCTTGCCCGGGTGGCGCGCCCCGGCGACGGCGTGAGCGGTGACTTCCAGCTCAATATGGACATCCGCACCTTCGGTGTCCGCATCGAGCCGTCGGGGGCACAGGCGGTGGTGGAAATCTCCGCCAAGGTGATCGCCAACCAGGCCGGCCGCATCGTGGCGGCGCGTGTCTTCAGCGCGCGCGTGCCGATCGCGTCCGTTGCCGGGCCGGAAGTTGCCCGCGCGCTGGACGAGGCGTCCGACCAGGTACTCATCGAAATGGTGCGCTGGGCCGCCCCGCGCTTCTGAAGATGACGAGGGCCAGCCGCGGCCCCGGCTGGAGGCCGTCGCGTGCTCGGCGTGTGGCTTTATGAGTGCCCTGCTGGCGCCAGGAGCTGGCTCCTGTCCGAGACAGTCCTAACCCTACCCGAGAGCACGCATCGATCTGATTGCAGCGCTGCCAGATCGGCAAAACGTTATGTCTCAATCGTGTAGGGACTGATCCGATCAGGTCGGTTCACCCGGACCGGATCTGGCTCTAGCCGAAGCCGGGGAACCCGATGCTGCGGTAGAAGCCGGTGAGGGCGTTTGCCCGCGCGAAGAAGCGTTCCGTTTGCCAGCGTGTATAGGGCTCCGCCAACTCCACACCCTCCCGAAGGTGGCGATGGGCGGCATGGCCCGCCATCATGCCGCCCATGACGGCCCGCAGCACACCCTGGGCGGATGCCGGGTCGAGGCGGGCGGCTGCATCCCCTGTGATCATCCAGCCTGGACCCGCGGAACGCTGGGCCAGCCGCCATGTCACGTCGGCCCCCCGGCTGGGGCCGAGAGGGTCAAGGCCGGACAGCTCGTCCGGCGGCGCGTCGGTCTGGAGCGCCTCGCGATCCACCCGCAGCCGCGTCCATTGGTAGACACCCCCTCGGATGCGGGCGGACCATGTCCACCCGTCCTGGTTCGCGATTAAAGCAGGGGCCTTATCGCGCGCGGGGCAGGCGCCGGTCCTGTAGCCATAGCGGACCCGCAGGATGGGGGAATGGCGCGCCACGGGAAGGCCCAGGCTGCGGCTGAGCCAGCGCGCGCTGCCGCTCGCATCGATCACCAAGGGAGCAAAAAACGGTCCCGCCTCCGTCGCCACACCGATGACGCAGCCGCTCTCAAGGAGCGGCGCCCTGACGCGGCATGGCATGAGCAGTTGCGCGCCGAGGGCAGCGGCGCGGTTGCGCAGCAGCGTCTCGAAGGCGGGCCGGCGGATTTGCCACCCCTGCCAGCTGCCGGAGGCATCGCCCCCGAAGGCCTGGAAGCTCGTCTTTCCCGCCAGAGAGATCCACACCCCCGCATTGCGTGCGCCGGACACCTGCGCGAGCCCGTCGGGCAGCCCGAGCTGGATCATGAGGGGCTCGATGCCCGGCTGGAGGGATTCTCCCGGCAGGCTTCGCTCCGGCTTATGCTCACACAGGAGCGTGGCAAGGCCCCGACTGGCGGCGACGATGGCGGCGGCAGCCCCGGCCGGGCCACCGCCGACCACGATCACGTCGGCATCGTGGTGTCGAGCGCCCATTGGCCGCCATTCCGTTGGAAGAGAACGAGCGCCTTGTTGGAATCATCTGTGCTGCGCGCCGTATAGGCGACCACCCGGTCCTTCACCAGCACGCGGGTCTCGTTGCGGGCCTTGTCCATGGACTGCCCGTTGGCGGTGAACAGGAAGAAGCGATACTCCCATTTGAGCGCCGGGTCGGCGCCCGCCTCCGCCACGGCCGCAGCCAGTTCCTCCCCATCAGCGCGCTCCACGGTGCGGAAGGATTGCAGCGCCCACCGCGCCTTCTCGCGCAGAATGCCGCGGATGACGGAATCCTCATTGGACTCCACGGGATGAATGCCGAGCGCCCAATAGACGGCGGCCATGGAAACCACCCGGGCGGTATATTCCTTGAAGTCGATCCGGCCAGTGAGGGCCGCGGTCATGGTGCCTTGGAGGTCGAGATAGTCGACGTCATAAATGTCGGCATAGACCACCTCCTCCTTGTCCATGCGCGGTCCGCGCACCCCATCCCACGGCATGTAGGTCTGCGTGCCGGGCAGGGGGGCGATGCCGGTCTCGATGTCGGTCAACGGCGCGCTGGTGGGCCAGGCATAGGTGAAGCCAAGGGTGGGCGAGGCCTGCTTGTCCGGCGGGAAACTGCGGGTGTTGTCGGGCGCGACGCCGGGCCAGTAATTGCCCAGTGTGGCGCACAGCTTGATGTCCTCCAGGAACGGCGTGCCGAGGCCGATGGACTGCATGTAAGGCTGGATGGCGGGCGGATCGCCGGACGCCGGGTCATTGCCCTTGTCGAGATATATATATAGCCCTGGCTCGTCTCCCATCCAGGATCGAAAATGCCGGCGGCAGCATCGGGCAACCCGACACTGCGATCCGCGTTGGGGCCATTGGCCGTCTGCGCCGGCCCCGGTGCGCTACCGGGCTGGGCCACGAGGCAGGTCATGGTGGTGTCGTTGATGCTGAAGCCGGCGGGCAAGGTGACATCGGCGGCCATGCGCTGCTGCGACAGGGGCAGGGGCGGCAGGGCCCACAGGGTCTTTTGCAGCGCAAGCGGCATTTCGTCGAGCCACCACCGGGTCAACTGGCGCTGGGAGACGCTCGGGAAGAAATCCGGCGGCGACACGATAACGAAAGCGGGCTTCGACGCCTTCACCACATGCTCGATGGCGGGGCAACGCACCTCCATCCAGCCGTTTCCGGCATAGTCCACATAATGGACGGCCGGATACTTGCCGTCATAAAGCAGGCGCATCATGTCGGGGCGGCGGTTGAGGCTCTCGATGCTCTCGCCCTGGTAGCGATGTCGGATGTTCACATATTCAGGCGCCGGCCGCTGTGCTTCCGGCGCGCGGCCTGACATGAAGGCCGGCTCCGTATCCGCCCCGACGGGGAGAATTTGGAGCGAGGAATAATAGAGGGAGAGCGGCTTGGGATAATCCTTTTCGGAGGGCACCTGGAAGGTGACCACCTTGTTGCTGCCCGGAAAGGTGGCGACCTCCGCGAGCGCGGGGCGCGGGCGGGGCACCAGCACGCCGGGGCCAAAGTCCGGATTGTCCGACAGCCCGCCGATCTCGCCGTCGCGCAGCACGAACGGATACTGGTTCAACTGCTCCTCGGTGAAGCGCGTGCCGGGGACGCCGTTCATAGTCATATAGCGCTGGAACTGGCGCAGCTTCTCATTGACGAGGTGGCTGGCGAACGTGACCGTCAGGTTCGCTCCCACGAGGCATTCAGGGCCGTCGAACAGTTTGTGGAGCGGCACCCAGAAGTCGCGTTTGTCGTCGCCCGGCTGCACGTCCTGCGGTCCGAACGTCTTTCCAGCGCCGCTGATGCGTGTCGACAGGAACGCCGCGAAGCGCTGCGGCACGGACCGAAAGGCGAAGGGCTTGGCCGGGTCGAGCGTGGCGAAGGCGCGCAGCGCTCCGTCATAATAAGGCTCTGCCGTGCCCAGATGCGACACGCCGGTGCGCGCGAAGCACAATTGCGCCGCCCGCCCTCCGACGGACTGCGAGACGTTCCGGTATTCGAGCGCATAGACGACGATGGCCAGGTCCCTGCCGGCCACGGCGCGCGCGTTTTGGGCGATCTTTGCCAGGTCCGCCTTTGCCGCGGCATAGACGTAGTTCTCCAGCACCGCGATTTCGGACAGGGTCGGAAATCCGGCCAGTGGTGTCTTGCCGTCGGCTGCGGTCGCCACGGTTGGCGCCGCGAAGGCGTGGTAGAGCAGGCTGAGATCCGGTTGCCCGGGCGTGACGCCCTGGGTGCCGGCCGCGTTGAAGTCGCCGAAACCCGGCTGTTTGCGGTCAATGGCGGCGAGCGGCTTGGAGAGCTCGGCGACGAGGTCGGGGGCGGTGATGTCCAGTTGGCCGCCCGTGACCTTGAGCATCAAATCGCGCCAACCGAGGGGCGCGAGACGCCGGCAGGCGGCGGCCACCTGGGAGGCCAGGGGCTCATCCGCCGCGTGGGCGGGCAAGCTCATGACAGGGCCGCTCAACACCGCCGCCCCCAGCGCGACTCCCGTCGACCGGAGAAAATCCCGCCGTGTCTTCATGATGCGCCCCCGCTTCACGTCGCAGACTTAAGCTGCACAATAAAAGAAGAGCATCCTGCTGCGAGGCGACGCCACTAATTTTATATAATGAAAAACATCTTATGGTTGTGCGTTCAGGGGGCATCACTCCTCCGCGCGCCGGATAACCTTGAGAGACACCGCACGGTTGGCTTCGGGTTCTGAACGCCCCCGGCCCGCAAACCCCTCCAGGCTCTGAGAAAAGAAGAAGGGCGGGGTCTCCCCCGCCCTCGTCAGTTTGTACCGCTCTTAGGTGTTATGGGTTCATTCGAACCGTCCCGCCGCGTGGGCGAGCATGGTGTAGACTTTGCCCGTGTCAGAGGTCAGGTAGGTCTTGGTCAGAACGTTGGACCGGTCGTCCTCGGCCACTTGGTCGAGCAGGCGGTCGAACTCGTCCAGGTAGCGGTCCACGGTGTCGCGGAACTCGCCATCGGTGCGGTACTTGCGGCGCAGTTCCTCGAAGGCCGCCTGGCCCTGCATGGTGTAGAGGCGACGGGTGAAGACGTTGCGCTCGCCGCGCTTGTAGCGCTCCCACAGGTCCACCGCCGCCTGATGGTCAATCATGCGGGCAATGTCCACCGACAGCGAGTCCAGGGACTCGATGGTGTGCTGGGGCGGACGGGGGCGGACGGGCTGAGGCGCCGGACGCTGCTGCTTCTCGCTTTCCGCCTCGGCGAGATCGCCGGAGGCGCGGGCGAGCAGCTCGGAGAGCCAGCCGTCCTTGCCGCCATCCTTGCCACCTTCCGGCTCACGCACCGGCGCGGGCCGAGCGGCGGGCGCCTCCGCGGCCGGGCGGGCCGGTGCGACGACCTTGCGGGCCTCCAGCGGCGCCACCGGGGCGGCGGGTTCGGCGCGACGCACGGGGGCAGGGCGCTCCGCCGGCCGGGCGGGCTCGCGGGAGATCACGCGGCCGGCGGGCGCGGACACGTCCACCGACTGGCCGTTGCGGGCGACGATCTCGTTGAGCTCCGCCAGTGCCTTGATCTGCTCGGCCACGGCGCGGCGCATGGTGGCGGCGCTGGCCTCGGTCTCGGCGGGCAGCTCGAGAATGCCCTTCTTCATCTCCTCGCGGGCCAGCTCGATGGCCTGCTGCACGTCGGTTGCGGCGCCCTTCAGCTCGCGGGCGACGTCGGTGAAGCGGCGGCCGGTCTCCTCGAACAGCCGGTTCACATCGCCGAGCGCCTCGTCATAGGTGGTCTTGAGGGCGGCGGTGAGCAGGGTGCGCTCGGTCTCCGAGGCGTTGCGCGCCACCTCCATCTGGGCCTCCATGGCCTTGACGGTGGAGGCGGCGGACCCGTTCACAGTCTCCGCAATCTCGCCGGCCTGGCTGCGGGCCTGGCTGAGCGAGGTCTCCAGGGTGGCGTGGAGGGCGCGCAGGCGCTCGTCCATCTCAGCGATGCGAGCGCTCAGCGAGCCGGAGAGCTGCTCGATGGCGTCCTTGCGGCTGGAGAGGGTGGCATCCACATGGGCGTGGGTCTCGGCGAGCGCCTTGGAGGCGTCCAGCACCGCGCTGCTCTGCGCCTCGAAGCGCTGGGTGAGGGCAGAGATTTCGGTGAGCGTGCCGTCGGTGACGTCGCGCAGCGCCGTGACCTGGTTGCCCAGCTCGCCCACGGCGCCGGTGGCGGCACCGTCGAGGCTCGCGACGCTCTCCTGGATGGAGCGAACCTGGGTGGCATAGCGCTCCTCAAACTGGGAGAGCGAGCCCACCACATGGGTGATCGTATCCTGGAAGGTGGTGTTGGCTGCGTCGAGGCGGGTGACGATCGCCTCCACATCGCCCTTGAGCGCGCCGGAGGTGGCGGCCATGTCCGCCGCCGCCTTCTGGCTGGCCTGCTCGATGGCGGCGAGGAAGACGCCGTTCTTTCCTTCGATCAGCTCGGCGAACGCGGTCATGCGGGTGCCGAGCGTCTCGGACACGCCGTCGACGCGGGCGGTGAGGGTGGTACCCACCGTGTCGGCCATCTTGGTGAGCGTCGCCTCGGCCTCGGTCGCATCCTTCTTGATGCGGTTGGCAACGCCGCCCAGCTTGGTGCCGAGCGCCTCGGCGAGCGCGTTGCCGCGCACTTCCAGAGAGGTCGCGACGCCTTCCAGGCGGCCGGTGACGATCTCCTCGATTCGGGCGACACGGCTGTCGAGCATGGAGGCGACCTCCTGGGCCCGGGCGCCGATACCGCGGCCCACGAACTCGGCCCGCTCGGACAGCACTTCGCCGATGGCGCGGGTGCGCACGGAGAAGAACTCGTCCAAGGTCGCCACCGACCGCTCCAGCGCCTCGGTGGTCGACTGGGCACCGGTGGAGAGCACTTCGCCGATCTCGGCGGAGCGCACGGCCAGGTTCTCGGTGAGCGACTGGGCGCGGCTGTCGATGGCCTGCTCCACCCGCGAGATGCGGTCTTCCAGCGTGGCGGCGATGAGTTCCGCCGTCAGGTTGAGGCCGTCGGTGAGGCCCTTTGTACGTTGATCGATGGTGGTCTCGAAGCCACCGATGCGCTCGTCGAGGGTGAGGGCAACGCTCTGGGTGGCCGCCGACAGGCCCTGCGAGAGGGTCCGGGTCTTTTCGTCGAGCGTCCGCTCGATCCGGCCGAGGCTGCCGTCCAGCGTGGTGGCGATGGCATCCGCGGAAGCCGCGAGACCCTCGCCCAGGGTGGCGGTCTTGGTGTCGAGCGTCTCGGTCAGGCGACCGATGCTGCCGTCGAGGGTCGTCGCGATGGCATCCGCGGAGGCCGCGAGGCCCTCGCCGAGGGTAGCGGTCTTGGTGTCGAGCGTCTCGGTCAAGCGACCGATGCTGCCGTCGAGGGTCGCCGCGATGGCGTCTGCGGAGGCCGCGAGGCCCTCGCCGAGGGTGGCGGTCTTGCTGTCGAGCGTTTCGGTGAGGCGATCAATGCTCGCATCCACCGCCGTGGCCAGCGTCTGCGCCGAACTGGCAAGGCCGCTATTGAGGCGATGGGTGCGCTGGTCGAGGCTGTCCTCGATTTGCGCGATGCGGGTATCGAGCACCGAGGCAATGGCGTCGCTGGAGCCGGCCAGACCTTCCGCAAGCGCCTCGGCGCGGCGGCCGAGCGTCTCCTCGAACTGGCCGAGGCTGCCTTCCACCGTTGCAGCAATGGCATTGGCGCTGGCGGCCAGCCCTTGGGTGAGAGAGGCGGTGCGTGCGCCCACCGTGCGCTCGAAGGTGCCGAGGCTCTCGTCGAGCGTGGTGGAGATGGTCTGCGTGGTGGCGGTGAGGCCTTCGGTGAGGCGGAGCGTCTTCTGCTCCAGCGTTTCCTCGAAGGTGCTCAGGCGCTCGTCCAGCGTGGTGGCCAGGGCCTCGGTGGTGGAGGAGAGGCTGGCGGTGAGGGCGTGGGTGCGCCGACCGATGGTCTGCTCGAACTGGCCGAGGCGGGTGTCGAGCGTGGTGGCCAGGGTCTGCGTTGCGCCGGCAAGGCCTTCCGTAAGCGCGCGGCCGCGGGTGCCGAGGGTGTCCTCCAACTGACCGAACTGGTCGTCCAGCGTCTGCCGCACGGCGCCGGTCGCGGTGGACAAGTTGTCGGTGAGGGTCTGGGCGCGTTCCTCGAAGGTCTGCTCGAAGCGATCGAGGCGGCCCTCAACGCTGATGGAGACGGCCTGCGTCGCCGCGTCGAGGCGCTCGTCGAGGCCGGAGACGGTGGAGTTGAGGGTCTGCGTGAGCGCGGTGACCTGCTCGGCAAGGCCATCCACCAATGCGGGGGCGTTGGTGCGCAGCGTGGTGTCGAAGGTGCGCACACCCTCCTGCACCGCCTGAGCCATGAGCAAGGTGTCCTGGCCGATGCGGTCGGCCAGCTCGCCGCCATGCACGGTGATGGTCTCCTCCAGGGCCCGCAGGCGCTGGGTGAGCATCTCGCGGATGACGTCGCCCTTGGTGGTGACGGAGCTCACCAGCGCATCGGCGGTCTCGGCGAAGGCGTCGGTGACGCGGGCGCCGCGCTCGCCGATGGCGTCGGTGACATCCGCACCGATGGCGCCCAGGCGCTCGGTCATGTCGTTGCCGGCAGCGGTCAGGGCATCGGCAATCTCGTCGCCCTTCTGGACCAGCGAGGTGGCGACCTGGACGCCGGAACGCTCCAGGGCCTCGGTGATGCGTTCGCCGGTCTCGGCCAGGCGCTCCTGGAGGGTGTCGCCATGGATGGCCACGGCGTCATGGATGCGGTTGCCGGCGATCTCGATGCGATCCGCCAGGTCGCCGCCATGCAGCGTGATGGTCTCGGCGACGCGGGTGCCGGTCTCCTCGATCTTGCGCACAAGGTCGCCGCCGCGGCTGGAGAATTCCATCACCACATTCTCGCCGGTGGCACGGAACACGCTGTTCACATCGTCGGCGCGCAGCGCGAAGTCCTCGGTGATGCGGGCGGCGTTGGTGTCGAGGGCTTCGGAGATGGCGGCGCGGGTGTCCTCCAGGCCGGTGCGGACCTCCTCGCTCCAGCGCGACACCAGGATGGACACCTCGGTGCTGGAGGAGAGCAGGCTGGCGCTGACTTCTTCCGAGCGGGACTTCAGCGTATCCGCCAGCTTGTCGCCGGACACGGTCAGCTCCTCGTTCAGCGTCGCGGCGGTGGCCTGGAGGCGGTCGATCAGCTCGTTGCCCTTGGCATTGAAGCTGTCGATCACGGTCTCGCCGACGCGGG
This sequence comes from Aquabacter sp. L1I39, assembly GCF_017742835.1. Classification (GTDB taxonomy): domain Bacteria; phylum Pseudomonadota; class Alphaproteobacteria; order Rhizobiales; family Xanthobacteraceae; genus L1I39. The sequence goes on from NZ_CP072392.1 coordinate 2,713,672, forward strand.
CGAGGGCCTCGCTCATTTCCTGGCCCTTCTGGCCGAAAACATCGTTCACGCGCTCCACCGCGGCGACCACATTGCCCTGCACGCGGTCGGCGGCGTCACGCACCTCGTTGGAGAGGAGCGTCTCCGCATCCATGATGCCTTCGCGCAGGCGCTCGGTGTGGATGAGGATGTTCTGCCGCTCGGCCTGGAGTTCGCCGATCAGGTTGCGGATGCGGACTTCATTGTCCTCATAGGCGCGCTCGAGGATGGACACCTCGTTGCGCACGACAGTCTCCAGCTCGGCGGCGCGGGAGATGGCGCGGTCGAGGCCTTCACCCATGGCAGCCACTTCCCGACGCACGGCCTGGCCCACGGAGACCACCGCATCGGTGCCGAGATTTTCCGGCTGGGCGAGGCGCAGGGCCACCTCGGTCATGGAGCGGGCGACCATCTGCAGGTCGCGGGAGCGTCGCACCATGGCGGCCAGGCCGAAGAAGGCGATGGGGGGAACGATGATGCCAGCGACGATGGTGAGAAGCGCGGGCGAGGCCATCAGGGCATCGACGCCGCTGAGCCCGGCGAAGGCCGCCCGGTGGGTCGCCACCGCATAAGAGACGCCGAAGGCCACCCAGAGCGCGGAGATGGCCAGCGCCCACCAATACGGCGCCGGCGAGGAGCGCCTCTGAAGCTGGGCCAGCAATTGGCCGACGGTCTGGCGATCGTCATTGGCGGCGCGGCGATCACCCACGTCCACGCGCGGCCGCCGGCCTGCCGGACGCCCCTCCCGTGGGGGGGCTGCGGCCGGTGCGCGCGGCTCCGCCTGGGGAGCCTCGGGCTGATCCACCTGAAGGGTCAGAGCCTCCTGGATCGCCGAGAGGGCGGCCTCCGTGGGATCCTGGATCTTCTTCGGGTTCTTCATGGTCGCCGTCGCCTTTGTCGCCCACGCCACCGTGCAGTGGAGCCGGCCCATCTTGGAATTGGTGTGTACCTTGTCCGCTCCGACGCGGGTGAAACGTCGGTTAAGGTGGCATTTACCTTACCCGATCTTAACTTTTTCCCGTCGCGTATGGGAACTGCTGCCAAGAGGCCATGTGAAGTTATCGTTAACGCCGGTCACGGCTGCCTCTGGCCTATATGCCGCAATGCAGCTATAGCGGCCGGAAAGAGGGACGGAATCCAAGCCAGATGCCTCGCGTCACGTTCATCGCCTTTGACGGCGCCTCGCGCACAGTGGAAGCCCCCGAGGGCGCCACCGCCATGGAAGCGGCCGTCCGCAACCAGGTTCCCGGCATCGATGCGGAGTGCGGGGGGGCCTGTGCCTGTGCCACGTGCCATGTCTATGTGGACGAAGCATGGCAGGACGCGGCCGGCGAGCCGGGCCCCATGGAGGAGGACATGCTGGACTTCGCGTCCGACGTGCGTCCGACCTCGCGCCTTTCGTGCCAGATCGTTCTTTCGTCCAAGCTCGACGGGCTGGTGCTGCGCACGCCCGAGCGGCAAGGTTAGGCTGCGCGCGCGGCCCTTGAGGGCCGCGTGGAATGCCGGGCGCCGGGGCGGGGGCGCGCGTCGTTCATTTGGGGGGCTGGAGCGCAGGGAGCGTCCTTTCGCGCGGCCGATGCGGGTTGGAGGGGCGTTCGTGTCTGACCAGGTTGAGCTGACCATCCTCATGCCGTGCCTCAACGAGGCGGAGACGCTGGCCGTGTGCGTGGAGAAGGCGCAGGCCTATCTCAAGCGGTCCGGTGTCTCGGGCGAGGTGCTGATCGCTGATAACGGCTCCACCGACGGCTCGCAGGCCATCGCCACGGCGGGTGGCGCGCGGGTGGTGCCGGTGGCCGAGCGCGGCTATGGCGCGGCGCTCAAGGGCGGCATCGCGGCGGCGCGCGGCCGCTTCATCATCATGGGCGATGCCGACGATTCCTATGATTTCTCCAACCTCGACGCCTTCGTGACCCGCCTGCGGGCCGGCGCGGACATCGTCATGGGCAACCGGTTCGAGGGCGGCATCGAGCCCGGCGCCATGCCCTTCCTGCACAAGTACCTGGGCAATCCGGTGCTCTCTTTCCTCGGGCGCCTGTTCTTCCGCATCAAGGTGGGCGACTTCCATTGCGGCCTGCGCGGCTTCAATACCGAGGCGGTGCGCCGGCTGCGGCTGGAAACCTCCGGCATGGAATTCGCCAGCGAAATGGTGGTGCGCGCCTCCCTCGCCGGGCTGACCATTGAGGAAGTGCCGACCACCCTGAAGAAGGATGGCCGCTCGCGTCCGCCGCACCTGAAGACCTGGCGCGATGGCTGGCGGCATCTGCGCTTCCTGCTGGTCTATTCGCCCCGCTTCCTGTTCTTCTATCCCGGTCTCGCCCTCATCGCGCTCGGCCTCCTGGGCATGGTCGCGCTGTTCCCCGGTCCGCTGCATGTGGGGGCCCGCCTCAAGCTCGACATCCACACCTATCTGGTGGCGGCCATGACGCTGCTGGTGGGTGTGCAGGCGCTCTCCTTCTCCGTGGTGGCCCGCCGCTACGGGGCGCTCCTGGGCTTTCTGCCGGCCTCCGACAGTCTGGAGCGGGTGCTGCACGCCTTCAGCCTGGAGCGGGTGCTGCGCGCGGCGCTGGTGCTGGCGCTGGTGGGGCTCGCCTTCACCATCTGGGCCTTTGCAAGCTGGGCCGGAACGGGCTTCGGCGACCTGCAATATGGCCGGGTGATGCGCGTCCTGATCCTTGGACTGACCGGCCTTGCGAGTGCCATCCAGCTGGCGTTTACGGCCTTCCTGGCCAGCGTCGTCGAGATGCCCCTGAAGCGCTGAGCGCGACGATGGCGAGGGTTGGGATGGCCAGCCAGGCCACCCGGGCCTGATAGCGGTTCACCGGATTGGAGAGGATGCCGCACACGGCGGCATTCACCAGGAGGATCGCAAGCACACTCACGCACAAAAGGGCCGCTTCGCGCCTGCCGTCACCCCGGCGCCAAGTGAAACACAGCCAGATCCCCACCAGAGCCAGCACTGCGACCGATGCGAGCGTCACCGGGACCTGGATCTCGTTGATGCGCGTGAAATCAAGTCCCATAGGCGCCTGCTGGTGGGCGCCCTCCATGGCGGGCACGGCGGAGGGGACAAGCGCGGCAATGGCCTCGGTGCTGTCGGTGAGATAATTGAAGAGGCTGTCGCCGGTCTCCACTCTCAGCACCTGCCGCGCAAAGGCGCGCGCCGCCAGGGCTAGATTGTCCAGCGGAAAGGTCAGGAGCGCGCCGATCACGGCGCTGCGCATGTATGGGAGGCCCTTCTCGATCCCTCCCAACGCGACGAAAACATCATCATTGTCCCACAGGAAATCGTCTGCCGTGCTCGGCATTTCGTCCCGGTAATAGCAGAGGGGCTGCTGGGGGTCGGGGCAATGCGCCAGCAGATAGCGGTCGATCATCCCGTCCTCCAGGAGCCGCCCGAAGACGAAGGCCATGCCGCCCGGCGTCGGCACGAAGCGCCCCGCCAACACCAGGTTGAGGGTCGGCGTCACGAGAAGCGCCGCCACCAATGCGAGAGCCGGGATGCGGATCCGCAAGGACCGCGTGCCGGGCAGGAGGTATGCGCTGAGGAGCGCCAGCGCGAATAGCACCAGCATCGTCGCCAGAACCGATCCGTGGGCGCCACCCGCGAACACGATGATGAGGACCAGCAGCGCGGCCTCCCACCGCTTCAGCGCTCTGCCCTTGAACAGCAGCAGGTAGAGGCCGAGGGGCGCCAGCGCCGCGAAGATGTCCGGCATCAATTGCGCGGCCACGAAGGGCAGGGCGGTGACGGCCGCCAGAGCGACGCAGGTCACGAGATATGCGAGGTGCCGGCGCGCCAGGCCCTGGACGCGGAAGAGAAGGGCGATCATCCAGGCGGTGAGCAGGCACTGCAAAGCCACCACCGGCCAGAAGCTCGGCCACCGGCCGGCGGACAGAAGAAGCCCATAGACCATGGATCGCCCCGGGACGATGGCGCGGTCGATGCCCGCATCCAGATAGCCGCCAGTGTCCCAAAACAGGAAGGGGAAGCCGTTCCAGATCGCGGGCGCGGCAAATACGAAGGCCGCTGCGCCCATAAAGGCGAGGTCCGTCACTGGCCGCTCGGGAAAGCGTAGGCCGGCCCGATGCGCGGGCTGCGCGGCGAAAGGCGGGGGCGCGAGGCCCGTCACCCCATCGGCAGGCACCAGGCCACCGTTCTTTCGCACGCCATTCACATCCGGGTCCGCCTCCGCCTGCGTGCTCATTCTTCCTTTACCCAACCCTCGACACAATATTGCCGGCCCCGCTGAGGATATACCATGGGCAACATCATCGTTTCGGTTGGAAACCTGACGCCTGTGCCGACCCACCGCCTCGCCGCGCCCTCCATCCTCGTCTTCGACTCGGGCCTTGGCGGCCTATCCGTCTTCCGCGAAGTGGCGCGGCTGCGGCCCGACGCGCACTTCACCTATGCGGCGGACGATGCCGCGTTCCCCTATGGCAGCCTGGGCGAGGCCGCGCTTGTGGCGCGGGTGTGCGATGTCATGGATGCGCTCATTGCCGAGGTGCAGCCGGACCTCGTGGTGATTGCCTGTGGCACTGCGTCCACGGCCGTGCTTCCCGCCCTCCGGGCCCGCCATGCCATCCCGTTTGTCGGCACCGTGCCGGCCATCAAACCCGCATGCGCGCTCTCCCAGACCAAGCAGATCAGCGTGCTGGCGACGCCGGGAACGGTGCGGCGCGACTATACGGCGGCGCTGATCCGGGAATTCGCATCGTCCTGCGCGGTGAGCCTTGTGCCGAGCGAGAACCTGGCGGGCCTCGTGGAATCCATCCTGCACGGCATCCCGGTGGATGACGAGGATTTGCGCGCCGAGATCGCCCCTTGCTTCGTCGAGGGTGAGAGCGGCCGCACGGACACAGTGGTCCTCGCCTGTACTCATTACCCGCTCGTGGCCGACCGCCTCGCGAAGGTGGCGCCCTGGCCGGTGAATTGGGTGGACCCGGCCCCGGCCATCGCCCGCCGCGTCATGTCCCTGGTGGGCGAAGCGGGCGAGGCGGTGCACCTCCCCCCCGTGCGGCTCCTATCGACGGGTGCGCCGCTCGACGCGAGCGCCATCCAGGCCCTCATCGGCCGGCCGGTGACGCCGGCTGAAACGCTCCCCCAACCCCTCGCGGAGGCTTCTTGACCCATCGGCTTGGTTTCAATCGGCGAACGGTCCTGGCGGGCCTTGGCGGGCTCGCATTCAGTGCAGCAGCACCGGGCGTGACGTTTGCGCAGACTGCGGCGCAGCCCTTCAAAGTTTGGGTCGAGAAGTTTCGCACCCGTGCCCGCGCCCGTGGCATCAGCGATGAGGTCTATACGCGCGTGTTCGCGCAGGTGACGCCGGACACCAGCGTCTATGCCGCCGACAAGGCGCAGCCGGAATTCCAGGAGGAGGTCTGGCAGTATCTCAATCGCCGTGTCTCGGACTGGCGCATCTCCACCGGCCAGCAGAAGGCCCGCGAATATGCGGCTCTGTTCGGGCGGATCGAGGAGACGTTCGGCGTCGATCGGCGGATCATGCTCGGCTATTGGGGCATGGAATCCGCATTCGGGCAGGTGGTGGAAAACCCTCAGCATATGAAGCCGGTCTTCAATTCCCTGTCCGCCCTCGCCTGGGGCGAGCCACGGCGGCGCAAATATTGGGAGACCGAGCTTCTCAATGCCCTCGTCATCGTCCAGCGCGGCTGGGGCACGCCGCAGGAGATGGTGGGGTCCTGGGCGGGCGCCATGGGCCATACCCAATGGATGCCCGAAGTCTGGCTGAACATGGGCGTCGATTTCGACGGCAATGGCCGCATCTCGCCCTTCGGCAAGCCCGACGACGCCCTGGCGGGCACGGCTAATTATCTGGTGAAGCGCGGGAAGTATCGCGCCGGGGAGCCGTGGGGCTTCGAGGCCCGGGTGCCGGCCAGCTTCAATGCCGATCTCGCCGACAACCGCACCTGGCGGCCTTTGTCCGCCTGGGCCGAGCAGGGTGTGACACTGGTGGATGGTCGCACCATCGCCGCCTATGACGAGAAGGCGCGCATGTGGCTGCCCGGTGGTCCCGGGGGCCCCGCCTTGCTCCTGCTCCACAATTTCTATGCGGTGCGCTCCTACAATCCCTCGTCCAGCTATGCCCTGGCCGTGTGTTACCTGGGCGACCGGATCATGGGGGAGGGCGCCTTCGTCACCCCCTGGCCAGGTGGCGAACGGGCGATGACGCTCGCGGAGTTGCAGGAGATCCAGACCCGCCTGACCGCGCGCGGCTTTCCCACCGGCGGTACCGATGGGCGTGTGGGGTCCGGCACCATGCGGGCGGTGAAGGCCTTCCAGGAGCAGGCGGGGATCACGCCCGCCGATGGCTATCCGGGCCTCAAGGTGCTGAACGCCCTGAGGGGGCGGTAGTCGTCCGTGCGGGCCGGCGCTGCCGGATGGAAGGGGAGCGGCCTCAGAACTTGTAGGTGAGACCGCCGCGCGCCACGCCGAGATTGTACTCTGCCGTGCCGGTCATGACGAAGGTCGGCGAGACGAAAGGCGCCGTCGGAACGAAGCGCAGGGCAAAGCTGTCGCTCTGGAACGAAACATAAAGATATTCGGCACGCACCGACCAATGGCTGTCGAGGCGATATTCGCCGCCGCCACCCACGGTCCAGCCCCAATTAACCCCTTGATCACGGCCGAGCCAATTGTAGCCGTTCCCGCCGGCATAATAGCCTGCCCCAGTGTTGCCGTAGGCGAGGCCGCCGGTCGCATAGATCAGCGCCTTGTCGAAAGCCCAGCCAAGGCGGCCGCGCACGGTGCCGAACCAGTTGCCGGCAGTGCCGTAGACCCGCGTCAGCGTGACGGTGGGATCGGCCAGCGAGGGCTGCACGGACAAGCCCATGGTCTTGCGATCGGCATAGTTGATGTCGGCTTCAAGGCCAACGACCACGGTGTTGAACTGCCAGTTGTATCCGCCATAGATGCCGCCGGTGAACACAGTCCCGGCGCCACCGAGCGGCACCTCGTATTGCAGCTTGCGCAGCGCAGACTGATACACCAGGAAGTCCCCGCCCAACAGCGGCTGCACGCTCGAGCCGTCAAACGCCGCGCCGGCGGCCACGCCCGCATAGAAGCCTTGCCAGTTGCTCGCCACGATCGGCGCGGACTTCGGAGGAGGTGCCTTCGCGGCAAGGTCCGCCGCAAAAGATGATGTTCCCGCCCCGAACAAGGCGAGTGCCATAACGCTTAAACGCTTCATCCGGCCCCCCGGCAGACACCCAAGCCCCAGTTGGATCATCACGCAGAGGGCGCCGTGACCGTCAAGCCACTTTCAACAGAGTCGCGCGGAAACCCGCCGCAAATCTATCTGAGAGGTATTATATGGCATTGCATTCGCGGCGAGACCAGTCACTCTTTGGCCCGGCGGCTCAGCTGCACAATGGAATCACGCATTAATGCGAAAGGTCTATTTGAGGACCGTCTTAAAGTTGCAATAGAGACGCCCCGCGTTGGACTGAAACTGCTCCATATGTTCTGCGGCAGCGGCCTCTAGACGCTCCTGGCCGCCGGGACCCGTAATGGACTCGAGCGCGCACCGATATTCGGGAATGATCCCCCAGTCGCTCACCGTCGTGTCGATCAATTCCACATGGTACTGGATGCCGAACGCACGCGGCCCGATCTGCATGGCCTGAATGGGGCAATGCGCACTGCTGGCGAGGATCTTCGCCCCGGCCGGCGCTCGGAACACCGCCGCACCATGCCATTGAAGCGCGGGGAAGCTGTTCGGATAGCCCGCGAAGAGGGCACAGGCGGCGCCTTCGTCGGTGAGGCTGACGTTGCAGACCCCCACTTCCGGCTCCGCCATCTTGCCGACCTCGCCGCCCATCGCATCGGCGAGAAGCTGGTGGCCAAGGCAGATGCCGAGGAAAGGACGGCCCGCCGTGACCCAGTCTCGGATGACCTGCTTTTCGGTGGCGAGCCAGGGGTGGAGGTCTTCCTCCCACACATCCATGGGGCCGCCCAGCACCAGAAGGGCATCATAGCCGGAGACGTCCGGGATGGCTTCACCCTCGTCCAACTCCACCGCGTCCCAGGTGAAGCCGTCCGCGCGCATGAAGTCACGCAGGCTTCCGGGATGTTCTGATGCGGCATGCTGGAGCACGAGGAATTTCATGAAGGTCTCCATCCTGGGAAGCGAGGGACTACCATTGAGCATATCTTGAAGAAATAAATTTAACTGTCATTCAAAAAATGCGAACCGCACCCGCAGGACTGGCCCGCCGCATTGACAAGCCGCGCGCTCCCGCTTAGAAGCCGGCTCCTCGCTGGCCGATCTGATCGACCGGCGAGGTAGACGTTTGGACTTTGCACCCGTGGACCTTCCAGCAGCTCGCCGGGAGGACCTGTCGGCGGCCGGATGGCCGCAGAGGAGGGGCGCGATCCAATCCTTAAGAACGCAAAAGGATCCGCGTTACATGAGCAAGCGCATTGCGGCGAAGCACAAGCTTGACCGCCGTATGGGTGAGAACATTTGGGGTCGCCCGAAGAGCCCCGTCAATCGCCGCGAGTACGGCCCCGGCCAGCATGGCCAGCGCCGCAAGGGCAAGCTTTCCGACTTCGGCGTTCAGCTGCGCGCCAAGCAGAAGCTCAAGGGCTATTACGGCTCCATCGGCGAGAAGCAGTTCCATGCCATCTATGTGGAAGCTGGTCGCATGAAGGGCGACACCGGCGCCAACCTGATCGGCCTGCTCGAGCGTCGCCTCGACGCGGTGGTCTATCGCGCCAAGTTCGTCCCGACCGTGTTTGCCGCCCGCCAGTTCGTGAGCCACGGCCACGTGAAGGTGAACGGCCGCCGCGTGAACATCCCCTCCTACCAGGTGAAGGTCGGGGACGTGATCGAGGTGAAGGACGCCTCGAAGCAGCTCGCCATCGTGCTCGAGGCGCAGCAGCTCGCCGAGCGTGACATTCCCGATTATCTGGAACTGGACGCCAACAAGCTCGCCGTGACCTTCGTGCGCGTGCCCGAGCTCAACGAGGTGCCCTATCCGGTTCAGATGGAACCGAACCTCGTGGTCGAGTTCTACTCGCGTTGATGTTGTCCGGCTCTGCCGGCTGATCGAAAAAGCCCGCCGGTTCGGCGGGCTTTTTTGTTGGCCTGCGGGGATGTCGGCGCGGGTGCAAGCGTGCCCGGATATCCCTCTCTCCGGGGGCTTCCGCTCGCGTATTTCAGCGTTTCGTGGAAACGCCGCAGCGTTCTGTCTGCGGGGTCTAACGCATTTCCTTCATGCGAGGCGGGTCCCACCGCTCGGAAGCGCGCTAGAGCCTGATCCGATCAGGTTGAACCAACCTGATCGGTGAAGCAGTCTCCAATTTATAGATAGAGGACGTTTTGCCGATCTGACTGCGATGCAGTCAGATCGGAACGTGCTCTAATGATGGCCGATTTCCCACTCAATCCGTTCCACGCCGACGGTTTCTGCGAACAGGTGGATGAAGTCCGGCGCGATCAGCGGCGTCTGGCGGGGGCACCACAATTCCAGGCGGTATTCCCGCATGCCGGTGTTCGGCTCAATGGAGGCGGAAATTCGCCGCAGCTGGACGCCGGCTTCCTCCAGTGCCCCCCTGAGCCAGGCTTCGCCGGGTGCCTGCGGTGACAAGCGCAGCAACAGCCGACCTTCCTTTTGGTGGCGCATGCGGCCTTCAAAGAGCTTCATGCCCCAGAGCGTCGCCAGCGCAAGCGCCAGGGCCGCACCGCCCAGCAAGAACTGACCTGCGCCGAAGCACAGGCCCATCACGGTGACGTACCAGAGCGTTGCGGCTGTGGTCACCCCGAGCACGAGGCCGTCCGAGCGGCGGATGATGGCCCCGGCGCCGATGAAGCCCATGCCGGTCAGGATGCCGAGCGGCAGGCGCATCACATCCAACTGAATGTAAGACGTCGGCGCCTTGCCCGCGGTGGGTACGAGGAGGGCGGCGCTCAGCATGGCGATGCAGGCGGCGAGGGCCACCAGGATGTTGGTGCGCAAGCCTGCTGCCCGCTCCCGCGACTCCCGGTCGAGGCCCACCAGGGCGCCGGCGACAAAAGTGCAGCCGAGCCGCAGGGCGATGTCGGTCCAGTCAGCGGCAATGAGCATGCTGCACCCCTTGAGGCGATCCTTCGCCCAATCATGATGTTAGATCATGAACTTGTGGGGATCATCTCATCCTTTGCGCAAGGTTGCGTCTCCCACAGGAAGCCTACCACGACCAGACGCCCACGCCGAAATAGGGGCCCGGCGCCGGGGGTGGACCGTAAAAGCGGGGCGGCGGGGGGTAGAATTGGACCGGCGGCGGCGGTGCATAGACCAGGGGTGCGACGGGCGGAGCAACCACAATGGGCGCCGCCACGGGCGGCGCGGGGATCGCCTGCACGACGACCGGCGGGCCGGCCAGATAAGGCGGTGGGCCATCAAAGCCCAGATAGGATGCGGACACATAGGCCGGTCGGCCCCAGCCAATGGCGCACCAAGCGGGGGTGCAGCTGAGCACTTCCACTGCTACCCCGCGCGGCAAGGTGCCGATGACCCCGTAATTGGTGCCTGGCCCGGAGCGGACATTCACCCCGCTCAGGGCCACGGCAGGGGCGGCGAGTGCGCCGCCCGCGGACAGAATCAGGATCGCGCCTGCGGCAAGGGTACGGTGAAGATTCGCCATCGGTCTCAAGCTCCGGAACGGGGTCAGCAAGGCCCGATCAAGCCTGCCCGGGGCTTGCACCATGCGCCCGCAGGATCCGGAGGTGGCGAATCGCCCCTTCAGCCTTCCGCGCGGATCGCCTGGATGGCTTGGGCCAGGAACTCGTCCATGTTGCGGCGGATCTGGTGGTCGGACACCTCGACGCCCTTGGCGTCGAAGTCGCCGCGCAGCTTGCGGAACACGTCCTCGTCGCCTTGCTCGGCAAGATCGGCCACCACCACTTCCTTGGCATAGGCCTGGGCGTCGTCCTCGGTCAGGCCCAGCTTCTCGGCGGCCCAAAGGCCCAGCATCTTGTTGCGGCGAGCGAGCGCCCTGAAGCGGATCGCCTCGTCGAGGGCGTAGGCCGCTTCAAACCCTTCTTCCCGCTTGTCGAACGTGGTCATGGCTGCCCTCATCGTGACGTGTCGTTATGGTGGCGTGTCGCGCCGGATCTCGCGGCGCGACGGGCGCGACACGGGTCGTGCCCTTGAATATAGGCGCGCTTCCCCTAGATCAACGGAGAGCGTGCTGCCGCATTCTGACGCCGCTCCCCCCGTTGGGGTGCCGTTGGCGCCAACCGGCGAGATTACTCGCTGCCCTGCCGCGCCGGACGGAGCCCTTTGGGGGAAGAACCTGCGTGGCACGAGCATGGCGGCCCTGCTCCAGGTTCAACAGAGTGCGCGTTGTAACCGGAACGCCGATGGGCTAGTGTCCCAACGGGTGTTCCGTGCGCTGCAAAACAGGCATGGCAACGCCCCGCCGAGGAGCGTCACCCGAACGGAGCCTTGGCAAACCCATGGATTTCCTCAATCGACGGTACACACCCATGAGCCGCCGCCGCCGAATCTACGAAGGCAAGGCGAAGGTCCTCTATGAAGGCCCCGAGCCGGGAACCCTCATCCAGCATTTCAAGGATGATGCGACCGCCTTCAACAACAAGAAGCACGATGTCATCGACGGCAAGGGCGTGCTCAACAACCGCATCTCGGAATATATCTTCTCGCGGCTGAACGACATTGGGGTGCCCACGCACTTCATTCGCCGCCTGAATATGCGGGAGCAACTGATCCGCGAGGTGGAGATCATCCCCCTCGAGATCGTCGTGCGCAACGTGGCGGCGGGATCGCTGTCCACCCGCCTCGGGATCGAGGAGGGCACCGCGCTCCCCCGCTCCATCATCGAGTTCTATTACAAGAACGACGCGCTCAACGATCCCTTGGTGTCGGAAGAGCACATCACCGCGTTCGGCTGGGCCACCACTCAGGAAATCGACGACATCATCGCGCTCGCGATCCGCGTCAACGACTTCCTGTCCGGCCTGTTCCTGGGCGTTGGCATCCGTCTCGTCGACTTCAAGATGGAATGCGGCCGCCTTTGGGAAAACGACATGATGCGGATCGTCGTTGCCGACGAGATCAGCCCGGATTCCTGCCGGCTGTGGGACATCAAGTCGTCGGACAAGCTCGACAAGGACCGGTTCCGCCGGGACATGGGCGGGCTGGTGGAGGCCTATTCGGAAGTGGCCCGTCGTCTCGGCATCCTGTCCGAGAATGAGCCCAACCAGGGCAAGGGTCCCATCCTTGTGAAGTGATGGATGGCGTCGCCGCCGTGCGGGCGGCGACCCGATGCGGAATGGCTCGGATGGACCTGGAGATATCCGGGTCCATCCGATTTCGCTTGTGAGCGGCAGCGCTCAAGACTTGCAAAGAGTGGTTCTTCATGAAGGCGCGCGTCATCGTCACGCTCAAGTCCGCGGTTCTCGATCCCCAGGGCAAGGCCATTGAGGGCGCGCTGCGCTCCCTCGGCGTCGCCGGGGTGCAGAGCGTCCGTCAGGGCAAGGTTTTCGACGTGGAGCTGGCTGGCAACAACAAGGCGGAAGCCGAAGGCGTGCTCAAGGAAGCCTGCGACAAGCTTCTCGCCAACACGGTGATCGAGACCTATCGGGTCGAGTTCGCCGAGTAATCCCGCTTCAGCGGGAATGTCCCCCAAGGCGTGCGCCGGACGGTGGACATTCTCCTTGTGGCAACAGGCCCTGACCCTTACGCATCGACACCCATGAGATCAGCCGTCATCCTCTTTCCCGGCACCAATCGTGAGCGCGACGTGGCGCGGGCCTTGAAGCTCGTGTCCGCCTCCCGCGTCGACGTGGTGTGGCACGCCGAGCATGAACTGCCCGAAGGCACCGACCTGGTGGTCCTGCCGGGCGGCTTCTCCTATGGCGACTATCTGCGCTGCGGGGCCATCGCGGCCCGTGCCAACATCATGAACGCCGTGCGCGCCCACGCCGCGCGGGGTGGGCTGGTGCTGGGCATCTGCAACGGCTTCCAGATCCTGTGCGAGGCAGGCATCCTGCCGGGCGTGCTGGTGCGCAACGCGAAGCTGCGCTTCGTGTGCCGCGAGGTGCTGCTGCGCGTGGAGCGCGCCGACACCGCCTTCACCCGCGCCTACCGCAAGGGCGAGTTGATCCGCGTGCCGGTCGCCCATGGCGAGGGCAATTACACCGCCGACGAGGAAACCATTCGCGAGCTGGAACATGAAGGCCGCGTCGCCTTCCGCTATGCCCGCCATGATGGTCGGATCGACGAGCAGGACGGCCCCAACGGTGCCATCAACGGCATTGCCGGCATCTATTCCGAGAAGCACAACGTGCTTGGCATGATGCCGCATCCGGAAAACTATATCGAGGAACAGATCGGGCCGACCGACGGCGCCGGCCTGTTCGAGAGCATCGCGGCCTCGCTCAAGGCCGCCTGAGGGGGCGGCCGCAGGTGCGCGGCCGATCTCCTTGAAAGCGGGCGACAGAGGGCGGACATGGCATGCCGGAAGGGCCTGGCGGCCCCGGCGCCGGCTCGTCCCAAAGGTGCAGGCGGGCGCGCGCCATCGGATTGGAACGGACCAAAGTGAACCTGATCCCGAACACACCGAAGATCACGCCGGAGCTGGTGGCCGAGCATGGCCTCAAGCCGGACGAATATCAGCGCTTCGTGGAGCTGATCGGACGCGAGCCGAGCATCACCGAGCTCGGCATCGTCTCGGCCATGTGGAACGAGCACTGCTCCTACAAGTCCTCGAAGGTCTGGCTGCGCACGCTGCCCACCAAGGGGCCGCGTGTCATCCAGGGTCCTGGCGAGAATGCCGGCGTGGTGGATATCGGCGATGGCCAGGCTGTGGTCTTCAAGATGGAGAGCCACAACCATCCCTCCTTCATCGAGCCCTATCAGGGCGCGGGCACTGGCGTCGGTGGCATCCTGCGCGACGTGTTCACCATGGGCGCCCGCCCCATCGCGGCACTCAATGCCCTGCGCTTCGGCGATTGCCATCATCCCCGCACCCGGCACCTGATCGCCGGCGTGGTGGCGGGCATCGGCGGCTATGGCAATTCCTTCGGCGTGCCCACCGTGGGCGGCGCGGTGGGCTTCTCCGACCGCTATAACGGCAATATCCTCGTCAATGCCATGGCGGTGGGCCTCGCCAAGACGGACGAGATCTTCTACGCGGCGGCGAGCGGCGTCGGCCGCGCCATCGTGTATCTCGGCTCCAAGACCGGCCGTGATGGCATCCATGGCGCCACCATGGCCTCGGCCGAGTTCGGCGCCGATGCCGAGGAGAAGCGCCCGACCGTGCAGGTGGGCGATCCCTTCGCCGAGAAGCTCCTACTGGAAGCCTGCCTTGAAATCATGAAGGCCGGCTGCGTGGTGGCGATCCAGGACATGGGCGCGGCGGGCCTGACCTGCTCTGCCGTGGAAATGGGCGCCAAGGGCGACCTCGGCGTGGAGCTGAACCTCGACGCGGTTCCCTGCCGCGAAGAGGGCATGACCGCCTATGAGATGATGCTCTCCGAGAGCCAGGAGCGCATGCTCATGGTTCTGGCACCCGGCCGCGAGGCCGAGGCCGAGGCCATCTTCCGCAAATGGGGCCTGGACTTCGCCATTATCGGCCACACCACCGATACCCTGCGCTTCGTGGTGAAGCACAAGGGCATTGTGGAAGCCGACCTGCCCATCAAGGAGCTGGGCGACGAAGCGCCGGAATATTACCGGCCCCATGCGGAGCCCACCCCGCGCCCGGTCATCAAGCCGGACCAGGTGCCGGACTCGGTGCCGCTGGCGGATGCCATCGAGCAGCTCATCGGCTCGCCGGACCTGTGCTCCAAGCGCTGGATCTGGGAGCAGTATGACCACCTCATCCTCGGCAATACCGTGGAAAAGCCCGGCGGCGACGCGGCTGTCGTGCGGGTGGAGGACGGCCCCAAGGGCCTGGCGCTCACCACCGACGTGACGCCCCGCTATTGCGAGGCCGATCCCTTCGAGGGCGGCAAGCAGGCGGTGGCCGAGGCGTGGCGCAACCTCACCGCCGTCGGCGCGGATCCCATCGCTGTGACCGACAACCTGAATTTCGGCAATCCCGAGAAGCCCGACATCATGGGCCAGTTCGTGGGTTGCGTGAAAGGCATCGGGGCGGCCTGCGAGGCGCTCGACTTCCCGGTCGTGTCCGGCAATGTGAGCCTCTACAACGAGACCAACGGCCGCGCCATCCTGCCGACCCCCACCATTGGTGGCGTGGGCCTCATTCCCGACCTCGCCAAGACCATGACGCTGGCCTTCAAGAATGCCGGCGAGGCCATTTATGTGGTGGGTAAGACCGAGGGCTGGCTGGGCGCCTCCCTCTTTCTTGACATCCTCCATGGCCGCGAGGACGGCGCGCCGCCCCCGGTGGACCTGGTGGCCGAGAAGCGCAATGGCGACTTCGTCCGCCAGGCCATCCGCGATGAGATGGTCACCGCCGTGCATGACGTTTCGGATGGCGGCCTGCTGGTGGCGATCGCGGAGATGGCCATGGCGGGAGAAATGGGAGCCCATCTCGACAAGCCGGCCAACATTCCCGCCCATGCCTTCTGGTTCGGCGAGGATCAGGCCCGCTACGTGATCGTGGCCGCCGCCGGCGAGGGCCCCGACCTTGTGCGCCGCGCGGAAGCCGCGGGCGTGCCGCTGCTGAAGATCGGCAAGACCGGCGGGGATCGCTTGATCCTGCCGGGCGAGCGCCAGATATTCGTGGAGACGCTGCGGGATCGTCACGAGACCTGGCTGCCCATCTATATGGGCGCCAGCGCCTGAGCGACCCCGCCCAACCGACAGGATCGCACCATGCCCATGGCTCCCGCCGACATCGAGCAACTCATCAAGTCCGCCTTGCCGGATGCCCAGGTCACCATTGAGGATCTGGCTGGAGACGGCGACCACTATGCCGCGACCATTGTGTCCGAAGCCTTCCGGGGCAAGAGCCGGGTCCAGCAGCACCAGCTGGTCTATGCCGCGCTCCAGGGCAATATGGGCGGTGTGCTCCACGCGCTGGCGCTGAAGACCTCTGCGCCGGCCTGAGGGCCTCACCCGGTCTGAGATTGCAAGGAGCCTCGCGCGAGCGGGGCTCCTTCTTTTTTGCCTGTGCTCATGCTACCGCCCGCATGAATCGGGGGCGTGGACTTGATGCAGCGGGACAAGTCTGGGGATCTGCTTGTGCGCCCGGCCGCCTGGATGGTGGCGGGGCTGGCGTGCGCGGGGCTTGTTGTGCTCGGCGTGGCGGTCTTGGATCGGCCTCTCAGCCGCTTCGCCCACGACGGCATCGGCCGCCACGCCGTGATCCACGCCTTCCAGACCTATCCTGAGAGCTTGACGCGTCTCGCCGCGGTGCTGATCGCGATCCTGGGTCTCGTCCGGCTGTTTCGAGGGCGCTGGGGCCGGCTTTCGCTCACGGCTTTCACGGCGAGCCTGTAGCTGATCAGCGCATCCGCCATCGCCAACCAGCTGAAAACCGCCTTTAGCCGCACCTGGACCGAGACCTTCGTCAACAACAACCCGTCCTTCATCCAGGACGGAGTCTATGGCTTCTTCTGGTTCCAAGGCGGGGCCGGATGGGCGTCCTTCCCCTCGGGCCACACGGTGGCTGCCATGTCCTTCCTTATGGTTCCCGCCATCGCCTATCGCCGCTGGCGGCCCGTGTGCGGCCTCCTGGTGCTGCTGGAGGCGCTGGCCCTGTGGGCGCAGAATTACCATTTCTTCAGCGACATCGTCGCCGGCGCCTTCCTCGGCGGGGCCGTAGCCCTGGCGGCGGCGCGGCTCGCGGGGCTGGATGACCGGGAGAAGGCTTGATTTTGCCACGCGGGAGGGGAGTAATAATTCTTCTAACCCGTCTTGCACGCGGACGGGTGGAGACCGATCTTTCACATTTGATGGCACTGCCACTCTGACATTTGGATTGAAGTCATGAGCATTCGCGAATTCATCGACCGCGAGGTCAAGGGCAACGACGTGGTGGTGTTCATGAAGGGCACCCCGCAATTTCCCATGTGCGGCTTTTCCGGCCAGGTGGTGCAGATTCTGAACCACGTCGGTGTACCGTTCAAAGGCTTTAACGTCCTCGACTCGGACGAACTGCGCCAGGGCATCAAGGACTATACCAACTGGCCCACCATCCCCCAGATCTTCGTGAAGGGCGAGTTCGTGGGCGGCTGCGACATCCTGCGCGAGATGTTCCAGAGCGGCGAGCTGATCCCCATGTTCGAGGAGAAGGGCGTCGCCGTGCAGGATCGCGCCATCGGCTGATCCGCGCCAGGCACTCCTGAAACGCGAACGGGGCGCCCGCTGGGGCGCCCCGTTTTGTTTTGGCGACGTGTGGGGCCTCAGGCGTGGCCAAACACCCGCTTGAAGATCGTGTCGGCGTGCTTCAGGTGATAGCCGAGGTCGAACTTCTCGTTGATGTCCTCCTCGGTGAGGAAGCGGCGCACGTCGGCGTCGTTCAGCAGGAAGGTGCGGAAGTCGCCCTCGCCGCGCCACACCCGCATGGCGTTGCGCTGCACGAGGCGATAGCTGTCCTCACGGCTGGCACCCTTCTGGGTGAGCGCCAGGAGGACGCGCTGGGAGTGGATGAGGCCCCCGAGCTTATCCATGTTCTTCTGCATGTTGTCGGTGTGGACCACCAGCTTGTCCACGACGCCCGCCAGGCGCACGAGGGCGAAGTCCAGCGTCACGGTCGCGTCGGGGCCGATCATGCGCTCCACGGACGAGTGGGAGATGTCCCGCTCGTGCCAGAGCGCCACATTCTCCAGCGCCGGGGTCACATAGGCGCGCACCATGCGGGCAAGGCCGGTGAGGTTTTCGGTGAGCACCGGATTGCGTTTGTGCGGCATGGCCGAGGACCCCTTCTGGCCCTCGGAGAAATATTCTTCCGCTTCCAGCACCTCGGTGCGCTGGAGATGGCGGATCTCAGTGGCCAGGCGCTCCACGGAGGAGGCCACCACGCCCAGCACCGCGAAGAACATGGCGTGCCGGTCGCGCGGGATCACCTGGGTGGAGACGGTTTCGACGGTGAGGCCCATCTTGGCCGCCACGTGGGCTTCGATGCGCGGGTCCACATGGGCGAAGGTGCCCACGGCGCCGGAAATGGCGCAGGTGGCCACTTCCGCCTTGGCGGCCACCAGGCGGGCGCGGGCGCGCTGGAATTCCGCGTGGGCGATAGCCAGCTTGATGCCGAAGGTGGTGGGCTCGGCATGGATGCCGTGGGAGCGCCCCACGGTTGGGGTGAGCTTGTGCTCGAAGGCGCGGCGCTCCAGCGCGGCCAGCACCTTGTCCACGTCGGCGATCAGCAGATCCGAAGCGCGGGCGAGCTGTACCGCAAGGCAGGTGTCCAGCACGTCGGAGGAGGTCATGCCCTGGTGCACGAAGCGCGCCTCGGGGCCGACAATCTCGGACAGGTGGGTCAGGAAGGCGATGACGTCGTGCTTCACCTCGCGCTCGATCTCATCGATGCGTGCCACGTCGAACTGGGCGTCCTTGCCCATTTCCCAGACGCGAGCGGCCGCTTCCTTAGGGACAATGCCCAGCTCCGCCATGGCATCGGCCGCATGGGCCTCGATCTCGAACCAGATGCGGAAGCGGCTCTCGGGAGACCAGATGTCGGCCATTTCGGCGCGGCTGTAGCGGGGGATCATCGCTGTTGTCGTCCAGGGTTCTTGCGGTTTGCTTGTCTGCGCAGCGCTCTAGCAGATGACGGGCCGCAAAGACAGCGCGCCCCGGCATCGGTCCCACACGCGGGACGCATGCGCCCGCTCAGGGCCCTGGGGCGGGAGGCGCGAGGCGGCGTGCCAGGGGGCGCAGCAAGAAGGGCAGGAGATAGATGGGGAATTGGGCGACGGCGATATAGAGCCAGGTGCTGTCCGGCAGGAGCGCGCCAGTGGCCGCGATCATCAGGGAGATGTTCCGGTGGCCGGCCGCAAAGCCCAGCATGAGGTTCTGCCCCCGACCGGCCCAGCGGAAGAGCACCAGCGTGCTCAGCATCGCCCCTGCCGAGATGAGGAAGGTCAGCCCCGCCATCCCCAGCACCAGCCAGGGATCGGCCATGAAGCGGGCGGTGACGCCGTCCATAAGCCCCAGAGCCAGGATCAGCAGCAGAATGACGTTCACCCCGTCCAGCGTGTCGCGCATGCGTGCGATCCTGGGCGGCCCAAGCCACCAGCGCAGGCCGAAGCCCACCACGCCGGTGCCCACGAGCACCACCGCCAGCCGGACGGCAAGCGCCATCCCATCGAGCGCCAGCGCCCCGTCCGTGAAAGCGCCCACCACCACGGGGGCGGTGAGGGGCGTCACCAGCATGGACAGGACCATGACGGAGAGGCTGACCGTGGCGTCGATGCCCAGAAGGGCAGCGAAGGCCGGCGTCGACATGATGGGTGGCGCGGCCGCCTGCATCACGAGGGCCAGCATGAGCCCGTTATCCTGCGGCGGGTAGAGGCGGCTCACCAGGACACCGAACGCGGCCGGCAGGATGCCCATGATCCAGATGAGCGCTGCGACGAGGACAGAGGTGCGATGGCGCGCCCGCATGCCGGTGGCATCCGTGCGCAGGAACGAGAGCGACAGCAGCGCGAAGATGCAGGCCAGGAGGAAGGGCTTCGCCAGCGCCGCCAACCCCGGCAGGGCGAGGCCTACGAAAACGCTGGCCGCCACCGCGCGCGTGCCCTGTCGTCCGATGAGAGCCAGCGGGCGGGATAGGAGGGAAAGCGCAGGGGGAGGGGCGGACATGACGCGAAAGGCCTTGGCAACCGGTGCGCGGGACAGGCGCCCAGACAGGCGCCGGCCGGAGCTGCGCCGGAGGTGAATGTCGCTCCCGCGCGGGGCGCGTTTGTTCAGGTGGGACAGAGGGGACGACGCGGACGGCCGAACCGGTGGAGAAAGATGCAGATCATTTTCACCTGCGGCCCGCCGTCGCGCAACGTCTGCGCTCGCGCATCCCGCTCCCCAGCCATGCGCAGGCTGACTCTCCCCCGCAGCCTGTACCGCGCCTCATCGGCGCCTTCCACGGGCAGGTGAGTACGGCTCAGGAATCCATGCAGCGCTTGGCGATCTTCTTGAGGCGCTTTGCTGCCCGTTCCAGGTCTTCCGGGGCGTGGGTGATCGCGGCGTGCATGACGGCCTCGGTGGCGCGCTCAATCCGGGCGGTGGACTTCACGCGTCCGGCGGCCGCGCACAGGAAGTGGACGGCGTCATCGAGGGTCACCACCGTGGCGCCCCGATCTTCCAGGGGAATCGGGCGCGGAAGGGGAAGGTCCATTTGCAGTGCCATGGCATCGCCTCGCCGCAGGAGAAAAGGTCTCCCGTCTCATCGCGTGGCGTCCCGGTATGTTCCCTTAAGTGAGGCGCCAATTTTGCGTTGGACGTGACGGACGGTCAGTCCAACCGCCAGAGACCCATAATCGCCCCGTTTCCTTGCCGAAACCTTGCGCGTCCGGAAAATGGCGGGAGGGGGGCTGAAACGAAATATCCTCCAGGCGCAGGGCGCACTGGAGGATATTCGGGAGAGGCAGAAAGGCGTCGGTGGACGACCTTTCTCCTCGTGTTGGCTCCCCGGGCCGGATTCGAACCAGCGACCAACCGGTTAACAGCCGGTTGCTCTACCGCTGAGCTACCGGGGATCAGGCGCTCCGTCAGCGAGGCGCGCCATATAGCAACCGCCTGGGTCCTTGTGAAGTGTCTAAGCGGTCGAAAAAGGCGAAGCCTGTGGGTAACGTAGCGCCAGAGATGTTAAAGTCCTAGGAGTCCCAATGACTTAGGCGGAAAGAAGGGCGGGTTGGCCATTCTCGTCCGAACCGGAGCCATTCGCCTCATGAGCGAACTGCATCTGGTAGAAGGTGTAGTAGCGGCCGCGGCGGGCGATCAGTTCGTCGTGGCGTCCGCTTTCCACCACGCGGCCGCTTTCCACCACGCAGATCTTGTCGGCGCGCACCACGGTCTGGAGGCGGTGGGCGATGACGATGGTCGTGCGGGCGCTCTGGAGCGTCAGCAGGGCTTTCTGCACCTCATACTCCGACTCGCTGTCGAGCGCCGCCGTGGCCTCGTCCAGGAGCAGGATGGGAGCATTCTTCAGGAAGGCGCGGCTGATGGCGATGCGCTGGCGCTGACCGCCAGACAGTTGCGCGCCATGCTCGCCCACTTGCGTGTCGTAGCCGCTTTCGAAGCCCATGATAAAGTCATGAGCGTGCGCGGCCTTGGCGGCGGCCACGATCTCCTCCTCGGTGGCGCCGGGGCGTCCGAACGCGATGTTCTCGCGCACCGTGCCGGAGAACAGGTAGACGTCCTGGCTCACCAGCGCCGAAGCGGCACGCACAGACGAGCGGGTGTAGTCGGTCACGTCATGGCCGTCGATTCGCACCGCGCCTGACGTTGCCGTGTAGAAGCGCTCGATAAGGGCGATGACGGTGGACTTGCCGCCGCCGGACGCGCCCACGAGGGCGGTGGTCTGGCCGGGCTCGGCGACGAGATCCATGCCGCGCAGCACGGGCTCACCCTTGCGGTACTCGAAATGCACGTCGTCGAACGTGATGCGGCCGGGGCCCGCCGGAAGGGCCGGCTTGTCGGCGGGCTCGTTCTCGGGAGAATCGCCGTCCAGGAGCTCGAACAGCATGTTGGCGCCGACCATCATGCCTGCCAGGTCCACATGGAAGCGCGACAGGCGCTTGGCAGGCTCATAGGCCAGTAGCAGCGCTGTGAGCACGGAGAAGAACTCGCCCGGCGTCTTGCCCAGCACCACCACGTTGTAGCCGGCATAGAGAATGACGCCGGCAATGGCGAAGCCGCCCAGCGTCTCCATCAGCGGGCTCGACTTGGCCTGGGTCTTTGCCAGGTTGTTGGAGGCGCGCTCCACGTCGTCGATGAAGGTGTGCACGCGCCCGCGCATGATGGGCTCGAGCGTGTAAGCCTTCACCGTCTTCACGCCCTGGATGAACTCGATATTGATCGAGTTGAGCTTCACGGCGCTGGTGAATTCGCGCTTGAAGATCTGCTTGGCCTTGCGAATCAGCTTGCGCGTTCCGAGCACCGCCGCCGGCATCACGATCAGGGCGATCAGCGCCAGGAAAGGATCCTGCACGATCGCCACCGTAGCCAGCGCAATGAGCGACAGGAAGTCGCGTCCGATGGAGGTGATGACCAGGTTCAGCGCGTCACGGGCCGAGGCGGCGCCCATGGTGAAACGCATGGTGATGTCGGCGGTGTGATGCTGTGAATAATAGCTCACTTCCTTGCCGAGGAGGCGATCGAAGATTCGCTTCTGGTTGTCGGCGACGATGCGGTTGCCGACGCGCGCCATGGCGACGTTCTGGGCATAGGCGGAGATGCCCTTCGTCATGGACAGGAACATCATCATGAGGGCGACGGCCCAGATCGCCTGCGCCGTGGGGTTCACGAAGATCGAATCAACGGCGCCCTTCATGAGATAGGCCATGCCGCCGGTGGCGGCGGCCATCAGGCCCATGAAGCTGAAGGCGACGGCATATCCCTTCCAGTGCTTCGTCCCGTCCGACAGGAACAGGCGATAGACGACGCGCATGCTTTCGTCTTTGAGGACGCGCGCGCGCAGGCGCTCCAGAAGGGAAGAAGTCATCGGTTTCTCCGGGCACGCCCCAGGCTGTGCCTCACAATCATCCGCCCGTCCGGCGGCCCTTCGCAACAGGTACTGGCGCGGGCCGGAATCGTCGCTCTATGCGCTCGGGGGCGGCGAGAGATGCGTCGCGGCACTCAGTTCACCAGATCGCGAGTGGCCGCAGGATTTGGCGGCCGTATGGAGGCCACGCCCGGAATCGAACCGGGGTGCACGGATTTGCAGTCCGCTGCGTAACCACTCCGCCACGTGGCCCCATTAGCGCGCTGCTTAAAGCACTGGAGGGGCGGGGGCAAGGGGCCAGCTTCGCCGGCCACAAGTTTGGATGGGCCGGCTGGAATGGCCGCCATGGACCAGATGGCAGCGCTGGAGCGCGGCCTCGGTGGCGAATTTTGCCTGCGAGGCCGCGGGATCCGGGGATTTTGATCTGCCGCCTTGCGACCGTCATCAAGCGGAGGCTACGCAGGGGCACCGCCCGATGGGCGGCAATTGAGGAGAGACAGCCCATGAAACTGCGAAACCTCTTCCTGGCCGGTGCTCTCATGCTCGCGCCGACCTTGGCTTATGCCGCCGATCCGATTCTGGCGGTGGGCTTCGTGGTCAAGAGCGTCATCGAGGCCAAGGTCACCGCGGTGGACGCCAAGTCCCGGACCATCACGCTGGTGGGGCCGAAGGGCAATGCGCTGGTCCTGAAGCCCGGCCCCGAAATGCAGAACTTCGACCAGGTGAAGGTGGGTGATCCGGTTGCGGCCGCCGTGGAAGTTGCGACCGAGATCACCGTCCTCCCGCCGAGCGACGGCGTCCCCGCCCCGACGGACATTCGCACGCTCGACACCGCTGCGAAGGGCGCAAAGCCCGGCTTCATCGTGACCGACCGTCGCGAGTTCGCCGCCACCATCACCGCCATCGCGGCCGACACCCGGACCGTCACGCTGACCGGCCCGGCCGGCAACTCGCTCGACGTGAAGGTTCCTGAGGAGCAGGACGGCTTCAAGAAGCTCAGCGTGGGAGACCATGTGCTGTTTCGTCAGCTGATGGTCGCCGGCGTGGGCGATATCGGCAAGAAGTGAGTGTCAGGCCGGCGCGGCATGCCGAAAGGGCAGGGCGCGCCGGCCCCGTCTCGCGCTTGCAAAACACGATGCGGTGTGGCTCATCAGGACGATGTATGCCGTCAGGGTGACGGTCGGAGGGCTGAGATGATCGATTTTGCCGAACTGCGTCGGGGAATGGTCGACGGACAGGTCCGCACCAACGACGTGACGGACCTTCGGATCGTCGAGGCGATGATGACGATTCCCCGGGAGCGATTCGTCCCGGGACACCTGAAGTCCCTGGCCTATATCGATGACGACCTGCAGGTGCGCAGCGGCAAGGATGGCACGCCGCCGCGCTTTCTGGTCGAGCCCATGGTGCTCGCCAAGCTGGTCCAATTGGCCGATGTGCAGCCCGACGAGCTGGTGCTCGATGTGGGATGCACCACCGGCTATTCCTCCGCTGTGCTTGCCAGCCTGAGCGGGCAGGTGGTCGCGCTTGATGACGATGCCGATTTCGTGGCCGCCGCCAATGCCACCCTCACCGACCTCGGCCTTGCCAATGTGGCCGCGGTGATGGGGCCGATGAATGCCGGCTGGGCCGCAGAAGCTCCTTACGATCTCATTTTCCTGAACGGCTCCATGGAGGTTGTTCCCCCCGCACTGGTGGCGCAGCTCAAGGAC
The DNA here is from genome assembly GCF_017742835.1 of Aquabacter sp. L1I39. Classification (GTDB taxonomy): domain Bacteria; phylum Pseudomonadota; class Alphaproteobacteria; order Rhizobiales; family Xanthobacteraceae; genus L1I39. The sequence continues at coordinate 2,737,996 of NZ_CP072392.1, forward strand.
GGCGGCCGCCTCGTGGGTGTTGTGGGTCATGGCGGCGCCGGCCGCGCGGCTGTGTTCACCAAGGTGGGCGAGAGCCTTAGCGAGCGCGTGGTGTTCAACGCCGCCATCCCGCTCCTGCCGGGTTTTGCCGCTCCCGCGCGCTTCACGTTTTAAGTCGCCCCCCCGTCCACCTGTGGCGCATCTGCCGCGCTTGGTGGAAAAGCGCATTCGGATCGAACCGGTCGGTTTCCTCAGCAGAGGCACCTGTCTATGTTCGTTCGGTGCGCTTCCCTCGCGAGAGGGTCGGAAAGTACGTCTGCGTCCCTCGGGGAGATTTATATGTCGCTTGCGGCACGAGTGAGCCGACGCATTTATCTGCTGGCCTCAGTCACCGCCGTGACGGTTGCTGCCTTCAGTTCCAATGTGTCTGCGCAATCCTTGGATGCGGCGCTTGCTGCGGCATACATCAACAATCCCAGCCTGAATTCACAGCGCGCGGGAACCCGCGCCGTGGATGAGAACGTGCCGCAGGCCCTGTCCGGCTATCGGCCCAATGTGTCGGGCAATGTCAGCGTCGGAACGCAATATGCGCGCAGCACTGCCTCGGGTGTGTCGCAGGACGGGACGCTTACGCCGCGCCAGTACAGCCTTACCATCACGCAGACCATCTTCAACGGCCTGTTGACCGCCAATACCACTCGCAGGGCCGAGTCTCAGGTGAAGGGCTCTCGCGAAACCTTGCGCAACACCGAGCAGACGGTGATGCTCAACGCGGTCACGGCCTATATGAACGTGATTCAGGGCATCGCGCTCCTCGAGTTGCAACAGCAGAACTTGGCGGCGTTGCAGCAGGAGTTGCGGGCGACCCGCGATCGCTTCAACGTCGGCGAGGTCACCCGCACCGACGTGGCGCAGGCCGAGGCCCGTGTGGCCCAGGCGCAATATTCGGTCGCCCAGGCGGTGTCCAATCTCAGTTCCTACAAGGCACAGTATCGTCAGGTGATCGGCGTGGAGCCGGGCAAGCTGACCTCTCCGGGGCCGGCCATCGAGCGGAAGATTCCGCCGAGCGTCGAGGGCGTGATGGCCGTGGCCACGAAGGAGCATCCTGCGGTTCTTGCGTCCCAATATGCGGTGGATGCAGCCAATTTCCAGGTGCGGATGTCCGAGGCGAACCTTTCGCCGGTGCTGAGCGTGCAGGGCAGCTTGAGCCAGAGCTACGACCAGAGCGAGTCGGTGGACAGCGCGACCGGCGCCGGCGTGATGCTCAACCTGACCGTTCCCTTCTATCAGGGCGGCGCGGAATATTCCGCCGTGCGTCAGGCGAAGGAATATCTGAGTCAGGCGCGCATCGAGGTGGATGTGAACCGGGACGCTGTGCGCACCAATGCTGTGCAGTATTGGGGTGCGCTGGTGGCGGCCAAGTCCCAGATCGAGGCGGCGCAGGCCCAGGTGGCAGCCAATACGCTGGCCCTTGAAGGCGTGCGCGAGGAATGGCGGGTGGGACAGCGCACCACCACCGACGTGCTGAACGCGCAGACCGATCTGACCAATTCCAAGTCCGCCCTCGTGCAGGCGCAGCGCGACCGGGTGGTCGCCGCCTATTCGCTGATTTCGGTGATCGGCAAGCTGGACGCGGTGAACCTTGCGCTCAAGGTTCCGGTCTACAATCCCAAGGTCCATTACGATCAGGTTCGTGACAGCTGGTTCGGCTTGCGGACCCCCGACGGCAAGTGATTTGCCAGGCGCATGACGCCGGACGTCATGCGCCTTCCACCGCTATGCGATGAGTGCCCCTGGACGTTAGGGTCATAGGCGCATCGGTTGGAGAATGGTTCGGGCGCGGGAAGTGAAACGCGCCTGAAACCTTTGCCTCATGTGGCGGTACGACTGTGCCTCAACTGCTTCCTGTTCAGCATGTCTGTGAATCGCGACCCCCGAGGGGTTTCCGCGCCAACCGGTCAATGCCATAGTTAAGGAAGATTAAGTATTTGGTGTCCAACGGTTCAGCGTCGCGAGGCGCGCCGGCCGAGATACCGCTGGTCGGGGTTGGGACATGTCCGCAAGCGCGAAGCCTCAAGAGCCGTCCATGGACGAGATCCTGGCCTCTATCCGCCGGATCATTTCCGACGACCATTCCATTGCCAGGAAGGCGGCTGCATCTGTTCCGGTGCGCCCGCGCGCAACAGGTTTGGACCCGGCCACCGCTCTGCACGACGTGGACGCGGCGGCCCCCGGTGCCCCGGTGGCTGGAGATGATGTTTCCTTTACCCAGCCTACGGCGGAAGCCGTTGTGACCGCCCCTCCGGCGCAGAGCGAGGCACCAGACATGTCCGATTTCTCCTATTCTCCCTCCGCTCAGCCGCAACCTGCGCCGCGCCGGGCCGAAGGTCGAGACGCGTCCACCACACGGCCCTCGACCGCACGCTCGGCCGAGGCGGACCCCGTCTCCTCTCGGCCGTTCGCGGACAGCGGCCGGCGCAAGGACCTGGTCTCTCCCTCGGTGGATGCCGCCGTGACCGCGGCCTTCGAGTCGCTGGGCGATCTCGTCCTGCCCACCCATGAACGCACGGTTGAGGATCTCGTGAAGGAGATCCTGCGGCCCATGCTCAAATCCTGGCTGGACGAGAACCTGCCGCACTTGGTCGAGCGCCTCGTGCGCCAGGAGATCGAGCGGATTTCGCGCAACGCGCGCTGATCTCTCCGTCCTTCATTTCCTGCCTCATTGACGGCGGCCCGTTGACGACGGAGCCGCCGTCCGGCTTTAACGCGCCCCTGACACAATTCTGAAGGGCCGCGCGCAGCCCTCCGGGGAGCACACGCATGCTGGACAAGGTCTTCGATCCCGCCGCCGTCGAGGCGCGCATCTCCACGGCCTGGGAAGAGGCCGGGGCATTTCGCTGCTCCCGCCCCGAGCGCAAGGACGCGCCCGGTTTTTCCATCGTCATCCCGCCGCCCAACGTCACCGGCTCGCTGCATATGGGCCACGCGCTGAACAACACGCTCCAGGACGTGCTGGCGCGGTTTGAGCGCATGCGGGGCAAGGATGTGCTCTGGCAGCCGGGCATGGACCATGCCGGCATCGCCACCCAGATGGTGGTGGAACGCCAGCTCATGGAGCGCAAGGAGCCGGGCCGGCGCGAGATGGGCCGCGCCGCCTTCGTTGAGCGGGTGTGGGCCTGGAAGGAAGAATCGGGCGGCACCATCGTCAACCAGCTGAAGCGCCTCGGCGCCTCCTGTGACTGGTCGCGCGAGCGCTTCACCATGGACGAGGGGCTCTCCCGCGCCGTCCTCAAGGTGTTCGTGGAACTGCACCGGGCGGGGCTCATCTATAAGGACAAGCGGCTGGTCAATTGGGACCCCAAGCTGCTGACCGCCATTTCCGACCTGGAGGTCCAGCCCACCGAGATCAAGGGCAACCTCTGGCACCTGCGCTATCCGGTGGAGGGCGAGCCGGGCCGCTTCATCGTGGTGGCCACCACCCGTCCCGAGACCATGCTGGGTGATACGGCGGTGGCGGTTCACCCGGAGGATGAGCGCTACAAGGACCTGGTGGGCAAGCATGTGGTGCTGCCGCTGGTGGGCCGGCGCATTCCCATCGTGGCGGACGAATATTCCGATCCCGAGAAGGGCTCCGGCGCGGTGAAGATCACTCCCGCCCATGACTTCAACGATTTCGAGGTGGGCCGCCGTCATCGCTTGCCCATGATCAACGTCCTCGACGCGGAGGCCCGCATCGATCCCACCGGGATTCGTGAGGACTATCTCGCGCGGCGCGACGCCTATGTGGACGATCCGGACTTTGGCGGCGTCCTCGGCCTGCTGGCCGGGACGGATCGCTTTGCCGCGCGCAAGCAGATCATCGAGCTCCTCACAAATCTGGAACTGCTGGAGACCATCGAGCCCCACACCCACATGGTGCCCCATGGCGACCGGTCGGGGGTGGTGATCGAGCCCTGGCTCACCGACCAGTGGTATGTGGACGCCAAGACCCTGGCCCAGCCGGCGCTCGCCGCCGTGCGGGAGGGGCGCACCAATTTCGTGCCCAAGAATTGGGAGAAGACCTATTTCGAGTGGCTGGAGAACATCCAGCCCTGGTGCGTGTCGCGGCAATTGTGGTGGGGCCACCAGATCCCGGCCTGGTACGACCCCTTCGGCAATGTCTTCGTGGAGCTGGACGAGGACCAGGCCTTCGAGGCCGCCATTGCCCATAATGTGGCGAAGGAAAACCTCACCCCCGACGAGGCCCAGGCCCTCATCGACGATGCCGACAAGCGCGCGGAATTCCTCACCCGCGACGAGGACGTGCTCGACACCTGGTTCTCGTCCGCACTGTGGCCCTTCTCCACAATGGGCTGGCCGGACGAGACGCCGGAGCTGGCCAAGTTCTATCCCACGTCGGTGCTGGTGACGGGCTTCGACATCATCTTCTTCTGGGTTGCCCGGATGATGATGTTCAGCCTCCACTTCATGCCCGACGTGCCGTTCCACGACGTCTACATCCACGCCCTCGTCCGTGACGAGAAGGGCGCCAAGATGTCGAAGTCAAAGGGCAACGTCATCAACCCGCTGGACCTCATCGACCAGTATGGCGCCGACGCCCTGCGCTTCACGCTGGCCGCCATGGCGGCCCAGGGGCGCGACATCAAGCTCGCCACCTCGCGGGTGGAAGGCTACCGGAACTTCGCCACCAAGCTCTGGAACGCCGTTCGCTTTGCCCAGATGAATGGCTGCGAGCGCGTGGCGGGCTTCGACCCGGCCGCTGTGGAGGGCACGCTCGCCCGCTGGATCATCGGCGAGGCGGCACGGGCCACCAGCGAGGTGACGGCTGCCATCGAGGCCTATCGCTTCAATGATGCGGCGGGCGCGGTCTATCGCTTCCTGTGGAACGTGTTCTGTGACTGGCACCTGGAACTGGCAAAGCCGGTCCTCTCCGGGCCCGACGGGGCTGCCAAGGACGAGGTGCGCGCCGCCACCGCCTTCGTTCTCGATGTCGCCCTGAAGCTGCTGCACCCCTTCATGCCCTTCCTCACCGAGGAGCTATGGGCGCGCACGGGCGAACATGGCCCGGCCCGCGAGGGGCTGCTTGTCCTGGCATCCTGGCCGGACACGGCCGGCCTTGAGGCGCCGGATGCGGAGGCCGAGGTGGGCTGGGTGGTGGATCTCGTCACCGAGATCCGCTCCGTGCGCGCCGAGATGAACGTGCCGGCGGGCGCGCAGATCCCGCTCGTGCTGGTGAATGCCTCGGACGAGACGAAGGCCCGCGCCAAGGGCTGGGAAGATGCGCTGCGGCGCCTTGCGCGCCTTTCCGAGGTGACGGTGTCCGAGACCATGCCCTCAGAGGCGGTTCAGATGGTGGTGCGCGGAGAGGTAGCTGCCCTACCGCTGGCCGGCATCGTCGACCTCACGGCCGAGTTGGCTCGCCTGCGCAAGGAAGAAGGCAAGCTCGACCAGGAAGTGGCCCGCATCGATGGCAAGCTGTCCAACGCCTCCTTCGTCGCCCGCGCGCCGGAAGAGGTCGTGGAAGCGGAGCGGGAGAAGCGCGAGGAATATCTCGCCCGCAAGGCCAAGGTGCAGGCGGCCATCACCCAATTGTCTTCCAGCGGTTGACGGTGTAGCGGGGTCGCCAAGCCATTTGGGCTGAAGATTGAACGAAGGCCGCGGAGCGATCTGCGGCCTTCTTCTTCGGCGGGATCAGTGCAAGGCGACGCCGGCCGCCGCCAGCAGCGCCACGACGCTCCAGGGCGGCGCGCGCCAGATGGTCAGGAGGAGGAAGCCGGCGGCTGCCAGAAGGAAGTCGAGGCCATTGCCAATGGCGGAGGTCCAGACGGGATCATAGAAGGCGGCAGCCAGCACCCCCACCACCGCCGCGCCCGCGCCGCGCATGGCCGCCTGGGCAAGGGGGCGCTTGCGCAGCGCATCCCAGAAGGGCAGCGCGCCATAGACCAGGAGCAGGCCGGGCAGGAAAATGGCGAGGGTGGCAATCAGCGCGCCGGCAAGGCCGTTGGGTGGCAGTTGGGCGACCGCGCCGAGATAGGCCGCGAAGGTGAAGAGAGGGCCCGGCACGGCCTGGGCGAGGCCGTAGCCAGCCAGAAAGTCCGGCGCCGTCACCCAGCCGGGTTCGACCACGGCGGCCTGGAGAAGGGGCAGAACCACATGCCCGCCGCCAAAGACCAGCGCGCCCGAGCGGTAGAAGGCCTCGAAAAAGGCCAGCACATGGCCGCCCAAGGGAGCCAGCAGGGGCAAGGCCACCAGCAGCGCCAGGGCAAGGATCAGCGCGCTCGCGCCCACGGTGCGGGAAATGGGGACGTGAATGTGGCCAACCGGTTGGGGCGTTTCTCCCCGGCAGAGCACAAGCCCTGCCGCCGCGCCGACGGCGATGGACAGCGTCTGGCCCATGACACCCGCGCCGATGGTCGTCGCGGCAAGGCCGGCAAGCGCGATGCCGGCGCGCGGTCCATCGGGCGCCAATGTGCGCGCCATGCCCCACAGCGCCTGGGCGACCACGGAGACGGCCACCAGCTTGAGGCCATGAATGAGGCCAGACAGCGCATCGTCGGTGAGAGCGCCCATCCCGAAACCACATATCAAGAGCGCCAGGGCCGAGGGCAAGGTGAAGGCAATGAAGGCTGCGATGCCGCCGGCAAGGCTTCCCGCACGCATGACGCCGAGCGCGAACCCCACCTGACTGGAGGCGGGGCCGGGCAGGAACTGGCAGAGCGCCACCAAGTCCGCAAAGTCGGGATCTGACAGCCAGCGGCGCCGAATGACGAAAGTCTCGCGGAAATATCCAAGATGGGCAACCGGCCCACCGAATGATGTTAGGCCAAGTGCAAGGAAGGCCCGAAAGACCTCGGCGACAGAACCTTTGTCGGACATTCAGGTTTCCCAGAAGGAAGGGCGCCGCCGCTGAAAGTCACGACGACGATTGATGCATTACTAGGCATTTACCATGTTTTGGCGGGCGATACGAAGTAACACCGCCTATCCTGTAGCACATCAATGTGTCGGGGAAGACACACTGTGGCTCTTTCAGAAATGAAGGCGGCCCTCCCTCTAGGAAGCGCCACGATCCCGCCTCAAAACATAATGAAATCGAAGGACGCGTGCTGAACCGAACGCCCTTGTGGCGGCGGCGGTGGCGCCCAGAGGTATTTTGGATGGTGTGGAGCGGGACCATAAGGGGCGGAAAGCCGGACATCCGGGCGACGGATCGCCCCGGAGATTCCATGGCTCGGCCTCGGCTCGGCCCTGTTCTTGCCCGGCGGGCGTGGGAACCTGCCATCATCATGAACGCCAGTCGCCGCATTCCGATGTTCCGTTCCTCCCTGACGCTGCGCGGGCTTCGCGAGCGCTTGCCGGGTGGCAGCGTCGCGGCTCGACTGGCGGTAACGGCGCTTCTCGTCGGCGCAGGCCTCTCTGGCGCCGCGCATGCCTTCGACGGCAGTGCCCAGCCGAGCGACGAGGTGGGCCGCTCCCTGACGCCGCCCGCCAATGTGCCCCTGGCGCCTCCCGTTCGACCGGTGGACGAGGCGTTCCGCACGGGAACCCAGGCGCTGCGCCTCGGTCAGACAGCCAAGGGCATCGACGCTCTGCGCTATGCTGCCGACCAGGGCCACCCCGCCGCGCAGTGGAAGCTTGGCCGCATGTATGCGGACGGGGACGGCGTCAAGCGTGACGATCTGAAGGCTTTTGAGTATTTCAGCCGTGTCGCCAATTCTCACGCCGATGACTATCCTGGCACGCCGCAGGCCCGGTTCGTGGCCAGCGCTTTCGTTGCGCTGGGCGGCTATTACCTGGTGGGCATCCCCAATACGGGGGTGCGCAAGGATCCGTCGCGCGCGCGCGACATGTATGCCTATGCCGCCTCCTATTTCGGCGACCCCGTGGCGCAGTATCGCCTGGCCAAGCTCTATCTGGATGGGACGGGGGTCAATCGCGACCCCCGGCAGGCCGCCCGCTGGCTCATCCTCGCTTCCCAGAAGGGGCAGTATGAGGCCCAGGCGGTGCTCGGCCACATGCTCTTCCGTGGCGAGAACGGCATTCCCCGTCAGGGTGCCCGCGGCCTCATGTGGCTGACGCTGGCGCGCGATTCGGCTGCGGGTCCCGAGGACAAGTGGGTGGTCGATCTTTATGACGACGCCTTTGCCGATGCCACGCCGGACGAGCGGGCCCAGGCGCTTCGCTACCTGGAGCAGTGGCTGAAGACGGCCCAACGCTGACGGCGTCCTTGCGCCTCGCCGTTCTGCTGTGCAGTGCGATCTTTCCATTCTTGTGCAGGTGCGAAGGCCCCCCATAATGCCCCAAAGGAAATGGCGCCTGAAGGTGCCGGAGGGGTATTGATGATGCTGACCAATCGCCGCCGTTTTCTCGCTGCCAGTGGCGCCTGTCTCGCCGCCGGACTTCTGCCCATTTCTGCCGCTCGGGCGCAGGACGCCGCGTCCAAAGCGGGCCTTCTGCTGCCTGGCCGCCGCGACGATGGCGGCTTCATGCAGGCCGGCTTTGCGGGCTTTGAGAGCGCCACGCGGGAGATGAAAGCGCAGACCGTCATCATCGATGGCGTTCGCCCGCAGAAGGACGAACTGGTGGCGGCCCTGCGCCAGATCGCGGCGCAAGGACCCTCTGTGATTGCCGCCCATGGCGGGCAATGTAACGAGGCGGCCAGGATCGTGGCGGCCGAGCAGCCGCAGATCCAGTTCCTGGTGATCCAGGGCGGTGTCGAGGGTCCCAATCTGACGAGCTACGAGGTGCTTCAGGAGCAGTCCGCCTGGCTCGCCGGTGCGGCGGCGGCCCTGATGACGAAGACGGGCGTGGTCGGCCACATTTCCGGCATTCGCGTGCCGCCGGGCCTGAAGGGCAGGGCGGCTTATGCAGCAGGTGTGGCCCATGCCAAGCCCGGCGTGAAGCTGCTCACCACGTTCTGCGGCGAGCAGGACGACGCCGCGCTGGCGGCGAAGGTGACGGTGGCGCAAGCGGACGCGGGCGCCGACATCATTTTCACCATGCTCAATGCCGGCCGCACCGGCGCCATCGCCGCCTGCCGGGAGAAAAAGATCAAGCAGATCGGCAATGTGCGGGATTGGGTGCCGGTGGCGCCCGATGTCTTCATTGCCAGCGCCATAGCGGACGTGTCTGTCGCCATGTCCGATGGCGTGACCGCAGCGCTTTCCGGCCGGCTGGTGCCGGGCCAGCATGTGCGGCTGGGGGTGGCCAATGGCAGCGCCGTCCGCCTCGCCATGGCCCCCGATGTGCCGGAGGCGGTTCGGGGCGTGATCCTGGCCTATACGGCCGACATTGCCAGCGGAAAGATCGTGGTGCCCACCAGCTATGAGGGACCCGAATTCAGCTTGTGAGCGGTGTGGCCGGCCCCTTCGCGGGCGCCGGCCCGCGCGGAGCTCACGCGGCGATCTTGAGGTCGATCCAGGCGGGAACGTGGTCGGACGGGCGCTCCCAGGCGCGCACATGCTTGTCTATACCGGCAGCGATCAGCCGATCGGCCGCCTGGGGGGACAGGAGCAGGTGGTCGATGCGGATGCCGAAGTCCCGCTGCCAGGCGCCCGCCTGATAGTCCCAGAAGGTGAAGAGGCGCTCGGCGTCGGAGGTGGCGCGCAGCGCATCCGTCAGCCCCAGATTCACGATGTCGCGGAAGGCCGCCCGGGTGCGCGGCAGATAGAGAGCGTCTTCCGTCCAGGCGGACGGGTCGGCCGCGTCACGCGCTTCTGGAATCACATTGAAGTCGCCGGCAAGAATCAGCGGCTCTTCCAAGGCGAGGCGGCTGCGCGCGAAGGCCTTGAGCCGGGACATGAAGCCGAGCTTGTAATCATACTTCTCGGTCTGCGGCGGGTTGCCGTTCGGCAGATAGATGCAGCACACGCGCACCACCCCCGCCTTGGTGGAGACCACCGCCTCGATGAACCGGGCCTGTACGTCCCCGTCATCGCCGGGCAGACCGCGCGTCACGTCCTCCAGCGGCAGCTTGGACAGGAGGGCGACCCCGTTGAAGGTCTTCTGCCCGTGGACAACCACATTATAGCCGAGCGCCTCGAAGGGATCGGCGGGGAAGGCTTCGGTCTGGCACTTGATCTCCTGGAGGCACACCACGTCGGGCTCGGCTTCCTTGAGCCAGGCAACCGCATGGTCGAGGCGCTGGCGGACGGAATTGACGTTCCAGGTGGCGATGCGCATGGGACCCTCTCAGACGGCCGCGAGCATATGATCAAAAGTGATAAAGGCAAACACACGCCGCTCTTGCCGCGACGGCGAAACAGTGGCATTGCCGGTGTGTTTCTGTCTCCGAGGTCTCCGCAGCGGCATGACGTTCGCATCCATACAGTTTCTATTCTACTTTCTGCCGCTCTTCTTGATCTTGTACTATTCAGTCAAGTCGATGAAGTTACGAAACGCAATTTTCGTAACTTTCTCGCTGATTTTCTATTCAGTGGGTTATACGCCGCACCTAATTCTTCTTCTCATTTCGATTTTCATCAATTATCGCTTGGCGTTGTTGATTGACGGGCGCGAAGGCTTGCAGCGCAAGCGCATCCTGATCATTGCTGTCAGTTTCAACGTGTTGCTGCTGGGCGTATTCAAATATACTGGCTTCTTTATCCAGAACATCGATGCCCTGATCTCGCCCCTCGGGTGGCATATTCCTATTCCGCAGATTGGCCTTCCGCTCGGAATTTCCTTCTATTCATTCCATGCGATTTCCTACATTGCGGACATCTATAAGGGGCGGGTGCGTGCGAACCGGGATATTGCCCAGTTCACGCTTTACATGACCATGTTCCCGCAATTGGTGGCCGGCCCCATCGTCCGCTATTCCACCGTCGCCCGTCAGCTCAACCAGCGGCGCACCACTTGGGGGCGCTTCTCCGCTGGCGCCCGGATCTTCGCTTTGGGCTTGGCCTGGAAGGTGCTGATCGCCGACGAGGTGGCCCGCATCGTTGACGTGGTGTTCGACGGCAATACCGCGCCGGCCTTCACGGAGGCGTGGCTCGCCGTCTATTCCTACGCCATGCAGATCTACTTCGACTTCGGCGGCTATTCCGCCATGGCGGTGGGTCTGGGCGTCATGGTGGGCTTCACCTTGCCGCGCAACTTCCGCATTCCCTATGCGGCGCTCTCCATCACCGACTTCTGGCGCCGGTGGCATATGAGCCTGTCCTCCTGGCTGCGCGATTATGTCTACATCACCATGGGCGGCAATCGGCGCGGCCCCACGCGCACCTATCTCAATCTATGGACCGTCTTCGTCCTGTGCGGCCTGTGGCACGGGGCCAGCTGGAACTTCATCATCTGGGGCGTGCATCACGGCAGCTTCCTGGTGATCGAGCGGGCCGGCCTCAAGCGCTGGCTGGATGCCGCGCCGCGTGCCGTGGCGCACGTCTATACGTTGCTGGTGGTGTTCAGCGGCTGGGTCTGGTTCCGCGCGGAGACCTTCGAGGGCGCCATGGACATGTTCCGCGGCCTTCTGGGCCTGAACGGCTTTGGCGGGATCACGGTGTCCATGCATTTCTCGGTCCAGCCCATCACCATTGCGGCCCTCGTGGTCGGCGGCCTGATCGGCTTGTGGAAATGGCCGCGCCTGCGGCTGTCCGGCGGGCTGAAGCCGGTCGCTGCGGTGGCCGATTACGCGATGGTGTTCGCGGTGATGGTGCTGTCGGTCCTGTGGATCGGCGGCGGCCTGCCGGCACCCTTCCTCTATTACCGGTTCTGACGCCATGACACTCCTGGCTTCTCATCGCCGCTATATGGGCCTGCTGGTGGTCGGCGTCCTGGTGGCCCTGCTGCTCAGCAACCTCATTCCCGATCCCGCCGGCCGGGGCATCTGGCGCGGCGGCGTGAAGCCGCCGAACGCCCCCTGGTACCAGCAGTGGCACGGCAAACTTCAGCGCCTTGGCCTTTATTTCCAGGACAATTTCGGCTTCCGCGCCACCTTGCCCATGGCGCGGCGGGAAGTGCGGGAGGCGTTCGGGTCCGAGGACATCCGCCCAATCTATTTCGGCCGCAATGGCCAGCTCTTCACCACCCTCCAGCAGAGTGCCGAGCAATCCGCAGGCATTCTCATCCGCAAGGGGGCCGTGGAGCGCTTCACGGCGCTGATGGCAGTCCTCCAGCGTCATCTGGAGCCGTTGGGCGCGAAGCTCGTTGTCGCCATTCCGCCCAATGCACAGTCGGTGGATCTGGCCGAGCTGCCCGAGTGGCAGGACAAGTATCCGGTGCCCTACACCGAATATTCCATGATGCTCGACACCCTGAAGGCAGACGGCATCACGGCCGTGGACCTGCGCAAGGTGCTGCGGGAAACGCCGGCCCCGCGCCGCTATCTCGCCAACGACACCCATTGGACCCACAAGAGTTCCGTGGTCGCCTTCAACGCCACCATGGTGGCTGCGGGGCATCCCGACTGGCAGGTGAATCTGGACGAGGTGGTTGGCCCCATGGAGCCCTACGGGCTGGGAGACCTGGGCCGCCTGCTACGCCGGGCGCCACCGCTGCCGGACGAGAACCAGCATCTGAACTTGAAGCCCGAGCAGCCTCAGTTGCCCATGCCGGGTGTCACCGCCCATCATCAGCACCGTGCCTTCGATCCGTATGTGGTCAAGTATTCGGACCAAGGGCCGCGCGTGATCGTGCTTGGCGATTCCTTCACGGTGGGGGTGTGGACGCGGCTCTTCGCCTTCACTCCGGTGTCGGAGGCTGCGTGGATGCATTTCAGCAGCACCACGTTCGGCTCGTGCGACTTCAATTTCAGGGACGTGATGCGTTTCCGACCCGATCTTGTGATCGTCGCCCGCACCGAACGCCTCTTCCCTTGCATGAAGGATGCATGGCCGAAAGGCCTGCCCTTCCGCTTTTGAGGCGGGTGGCCCGGGCGGGGCACGCCCGGGCTTAACTCAAAGCGAGAAGCTGGTGCCGCAACCGCAGGAGGCGGTGGCGTGGGGATTGTCGATGCGGAAGGACGCGCCGATCAGGTCGTCCACGAAATCGATGCGCGATCCGGAGAGATAGTCGAGGGAAACCGGGTCCACGAGAATGGTGGCACCGTCCTTCTCGATCACCACGTCATCGGCGGCCCGTTCGGCGGTCACATCGAACTTGTACTGGAAGCCGGAGCATCCCCCGCCCTCCACCGAGACCCGCAAGGCGGAGGAGGGGGCCTCGCCGGCGAGAATCTCGCTGATGCGACGGGCCGCGCTGTCGGTGACGATGACGGACGAGGTGGCGGTATCCACTGGGGCGATCCTTGCGCGAAAAGGGACGACAGGACGGTTGATCCTGAACCTCCTAGATAGTTAAGTGCGCCCGCCGAAGAGTTAAAGAGGGGCGCAGGCATGGCGGTTTCAGGCGGCAGGCCCCGGGTGGCCTGGGCGAGCCATGCGGGCACCAGCCGGGGACGCCTTCAGACCGAGACCGACGATTCGCGCAGCCCCTTCCGCCGCGATTGCGACCGCATCATCCATTCTACCGCGTTCCGGCGGCTGAAGCACAAGACGCAGGTCTTCATCTATCACGAAGGCGACCATTACCGCACGCGCCTCACCCACACCATTGAGGTGGCGCAGGTGGCCCGGTCCATCGCGCGCGCTCTGGGGCTGGACGAGGATCTGGCGGAAGCCCTGGCGCTCGCTCACGATCTCGGCCATCCGCCCTTCGCCCATGCTGGCGAGCGGGCGCTCAATGCATGTCTGCAGGCCCATGGCGGCTTCGACCACAATGCCCAGTCGCTGCGCGTGGTGACGCGCCTGGAGCGCCGCTATGCGGCCTTTGACGGCCTCAACCTGACCTGGGAGAGCCTGGAAGGCATCGCCAAGCACAATGGTCCGCTCACTGACCGGCAGGGCCGGGGCATTGGCCGCTATGCGGCTGGCCTGCCCCATGCCATTGCCACCTATTCCGCCTTCCAGGACCTGGAATTGTGGAGCCATGCCGGGCCGGAGGCCCAAGTGGCGGCGATTTCCGACGACATCGCCTATGACGTGCATGACATAGACGACGGGCTGAGGGCCGGCCTGTTCTCGCTGGACGACCTCGCCGGCCTGCCGGTGGTGGGGGAGGCGCTCCAGGAGGTGCGCACCCGCTGGGTGGGGCTCGATCGCAATCGCACCGCCCATGAGGTGATGCGGCGCGTCATCACCCGCTTCATCGAGGATGTGGTGCAGGAGAGCGAGGCGCGAGCCGAGGTGGAAGAACTGTCTGACGTGGCGGCGGTGCGCGACCTCGGCCGGCCCATCGTCGGCTTCAGCGCCCGTATGCGGCGGGACGAGGAGGCCATCAAGGCCTTCCTCATTCCGCACATGTATCGCCATCGGCGCGTCGAGACCGTGATGCAGGATGCCCAAGGCGTGATCCGCGACCTGTTCGGGCATTTCGTGGCCCATCCGGGGGACATGCCCCAAGGCTGGGCGCAGGACCTCGATCCCTCCGATACCCCGCGCCTGACCCGCCGCGTGGCCGATTATATCGCTGGCATGACCGACCGCTATGCGCTCGACCAGCATGCCCGTTTCTTTGACTTGACGCCGGATTTGCGTTAGGCGCCGCTGCCCTCATCGCGCTGGAAGCACTCATGAACGTTTATGCCATCTTCGCCGATCACGTGCGGGTCGTCCTCGCCGATCTGGCCCGGGAAGGCGTCGTGCCCGAAGGGCTCGACCTGACGCGTGTGGTGGTGGAGCCCCCGCGCGATGCCGCCAATGGTGACCTCGCCACCAATGCGGCCATGGTGCTCGCCAAGGATGCGCGCATGAAGCCGCGCGATCTGGCGGTGCTCATTGCAGGGCGGCTGGAGGCGGTGACCGGCGTCGCCAAGGTGGACGTGGCCGGACCGGGCTTCATCAATCTCACCCTGGTGCCGGGCTATTGGTCCCAGGTGCTGGCGGCACTCCTGCGTGCGGACGGCGATTTCGGCCGGTCCCAGTTCGGAGCGGGCGAGCCGATGAATGTGGAATATGTCTCCGCCAACCCCACCGGCCCCATGCATGTGGGCCATTGCCGGGGCGCGGTGTTCGGTGATGCGCTGGCCGCGCTGCTCGCTTTTGCCGGCTTCAAGGTTACCCGGGAATATTACATCAACGATGCGGGTGCCCAGGTCGACGTGCTCGCCCGCTCGGCCTATCTGCGCTATCGCGAGGCCGTCACGGGGCAGGTCGCCGAGATCCCCGACGGGCTTTATCCCGGTGACTATCTGGTGCCGGTGGGCCAGGAAATGGCGCGCATCCACGGACCCGAATATCTGGAATCGCCGGAAAGCGAATGGCTGCCCATTTTCCGCAGCTTCGCCATCGGCGCGATGATGGTGATGATCCGCGACGACCTGGCGGCGCTGGGCATTTCCTTCGACGTCTTCTTCTCGGAGCGCTCCTTGACCACCGGCACGGACCGGGTGGGCTTGACCATCGAGCAGCTG
The DNA here is from genome assembly GCF_017742835.1 of Aquabacter sp. L1I39. GTDB lineage: Bacteria > Pseudomonadota > Alphaproteobacteria > Rhizobiales > Xanthobacteraceae > L1I39. Next base: position 2,753,384 of record NZ_CP072392.1, read on the forward strand.
CGCCGCACGGGCGAGGTCTATGAGGGGCGTCTTGCTCCTCCCAAGGGCGCGCCCATCGAGGATTGGGAAGATCGCGAGCAGGTTCTCTTCCGCTCCACCGACTTCGGCGACGACGTGGACCGGCCGCTGGTGAAGTCCGACGGCAGCTACACCTATTTCGCCGGGGATATCGCCTACCACAAGGACAAGTTCGATCGCGGCTTCCGCCGGATGATCGACGTGTGGGGCGCCGACCATGGCGGCTATGTGAAGCGCATGCAGGCGGCGGTGAAGGCCGTCTCCGCCGGCCAGGCCACCTTGGACATCGAACTGTGCCAGCTGGTGCGGCTCTATCGCAATGGCGAGCCCGTGCGCATGTCGAAGCGGGCCGGCTCCTTCGTGACGCTGCGCGAGGTGGTGGACGAGGTGGGCCGTGACGCGGTGCGCTTCATGATGCTGTTCCGCAAGAATGACGCGCCGCTCGACTTCGATCTGGCCAAAGTGATCGAGCAGTCGCGGGAAAATCCGGTTTTCTACGTGCAATATGCCCATGCCCGGGCCCATTCGATCCTGCGCAATGCGCGCGAGACTTTCCCGGACCTGCCGGAGGGCCGAGGCGCCTATGCGCTCGGGGATCTGAAGGCGCTGGATGATTCGGGCGAGGTGGGGCTGCAGATGAAGCTGGCCTTCTGGCCCCGTCTCATCGAGCAGGCAGCGGTGGCGCGCGAGCCTCATCGCGTGGCATTCTACCTGCACGAGCTGGCCAGCGAGTTCCATGCTCAGTGGAACCGGGGCAAAGACCTGCCTCATTTACGCTTCATTATCGAGAATGATCGAGCATTGACCATCGCCAGGCTGGCATTGGTCCATGGCGTGGCTGCGGTCTTGGCTTCCGGTCTGACATTGCTGGGAGTCGAGGCGGTCGAAGAAATGAAGTGACGGCGGTGTCGGGGAGTGGTGTTATCGTCCTCCTGACGTTTTGCGCGCCGATCATGGGTTCAACGGACACCTTCGAGGCGATATGGGCGACGAAAGCAGCTTCCGCTCCCGGCGCGACGATCTGACCGGCTCCGCGCCAGGCGCGCGGGCGCCTGGTGGAAACGTGCGCGACGCCGAGGATGCTCTCGCCGAACTGGCCCGCATGATCGGCGACCAGGATCCTTTCGCCGACTTTGCGGAGGTGTCCCGCGCACCCCCGCCGCAGCCTGAACCGCCCACCCGGCTCCGCGTCCCCCGAAGCGATGCGCCCACCCGCGCGCCGGCCTCGCCACCGGTGGAGCGTCGGTTCGAGGATTGGCAGCCGGGACGGCGCACCAATGGTGGACGGGAGGCGACCCTCCCGCCGCAGGCGCCTGCACCCTACGGCACAGAAGGCTTGACTCAGCGCCCGCGAGCGCCTGAGCCGACCATCGTGCGCCCGGCGTATGACCCCAATGCCGGGGCTGAAGATCCGCGCACCGCCGTGCGTCAGGGATATGGCTCGCTGGCCGCCCGCCGCGCGGCGGAAGCGCCCGCGCCCTCCTACGCGCCAGAGCCGACGGTTGCGCGTGGGGCGCAAGGCGGCGAGGCTTATGGCCAACCGCAATATGCCCAGCCCGCCTATGCGCCGCAGGGGCGCGCTGCCCCCGCCCGTGAGGACGAGGCTGCCGGCTATGCCTATGGCGCCAAGAGCGACGAGGCCTATGACGAGTATGATGACGCCTACGACCCGACTTATGACGAGGAAGGCTACATGCCTCCTCACGGGGAGGAGGTGTATGACGAGGAGCCACGTCGGCGCCGTGGTCGCACCGCTCTCATCGCAGTGGCCTGCCTGATTGGCCTTGGCGTTGCTGCGACGGCCGGGATCTTCGCCTATCGGATGGGCGGTTCGGGCTCCGGAACCGTCAGCGCCTCCGGTGGCGATGCGCCGGTCATCAAGGCCGATTCCACGCCCACCAAGGTGGCGGCTCCCTCGCCCGAGGGCGCGCCCGGCGGCGATGGCCAGAAGCTGATTTATGACCGGGTGGGCAATGCCCAGCCGGGTAAGGAAAAGGTGGTTCCGCGCGAGGAGCAGCCGGTCGACGTGAATGCCGCTGCCGCCGCCGCGCCGCCGGCGGCCGGGGCTCCGGCGGCCGCGCCGGCCAACGCCACGGAGCCAAAGAAGGTACGGACCGTCGCAGTACGCGCCGATGGAACGGTGGTGGCTTCCGCCTCCCCGGTCTCCGTGCCCCCCGCGACCGGCGTCGCGCCCACCGCCTATGCGCCGACCCAGAACCCGGCGCCCACGGGCCTCCCCACGCCGACGCCCGTGGCCACCATGCCCACCAATGGCGCCGGCATACCGGTGGCCAGCGCTGGCCAGGCCAACGCCACGCCGCCCCAGGCCACGGCGTCTGGCGGCTATGTGGTGCAGGTCTCCTCCCAGAAATCCGAAGCGGATGCGCTGGGGTCCTGGAAGGTGCTGCAGGGCCGCTATCCGCAACTGCTCGGGAACTACAAGGCCACTGTCCGCAAGGCGGACCTCGGCGACAAGGGCGTGTATTACCGGGCCCAGGTCGGCCCCTTCGCCAGCCGTGACGATGCCATCTCGCTCTGCAACAATTTGCGGGCCCAGGGCGGCGACTGCGTGGTGACGAAGAACTGATCAGCCCCGAGGCGGCTCTGGCCGCGCCCCCGAACGTCAGAAGGCCCGCGGATCTCGCGGGCCTTCTTTTTTATCAATGCCTTAAGTGTGGTTCCTGAACCTTTTCCCGAACCGCTTATTCCGCAGCCTTGAGTGGCAAAGCGAGGCGGCCGGCGAGGTCCTGCACGAACTGCCAGGCTGTGCGGCCGGAGCGTGCGCCGCGCGTGGTGGCCCATTCGAGCGCCTGTGGGCGCCACGTGGCCTCATCCACGTTCAGGCCGTGATGGGCCACATAGCCCGCCACCATGGCCAGATATTCGTCCTGGCTGCACTTGTGGAAGCCCAGCCAAAGCCCGAAGCGATCGGAGAGCGAGACCTTTTCCTCGACCGCCTCGCCGGGATTGATGGCGGTGGAGCGCTCATTCTCCATCATGTCCCGCGGCAGGAGGTGGCGGCGGTTGGAGGTGGCGTAGAAGATCACATTGTCCGGCCGGCCCTCGATGCCGCCTTCCAGCACCGCCTTCAGGGACTTGTATGAGGTGTCGTCGGCATCGAACGAGAGATCGTCGCAAAAGACGATGAAGCGATGTGACGAAGCCCGCACCAGCGACATGAGGATCGGCAGGCTCTCAATGTCCTCGCGATGGATCTCTACCAGCTTCAGGCGAGAGGCGGCGCCTTCCGCCGCGCGCTTGCCGTTGATGTATGCGTGAGATGCCTTCACGAGCGAGCTCTTGCCCATGCCCCGGGCGCCCCACAAGAGGGCATTGTTGGCCGGCAGCCCGCGGGCGAAGCGCTCGGTATTCTCCACCAATTGGTCTCGCACCCGGTCGATGCCCTGGAGCAGGTCCATGTCCACGCGGTTCACATGGGGGACGGGGGAAAAGCGCGGCGGCTCGGTCTGCCAGACGAAGGCGTCGGCCACCTCGAAATCGGGTGTGGGAATGCGCGGCGGCGCGATGCGGTCGAGCGCATCGGCGATGCGCACCAGCAAGGCGTGGACGGGGTCGGCGGTCTGCGATGTGGTCGGCGTCATCAGGCCTTCTCCCTTGAGCCCGATCCGATCGGCCCTGGCGGACCGATCGCGAAATCAGCTTCTGGTCTTCTGGTGAAGGGGCGCTCGGTGCGCCCCTGGCGCTGCCCCCTCCGGAGCGGTCTCAACGGGATAGCGAGGGCGAGGTCCTGTAACAAGCCACCCCCGAGAGCGTCCGAACCCGAAGGCATGCCGGAGGCGCATGTGGGTTCCACAGGGCGGACCGGACTTCCTGTTGCATTGCGGAAAGGGGACGTTAAGGTCTTCCCGGTTGATTTGGTCGGGGGCTCCGGGGGGAGCGCGAGGCACGGCACTCTTCGCTTCGGCGAGGGAGGCGCCCCGCGTATGTACCCGTTTATCGGAGAGCCCATGCCATTGCGCGCCTGCACTCTTCCAAGCCATATCCTTGCCTTCAACGGCCTGCTGGCAGGACTGCTCGTGTTCCCCGCGCCCATCGTGGCCGCCCAGGAGCTCACGACCAGCGTGAGCCGTTCGGAGCATTTCGACGGCAGCAGCGGCGTCGCCGTGACCGGCAACTTCTCTTCTTTCGACTGGACCCAATTTGGGCTCGACATGTCCCTGGCCTCCCAGCGCAGCGTGCTGCCGGCAGGGGCGGTGCTGCCGGGAAGTCTCGGCTCTTCCGATGCCGCCGCCTGGGCGCGCTTCAACCTGCCGACCGGTGCGCTACCCTGGGACGCCAGCAGCCTCACCCTTCGCCTCGATCCTTTTCAGGATCAGCGCAAGATCGAGAGCGCCTTCAGCCGAGACATCGAGCTTGCGCCACAATTGAAAGTCGGCTTCTCGGATTCCTACGCCTTCGTCATGGAGAGCGGATCGCAGACCTGGTCCACCGACAAGTCCGTTCATCTGGATCTCGGCGCTACGGGCACCCGCCTGTCGCTCTCGGCGGGCCTGAACAGCGCAGAGCGCGCGTGGCTGCCCTCGGTCAGTGCACGGCAGCCGCTCATTGGGCCGGTGGTTCTGACCACCACGCTGGCGGACACCGGCAGCGAGATCAATCGCTCCATCACCGCCGGTTTCAGCCGCACGTGGTAGCCCTCCTTCGGCTCACAGCGAGGCGATCAGGAAGCGTCCGGCCATGAGCAGCAGGAACACGCCGAATCCGATCTCAAGCCCACGCTGCGGCAAGGCATGGGCGATGCGCGCTCCGTAGGGGGCCACCAGAGAACTGATGGGCGCCATGAACAAAAAGCCGATCACCGAGATATAGCCGATGGACAGCGGTGGCAGCTCGTCCATATGCGGCCAGCCGGCAATGGCAAAGCCGATGATGCCGGGAATGGGGATGAGCATGCCGATCCCCGCCGAGGTGGCCACCGCCGAACGGATCGGCACCCCATAAAGGGTGAGCACCATTGTGGAGAGCCCGCCGCCGCTGATGCCGATCAGCGAGGAGGCGAGGCCGATGAAGAAGCCATAGCCCCACATGGCCGGCTTGCCCGGAAGCTGGTCGGCGATCCGCCAGTCGGCGCGCCCGGACAGCGCCTTGGTGGCCATGAGGAGGGCGATCACCACGAAGGCCATCTGTAGCACCTTGCCGTTGGCGAACCCGGCAATGGCGCTGCCGCCGATGATTCCCAGAATGGCCGGCACCCGCCAGGTCTCAAGCACCCCCGGCACCCCGGCGCCCCGGGCCTTGTGGGCGGAATGGGACCGCATGGAGGTGGGCACGATGATCGCCAGCGACGTGCCGACGCACAATTGCATGCGCAGCGATTCATCCACCCCGAGAAAGCCGAACACCTCATAGAGGACCGGCACGATGACAGCGCCGCCGCCGACCCCGAGCAGCCCTGCGAGCAGACCCGTAATGATCCCGCCGGCGGCCAGGGCCACTGCCAGAAAGCCGAGATCGTGCCAGGAGATGGAAGAAAGGTTGGCGAGCATGGTGCCGTCGGACATGGCCTGTTCGCGCGCCGGCGGGGGCCGCAAGGGCCAGAGGCGGCGAAGCGGAATGAGGTGGGGGAGGGCATCCGTTCCGCCGGAGGGCGGGAAGATGCCACAGGAGGCCGCACAATGGCGGTCCCCCACATCCCTTGTCCACCTTCACCAGGGCCGAGGCGTTCGGAGAGCCATGCGCGCAGAGAGGGGCGCGCTCAGGCCGCTCGCTCCCGCCCCCCACGCCGTACCAGGGCGACAGCCGCCCGATAAACGTCGAGCCCCGCTCCGGGCTGGATCGCCTGAGTCGCCAGATGCCGGCGATAGGCCCGGGCCCCGGGGCGACCCGAGAACAAGCCAAGCATGTGGCGGGTAATGTCGTGGAGGCGGCCGCCCCGCTCCAGATGCCGGGCCACATAGGGCTCGAACGCTTCGACGGCTGCGAAGGCATCCGCATGGGGCGCGGGCATGCCGGCGAAGGCCGGATCGACCTCCAGCAGGATGTCGGGATTCTGGTAGGCGGCCCGTCCCAGCATCACCCCGTCGAGCCCGGCACCTTGGGCGAGGGCATCGGCGATGGTCGCCAGCCCGCCATTGAGATGGATCGGTACGTGCGGCAGCCGCGCTTTCAGGCGGTGCACGCGCTGATAATCGAGCGGCGGGATTTCCCTATTGTCCTTGGGAGACAGGCCCTTTAGCCAGGCCTTGCGGGCATGCACGGTGAGGGCGTCGGTGCCGGCGGCGAGGACCGCGTCGGCGAGTGCATTCAAGGCGGTCTCGGGATCTTGATCGTCGACGCCAATCCTGCACTTCACCGTGACCGGGATCGACACCTTCGCCTTCATCGCAGCGATGCATTCGCCCACCAGCAAGGGCTCGCGCATGAGGCAGGCGCCGAAATTGCCGCCCTGGACCCGATCCGAAGGGCAGCCAACGTTCAGATTGATCTCGTCATAGCCCCAGTCGGCGCAGATGACGGCCGCCTGGGCGAGCAGCGCCGGGTCCGACCCACCCAACTGCACCACCACCGGGTGCTCTTCCGGCGCAAAGCCGAGCAGCCGCTCGCGGTCCCCGTGAATGATCGCAGGCGCCGTGACCATTTCCGTAAACAGACGGGCATGCCGCGACAATGTGCGATGAAAGGCCCGGCAATGGCGGTCCGTCCAGTCCATCATAGGGGCGATGGCGAAACTGAGTGGTGGAGCTTTCAGCATTATGTCGGTGACTTCAAATAGCGACTTCACATCGTGCGTCTTCGAGTTTTTCCACGATACGCCTGAATGTCCGATCTTTCGACGCGAGAGTGGAAACGGAACGCACGCCCATTGCCGCCCTCACTAACCCAAAATCCCGACACAAGCATTCATTGGTCGCGCTCTGCGGGGTCGGCGCTGGGGCGCCGCAAGCGATTCTTTGCGATGCGCCGGTGGGGTGATCGAACTCGCTGCCGTCTTTTCCTCTGCCACTGTCCGCTATTGGCGATGCAAGTGATCCCAACGCGGCCTCGGCTCGAATGCCGGAGCTTGAACGGCCCGCTCCCCGCTCTCACTACGCCTCCGGCTCACTCGCCTGGACGCGGACGAGGGGCTTGAGAACCAGCTGACGGTCGGCCTCGCGCAGATCACAGGCTTTCACATCGAAGACCGCGGCTCTCACCAGAGAGCGATCTGCTTCGTCAGCCTGAATTTGATAGCCGCTCGCAGCCCATGCCTGATGCATCGCACAAGCCGATGGTCGCACCGAACAATGCGATGGCCTTCGCGCGGTCGCCGGCGCGGAAACGCGCGTTCGCATCACCCGCCCGTCGGCGGATCTGGTCCGGCACAGGCACGCCCCAATGGCCATGTTGCGAGCGCGGAGGGCGATTTGGCGCCAGAGTGGCGCCACGGAGCCGTTTGGGCGGACCAGTTTACCGGCGGTTCCGGAACCCAAGTAGCCGTAGGCTGGTGCCCGCGCAATGTTGGGAGCGTTTCATGAAAGAAGGGCCCGGATACGATCCGGACCCTTCTTTCATTAGATCTTTTGGTTGCGGGGGCAGGATTTGAACCTGCGACCTTCAGGTTATGAGCCTGACGAGCTACCGGGCTGCTCCACCCCGCGTCAGAGCCGACTAGTGAGCCGGCGCAGCGGCCGTCGGCGAGGTCTATGTAGCAACCTCACCCGGGGATTGATACCCCTCCGCCATAAAAAACGTCATACAAGGCTTTGCCCTGTGGATGACGTGCCGCGCTCAGGGCTTTTCGTCCTCTGCAAGCTGTTGTGCCGAAACAAGTTTCTCACCGCGCTTGGCCTCTGCCTTGGCATTGTGGGCGAGCTTGCGGGCCTCACGGCCGGCGCGGCCTTCCACCAGGGAAGTCACCATGCCGTGCAGCGTGGCGAGGTCCTGCTTGGTCAGGCCGATGCGGTGGAAGATGTTGCGGATGTTGCGGGTGGTGGAGGGTTGCTTGTCCGCCGAGCGGAAGAAGGACGCCTCTTCCAGCTCCCGCTCCAGATGGTCGAAGAAGGCAAACAGGTCCTGCTTTTCGGCCACCGGGGAACGGTCCGGCATGGCGAAGGGCAGGGCGCCGCCGCTCGCCAGCTTGAACCATTCATAGGCGGTGACGGCGACACAGGTCGCGAGGTTCAAGGAGGCGAAGGCGGGATTGACGGGCAGCGTCAGAATGGCATCGCACAGCGACACCTCTTCCGAATAAAGCCCCGTGCGCTCGCGGCCGAACACCAGCGCCACGTCCTCTTGTGCCGCGAGGCGCGCGTGACATTCGGCGGCAGCCCCATCGGCGCCCATCACAGTCTTTGCCATGCCACGCTCTCGAGCGGTGGCAGCGAAGGCATAGCCGATGCCGGACAGGGCCGCGCGCAGGTCCGGATAGACCTGCGCGCCATCCAGGATGCGATCGGCGCCAGCGGCGAAGGTACGGGCGCGGTCGTCCGGCCAGCCATTGCGGGGATTGACGAGGCGAAGCCGCGAAAGGCCGAAATTGCCCATGGCGCGGGCCGCCGACCCAACATTCTCGCCGAGCTGGGGTTCAACCAGGATGACCACCGGGCCGCCTTCGACCCATTCCCTGGAGCTGTCCGTACCCGATCCCGCCATGTGACCTCCATTTTGGCCCGTCTTGCACCGGGCATGGCCACAAGTCGAGGTGCGACGCGCTTCTTCTCGGACCAGAGCGATGCTATAGCGGCCGGGCTGGGATGCGCGCCCCGTTTTCCGTCACGGCCCGCGGGGCGCCGGCTTCCCGAAAAACTCCCTACGCGCTTTCAGAGCGCCCGAAAGGTCGTCCACATGGCGAAGATCAAGGTGGCAAATCCGGTCGTCGAACTCGACGGCGACGAGATGACCCGGATCATCTGGCAGTACATCAAGGATAAGCTGATCCATCCTTATCTCGATATCGACCTGGAATATTACGACCTCTCGGTGGAAAACCGGGACGCCACCAACGACCAGGTGACCATCGACGCTGCCGAGGCCATCAAGAAGCATGGCGTTGGCGTGAAGTGCGCCACCATCACGCCGGACGAAGCCCGCGTGAAGGAATTCAACCTCAAGGAAATGTGGAAGTCGCCCAACGGCACCATCCGCAACATCCTCGGCGGCGTGATCTTCCGCGAGCCCATCATCTGCCAGAACGTGCCGCGCCTCGTTCCCGGCTGGACGCAGCCCATCGTGGTGGGCCGCCATGCCTTCGGCGACCAGTATCGCGCCACCGATTTCAAGGTGCCCGGCAAGGGCAAGCTGACCATCACCTTCGTGGGTGAGGACGGCACCAAGATCGAGAAGGACGTGTACAATTTCCCGGGCGCCGGCGTCGCCCTGTCCATGTACAACCTCGACGAGTCGATCCGCGACTTCGCCCGCGCCTCGCTCAATTACGGCCTGATCCGGAACTATCCGGTCTACCTCTCCACGAAGAACACGATCCTGAAGGCCTATGACGGCCGCTTTAAGGACATCTTCCAGGAGGTGTATGACGCCGAGTTCAAGGAAGAGTTCGAGAAGCGCAAGATCTGGTACGAGCACCGCCTGATCGACGACATGGTGGCCTCGGCCCTCAAGTGGTCCGGCGGCTATGTCTGGGCCTGCAAGAACTATGACGGCGACGTGCAGTCCGACATCGTGGCCCAGGGCTTCGGCTCGCTTGGCCTCATGACCTCCGTGCTCATGACCCCCGATGGCAAGACCGTGGAAGCGGAAGCCGCCCACGGCACCGTGACCCGTCACTATCGCGAGCACCAGAAGGGCAAGGAGACCTCCACCAACTCCATCGCCTCCATCTTCGCCTGGACCCGTGGTCTCTCCCACCGCGCGAAGCTGGATGACAATGCGGAACTGGCGAAGTTCGCCGCCACGCTGGAGAAGGTGTGCGTCGACACCGTCGAGGCCGGCTACATGACCAAGGACCTGGCGCTGCTGGTCGGGGCTGACCAGAAGTGGCTGTCCACCACGGGCTTCTTGGACAAGATCTCCGAGAATCTCAGCGCGGCCATGGCTGCTTGAGCTTGGAAAAAGCCCGGCGCCCGCGAGGGCGCCGGTTCGGTCGGCGGGCGGCTTCGGCCGCCCGTTTGCGTTTGGGGACCCTCGTCGGGCGGCCTTACATCCGCTCCACCACGGCCCGGGCCGTGGGGCCTTCCAGGTCGTCCGGCAGGTCCTTAACTGCGGCCTGGAGCTTGGGGAGGATCTCGTCCGCCGTTTCCGCCACCAGCAGCTTCACGGGATTGTTGCCGTGGATGAAGGCGTTCGCGCGCATATGGTCGATCAGCGCCAGGAACGGGTCCCAGAAGCCGGCGATGTTGGCGATCAGGATCGGCTTGCGGTGGCGCCCGAGCTGCGCCCAGGTGAGCTGCTCCACCAGTTCCTCCAGCGTGCCCACCCCGCCCGGCAGGGCCACAAAGGCGTCGGCGCGCTCGAACATGAGGCGCTTGCGCTCATGCATGTCAGCGGTGACGATCATTTCGGCCGCATAGCCGAAGGCTCGCTCGCGGGACATGAGGAATTCCGGGATGATGCCGGTGACGGCGCCGCCGGCCTTGGCCACCGCGGCGGCGACTTCCCCCATGAGGCCGATGCCGCCCCCCCCATAGACGAGGCGCAACCCGTCGCGGGCAATCGCCTCGCCGAGCCGCCGGGCCTCGTCGGTGAAGATAGGGTCCGAGCCGCGAGCGGCTCCGCAATAGACACAGACGCTTTGAATACGAGCCATGGCCTCACTTTAGCAGGATTGTGCAGTGCGTCACGTGGTGCGCCACATGTGAAGTCATCTGGGCTCACGCGGCTTTAGCGCAAGCCATGAAGCCTCTTTTCATCAGCCATCGTGAAGACGAAAGCATGACAGGCATGCATGAGGCTGAACCGTCTTGCGGCTGCCATTATCATCGTCTATCGACGATGAACGATGACTGCGCCTTCCGCCCTCCCACAGGACGTGTCCGCCGATTTTGATGCGCTTGCGGCGCGTCTGCGTGCGCTTGCCCATCCGGTGCGCCTCAAGGTGCTCGCGACTCTCGCGGAACGGGATCGGTGTGTCTGCGGGGAGATCGTCGCCGGCCTTCCCCTGGCACAATCCACCGTCTCGCAACATATAAAGATCCTGTTGGAGGCGGGGCTCGTAAGGAGTGCACCCGCGGGGCAGCGCTCCTGCTACTGCGCCGACCGGGACGCCATCGCGCGGCTGCGCGCCGAACTTGATGTCCTGTTCGCCCGTCTTCTGCCCTCTTGCTCTTCCCTCGACGGGGCCGACCTTTCTGCTGAGGCCGCCACCTCGCCCGATCGCCCGTAGGTGTCCATGTCTGATCTGTCCTCGCGGCCGCCCGCGCCGGTGCCCGGCGCGCCTGCGCGCATGAAGTCCCTGGTGCTGCCCGGTGGCACCCTTGCCGGCACGCTGCGTGCGCTGTGGCCCTATCTGTGGCCGGAGGGCAGGCCGGACCTGCGCGCCCGTGTGCTGATTACGCTGGCGCTTCTGTTCCTGGCGAAGTTTGCCACCCTTGCCGTGCCCTTCTTCTTCAAATGGGCGACCGACGCGCTCGCCGCCGTTCCAGACGGCCAGAAGGACGGTCCAGACATCGCCTGGCTGCTGGCGGCGCCCGTTGTGCTCACCGTGGCCTATGGCGGTTCGCGCATCGTCATGGCCGGGGTGACGCAGCTGCGCGACGGCATCTTCGCCAAGGTGGCGCTCAACGCAGTGCGACGCCTGGCGCTGGAAACGTTTGCCCACATGCATGCCCTGTCGCTGCGCTTCCACCTGGAACGCAAGACCGGCGGCCTGACTCGGGTGCTGGAGCGGGCGCGCAACGCCATCGAGACCATCGTGCGCATGCTGGTGCTCCAGCTCGCTCCCACCATCGTGGAGATGGTGCTGGTGCTCGTCGTGCTCATGTTCGCCTTCGACTGGCGGTACGTGGCTGTGGTGGCGGCCACTGTGGGGCTCTATACGTGGTTCACCTATGTCGCGAGCGAATGGCGCATTTCCATCCGCAGGGACATGAATGAGAGCGACACCGAGGCCAACACCAAGGCAGTCGACAGCCTGCTCAATTACGAGACGGTGAAGTATTTCGGCGCCGATCGGTGGGAGACGGCCCGATATGACCGGTCCGTGGCGCGCTATGAGAATGCCACCGTGCGCACCTTCACTTCGCTCGCGTGGCTGAATGCAGGGCAGGCCTTCATCTTCACCCTGGGGCTGACAGGCACCATGGTGCTCGCCGCCTTTGACGTGCGCGCCGGACGCCAGAGCGTGGGCGGGTTCGTCATGGTCAATGCCATGATGATCCAGCTTTACACGCCCCTGAACTTCCTTGGCATGATCTATCGCGAGATCAAGCAGGCCATCGTGGACATCGAGGCCATGTTCGCCGTGCTGGTGCGCGAGCCCGAGGTGGAGGACAAGCCCGGCGCCCTGCCGCTTGCCATCCATGGCGGCACGGTCCGCTTCGAGGATGTGCGCTTCTCCTATGAAGGGGACCGCGAGATCCTGAAGGGCGTGTCCTTCGAGGTGCCGGCGGGGCGAACCCTGGCCATTGTCGGCTCGTCGGGCGCGGGCAAGAGCACCATTTCCCGCCTTATGTTCCGCTTCTACGACGTCTCGTCCGGCCGCATCACCGTGGACGGCCAGGATATCCGCGACGTGACGCAGGAAAGCCTGCGCGCGGCCATCGGCATGGTCCCCCAGGACACCGTCCTCTTCAACGACACCATCGCCTACAACATCCGCTATGGCCGGCAGGATGCCAGCGACGCCGAAGTGGAGGAGGCCGCGCGCCTGGCCCAGATCGACGCCTTCATCAGCGCCACGCCGAAGGGCTACCGGACCGAGGTGGGCGAGCGGGGGCTCAAGCTCTCGGGCGGCGAGAAGCAGCGTGTGGCCATCGCCCGCACCATCCTCAAGGCGCCGCCGATCCTTATCCTGGACGAGGCAACCTCGGCTCTGGACAGCCATACCGAGCGCGAGATCCAGGATGCTCTCGACAAGGTGTCCCAGGGCCGCACCACCATCGTGATCGCCCATCGCCTGTCCACTGTGGTCGGCGCCGACGAGATCCTGGTGCTCGACAAGGGGCAGGTGGCCGAGCGCGGCAGCCACGCGGAGCTCCTCGCCCGAGACGGGCTTTATGCCGCGCTCTGGCATCGCCAGCGGGAGGCGGACGAGGCGCGCGAGCGGCTGCTGGCCGCCGATGCCGGCAGCGCGCCGGCTCCTACCCCCGCGGGTGGCGACGCCACCAGCACCCCGCCCAGTCGCTCGCACCCGTTCGAGGACGATCCGGAGGGCGAAAGCCGGAACGTGGCCTGACCGGAAGCGGGCTGCGATCCATCGCCATTTGACGGCGGGGCAGGGGGTGACTACCTGTTGCCCAGCGCGCGGCCATTTGCGCACGCCATTCGGAGATTTGCGTGTCCATCGTCGATTCGATCCGCAAGAGCCTCGTGCCGATCCATCGGGAAGGCTATCCCTTCATCGCCATCGCCGTGGTGATCGCCGCCGGACTTCTGTCCGTGTCGACCTTCTTCGGCATGATCGCCGTGGGACTGGCCATCTGGACCGCTTTGTTCTTCCGCGATCCCCCGCGCATGACGCCGATCCGGGAGGGGCTGGTGGTGGCCCCGGCCGATGGGCGCATCTCGCAGATTGCGCTGGCGGTTCCCCCGCGGGAGCTGGATCTCTCCGACACGCCGCTCCTGCGCGTCTCCATTTTCATGAACGTCTTCAATGTGCACGTGAACCGCGCCCCGGTGACGGGGCGCGTGCTCAAGGTGGCGTACAAGCCGGGCATCTTTCTGAATGCCGATCTCGACAAGGCCAGCGAAGACAATGAGCGCAACGGCCTCATCTTCGGTACCGCCTTCGGCGCCATCGGCTGCGTGCAGATTGCCGGCCTGATTGCCCGCCGCATCGTCTGCTTCGTGCGGGAGGGCGAGGAGATGGGGGCCGGCGAGCGGTTCGGCCTCATCCGTTTCGGCTCGCGCGTGGACGTCTACCTGCCGGTGGGCACCCGCGTGCAGGTGGCCGAGGGCCAATTGACCACGGCGGGCGAGACTGTGATTGCCGACCTCCTGGCGGGGTCCACCCGCGACACCGCCTACCGCGTGAGCTGACCGCCATGAGCACGCCGTTCCAGCCGCTCGATCCCGAAGGCGAGCCCGGCCCGCGATTTGGCCGTATCGGGCGCATTCCGCTGCGCGTGCTTCTGCCGAACCTCGTCACCCTTCTCGCCTTGTGCTCCGGCCTGACGGCGGTGCGCATGGCCATTGAGAGCCGGATGGAGCTGGCGCTCGCCGCCATCGTCTTCGCGGCCATCCTGGATGGCGTGGACGGGCGGCTGGCGCGGGCGCTCAAGGGCACCTCCAAGTTCGGCGCCGAATTGGACAGCCTGGCGGATTTCGTGAATTTCGGCTGCGCGCCCGCCCTCATCCTTTATATGTGGGGCCTCGATCAGGTGGGCTCCATCGGCTGGATCGGTGCCCTCATCTTCGCCATCTGTGCGGCGCTGCGCCTGGCGCGGTTCAACGTGATGCTGGATGATCCGGACCGTCCGGCCTTTGCGGCTGATTTCTTTACTGGCGTTCCGGCCCCGGCGGGGGCCATTACGGTGCTGCTGCCGGTCTATCTGGAACTGATCGGCTTGCCTCACGGCGTCATGAGCGCGCCGGTGGCCCTCGTTTATTGCCTCGGCATCGGCGTACTGATGATTTCCAAGGTGCCCGCTTGGTCCGGCAAGACACTGGGCAAGCGCGTGCGCAAGGACATGGTGCTGCCTCTGTTCGTGCTCTTTGCGCTTTTTGCGGGCTTGCTGGCCAGTTATCCCTGGCTGGTGCTGGCCGTGTGCAGCCTCATCTATCTCGCGCTCCTGCCAATTTCCACCATGCGCTACCGTCGCCTTATGGCGATTCATCTCGCGGAAAAGGCGACGGCAGGCCCCACCGGCGAGTCGCCCACGGCATGATCCTCCGGCGCCTCTGCGCCGGCCTTCTTCCATCCCCTTTTGAATCGTGGGCATGAAACCCCGCGCAAACCGCGCGCGACCTGGGCAGGGCCTGCAGGCGGATGCCCAATCCGTCGGCTGAAGCCGCACGCACATCTGCATGCAATATGCACAAATTTGATGAAAAAATAGTCATTCTCACGATATGCATCAGCCCTGAACCGCGGCGCTATGTATCATAAGTATATGAAAAATAATGAAAACGAAAAAATCGTATGCAATTGGCACGGTGCTTGAATGGGGAGGACATGCCTTTCCAGAAGGGGACCAGCCGATGAATCGTCGTGAGTTCATGAAGTCCGCCTCCGTTACCGCGCTTGCCACCGGATCCGTGGCCGCGCCGGCGGTATTCTCGCCGGCCGAGGCGGAGGGGCGCGCGGAGACGTTGCTGATCGTGTCGGAAAGCGGGCCCAACAATCTGGACATTCAGGGCGTCGGCACCAATGTTCCCGGCTATGAGGTGGCCTGGAACACCTATGATCGCCTGATCACGCATCCCATGAAGGACGTGAACGGCACGCCCTATTACGACCGCGACAAGTTCGAGGGCCAGCTCGCCGAAGAGATGATCCTTGGCGACATGTCGGTGACCTTCAAGCTGAAGAAAGACATCGTCTTCCACGACGGCACCCCCATCACCGCCAAGGATGTAAAGTGGTCGCTGGACCGCGCCGTCTCCGTGGGTGGCTTCCCGACCTTCCAGATGAAGGCCGGTTCGCTGGAGAAGCCCGAGCAGTTCGTGGTGGTGGACGACCGCACCGTGCGTATCGACTTCATCCGCAAGGACCGGCTCACCATTCCCGATCTCGCGGTGATCGTGCCCTCCATCTACAATTCGGAGCTGGTGAAGAAGAACGCCACCGAGAAGGACCCCTGGGGTCTCGAATATACCAAGCAGAACACCGCTGGCTCCGGTCCCTACAAGGTGACCAAATGGACCCCCGGCACCGAAGTCATCTTCGAGCGCAATGACAAGTGGGTCGGCGGCGTGCCCAAGATGAAGCGCATCATCTGGCGCATGGTGCCCTCCGCCGGCAACCGCCGGGCGCTCCTGGAACGGGGCGATGCGGACGTGTCCTACGACCTGCCCAACAAGGATTTCGTGGAGCTGAAGGAGAGCGGCAAGCTCACCATCATCTCGACGCCGTACTCTAACGGCCTGCAATATATGGGCATGAACGTCACCAAGCCGCCCTTCGACAATGTGAAGGTGCGCCAGGCCATGGCCTATGCCATGCCCTACCAGAAGATCATGGACGCCGTGCTGTTCGGCCTGTCCAAGCCCATGTACGGCGCCCCCGCCGACACCCAGACCCAGGTCGCCTGGCCCCAGCCCACCAAATACACCACCGATCTTGCCAAGGCGAAGGCGCTGCTGGCGGAGGCGGGCTATCCCGACGGCTTCGAGACCGAGATTTCCTTCGACCTCGGCTTTGCCGGCGTCAACGAGCCGCTCTGCGTGCTCGTCCAGGAAAACCTCGCCCAGATCGGCATCAAGACCACCATCAACAAGATCCCGGGCGCCAACTGGCGGACCGAGCTCAACAAGAAGGTGATGCCGCTCTTCACCAACGTCTTCTCGGGTTGGTTGGACTATCCCGAATACTTTTTCTTCTGGTGCTATCACGGCAACAATTCCGTGTTCAACACCATGAGCTACCAGTCCAAGGCCATGGACGCCTTCATCGACGGCGCCCGCTCTGCCGCCGCCAATGGCGACAAGGCGGCCTATGACGCGGACATCAAGGGCATGGTGGACCTTGCCTTCGCCGACGTGCCGCGCATCCCGCTGTTCCAGCCTTATGTGAACGTCGCCATGCAGAAGAACGTGTCGGGCTATCAATACTGGTTCCACCGCCGCCTGAACTACGCGACCTTCCAGAAGAGCTGATCCGAGACGGGGAGGGGCGGGACGCGCGGGACGGGGGCGACCCCGGGGGTGCTCGCGATGTTCCGTCTCTCCCCCTCGGCTGCTTTCGGGGCGGCGCGCCCGGCGCGCGCCCTGGCGCCAAGTTTGCTTCATCCCTATCCGCCACCGGACCGAGGCGCCGAGCGCGCCATCAGGAGAAGGCCGTCATGCTCAAGCTGATCGCCAGTCGCCTCGCCACCGCGATCCCAAGCCTCATTGGCGTGGTGATCGTCACGTTCCTGCTCACGCGCGTCCTGCCAGGCGACACGGCTGCCTATTTTGCAGGCCCCGCCGCCACGCCGCAGGCCATCGCCGAGATCCGCGCCAAGCTCGGCCTGGACAAGTCGCTGCCCGAACAATTCATGGATTATGTGGGCGCCCTGGCGAAGGGGGACCTGGGCACCTCGCTCTCCACCGGCCAGCCGGTCGCCCATGAGATCGCCACCCGCCTGCCGGCCTCCGCTGAACTCACGTTATCCGGCCTCATCCTGGCGCTGGCCATCGCCATCCCCTTCGGCATTGCCGCGGCTGTGAAGCAGGGGTCATGGGTTGACCATGCCTGCCGCGTCATCACCACGGCGGGCGTCTCGCTGCCGGTCTTCTTCACCGGCCTGCTGCTGGTTTATGTCTTCTACTTCAAGCTGGGATGGGCGCCCGCGCCCTTGGGGCGGCTCGATGCCTTCGCCACGGCGCCGAATGATGTGACCGGCTTCTTCGTCCTCGACAGCCTGATCGCCGGCGACTTCGAGACCTTTCGCGCCGCCTTGGCACAGCTTGTGATCCCGGCGCTGACGCTCGCCATCTTCGCGCTGGCGCCCATCGCCCGCATGACCCGCGCCTCCATGCTCTCCGTGCTGTCCTCCGAGTTTGTTCGCACGGCGCGGGCGGCGGGGCTGACCCCCTACAAGGTCATCATCGTCTACGCGTTCCGGAACGCCCTGCTGCCGGTCATCACCACGCTCGGCATGGTGTTCTCCTTCCTGCTGGGCGCCAATGTGCTGGTGGAGAAGGTTTTCGCCTGGCCGGGCATCGGCTCCTATGCGGTGGAAGCGCTCATCACCTCCGATTACGCGCCGGTGCAGGGCTTCGTGCTCGCCATGGCCATCCTCTACGTCGCCCTCAACCTGGTGATCGACATTGCCTATGGCATCATCGATCCGCGCGCCCGGAGCGAAGCATGACCCTCGCCAATCCCGCCGACGCCCCCGGGCCGTCCCGCAGCCAGAGCCCGCTCGTCGCCACCCTCAAGCATGCCCAATATGTGATCTCGGACAATCCGGTCACCGGGCTCGCCTTCGGCATGGCGCTGGTGCTCATCCTCGCCGCGCTCATCGGCCCCTATGTGGTGCCCTATGATCCGCTGGCCAGCGACACCAAGATCGCCCTTCAGGCCCCGTCCTGGGCCCATTGGTTCGGCACCGACCAACTGGGCCGGGACATCTTCTCCCGCGTGGTGGTGGCAACGCGGCTCGACCTTGCCATCGCCGTCTTCTCGGTGGCCCTGGTGTTCGCGGTGGGCGGCATTGCCGGCATCGCGGCAGGCTTCTTCGGCGGCTGGACCGACCGCATCGTCGGGCGCATCTCCGACACCATCATGGCCTTTCCGCTCTTCGTGCTGGCCATGGGCATCGTGGCGGCGCTGGGCAATACGGTGACGAACATCGTCATTGCCACCGCCATCATCAACTTCCCGCTTTATGCCCGCGTCGCCCGCGCCGAGGCGGCGATCCGCCGGCAGGCGGGCTTCGTCCAGGCGGCCCGGCTCACCGGCAACGGCGAATGGCGGATCATGCTCACGCAGATCCTGCCCAACATCATGCCCATCATGATGGTGCAGATGTCGCTGACCATGGGCTACGCCATCCTCAATGCCGCCGGCCTGTCCTTCATCGGCCTCGGCGTGCGTCCGCCCACGGCGGAGTGGGGCATCATGGTGGCGGAGGGCGCCACCTACATCATTTCCGGCGAATGGTGGATCGCCCTGTTTCCGGGCCTTGCGCTGATGTTCGCCGTCTTCTGCTTCAACCTGCTGGGCGATGGTCTGCGCGACATCGTCGATCCCCAGCGCCGCACCTGAGGGAGGCGACCATGCATGGCGTCATCGATCCTGCCACCGCGGCGCTCGCGGGGGAGACCCCCAAGGGGCCGCTGCTGGAAGTCCGCGACCTGACGGTGGAGTTCTCCACCCGGAAGGGCATCGTGAAGGCGGTCAAGCACGTGAACCTCACCGTGGCCAAGGGCGAGACCCTGGGCATCGTGGGAGAGAGCGGCTCGGGCAAGTCCGTCACCTCCTATACGGTCATGCGCATCCTGGATCGGGCGGGGCGCATCGCGGAGGGCTCCATCACCTTCTCGGGCATCGACATTGCGGACGCCCCCGAGCGCCAGATGCGTGACCTGCGCGGGCGCGAAATGTCCATGATCTTCCAGAATCCGCGCGCGGCGCTGAACCCCATCCGCAAGGTGGGCCACCAGATCGGCGACGTGCTGCTGCACCATCTCCAGGCGCAGCCCTCCAATGTGGAAGAGAAGGTCATCGACATCCTCAAGCAGGTGCGCATTGCCCGGCCGGAGGAGCGCTACCACGCCTATCCGTTCGAGCTGTCGGGGGGCATGTGCCAGCGCATCGTGATTGCGCTCGCGCTCGCTTGCCGGCCGCAGCTCATGATCGCGGACGAGCCGACCACCGGTCTCGACGTGACCACCCAGAAGGCGGTGATGGACCTGGTGACGGAACTGACCCGGGCACGGGGCATGTCCACCATCCTCATCACCCACGATCTGGGCCTTGCCGCCACCTATTGCGATACGGTGATGGTGATGGAGAAGGGCGAGGTGGTGGAGACGGCGCCGGCCGAGCGCATCTTCCGCGCGCCCCAGCATCCCTATACCCGCAAGCTGATGCGGGCGACGCCTCGCCCGGGCATCACGCTGAAGGACCTGCTGCCGGAAGGGGAGGCGGGTGCTGCCCCAGCGCCCACCGCCGCGACCGTGGCCGCCAGCGGCACGCCCCTTCTCAAGGTGGAAAACCTCATCAAGGAATATCCCCGCCAGGGCGCCCCGGTGGCCTTCCTGAAGGGCCTCATGGGCCAAAAGCCGCCGCGCGAGGAGATGATCTTCAAGGCGGTGGACGGCATCTCCTTCGAGGTCAAGAAGGGAGAGAGCGTCGGCCTCGTGGGCGAGAGCGGCTGCGGCAAGTCCACCACCTCCACCATCGTCATGCGCCTGATCGACCCCACTGCCGGGCGCATCACCTTCGATGGCGAGGATATCGGCGCCGTTCCCGCCCGGGAATTTGCCCACCATCCCATGCGCCGGCGCATCCAGATGGTGTTCCAGGACCCGACCGAAAGCCTCAATCCCCGCTACACGGCCGCCCGCGCCATCGCCGATCCCCTGCTGCGCATGGGCGGCATGTCTGGCGGAGCGGCATTGCGGGCAAAGGTTGAGGAACTGGCGGCCATGGCCGGCCTCCCCGGTGATCTGTTGGATCGCTTCCCGCACCAGCTCTCCGGCGGCCAGAAGGCGCGCGTGGGCATTGCCCGCGCCATCGCCCTGAAACCCGATCTCGTGATCCTCGACGAGCCCACGGCCGCGCTCGACGTGTCCGTCCAGGCGGTGGTGCTCAATCTGCTGGAGGAGCTCAAGCAGACGCTGGGCATGAGCTATCTCTTCGTCTCCCACGACCTGCACGTGGTGAAGCTGCTCTGCGACCGGGTGATCGTCATGCGCCAGGGCCGCGTGGTGGAGGAGGGCACGTCCGACCAGGTGCTGGACGCGCCGAAGGATGCCTATACCCGCGAACTGATCGCCGCCATTCCCCATCCCCCGGTGTGACACCGGGGGGCTTGCCTTCCTTCCCTTCCCGCTCGTCCCAAGGAGATGCGGATGTCCGATCCCTTCACGCCCGTGCCAGCAGCCGAGGAGCGCGATCTGGAGCGCCTCCTGGACGGCGCCATCGGCGCCTTCGCCATTTCCGTGGAACCGGAATGGCACCGGGAAGCCATGGCCTATCTGCGCAACATCGCGGACGCCGCCGCTTTCGTCATGGCCTATGACGTGGGCGACGAGTGCGACCCCGCGCCGGTCTATCGGCCCTGAGAGCGGAGCGCCTCCATGCTTGAGCCTTTCGATCCGGCCGCACCCGCGCCGACCGCCGCGGATGCGGCCGCCCTCGCCACCGCGCCCGCCCATGAGATCGCGGCCGCGGTGAAATCCGGCCAGGTCAGCGCCCGCGCGGTGCTGGAGGCGAGCCTCCAGCGCATCGCCGCGCTGGAACCGCAGGTGAATGCCTTCACCGACGTCACCACGGAGCGGGCCCGCGCCAAAGCGGATGCGGTGGATGCCGCCCGCGCCGCCGGGCACGAACTGGGCCGCCTCGCAGGCGTGCCCTTCGCGGTGAAGAACCTGTTCGACATTGCCGGCCTGCCCACCCGTGCCGGTTCGCTCATCAACCGCACCCATTCGCCTGCCACCCAGGACTCCACCTTGGTGGAGCGGCTGGAGGCGGCGGACGCCATCCTCGTCGGCGGCTTGAACATGGGCGAATATGCCTATGATTTCACGGGGGAAAATGCCCATGATGGACCGTCTCGCAATCCGCATTCGCTGGGCCATATGTCCGGCGGCTCCTCGGGCGGCTCGGGGGCGGCCGTGGCGGCGGGCGAGGTGCCGCTGGCGCTTGGCTCCGATACCAACGGCTCCATCCGGGTGCCTTCGGCCCTGTGCGGCATCTTCGGGCTGAAGCCCACTTATGGGCGCCTGTCGCGCGCCCGCACTTTCCCTTTTGTTTCCGCCTTCGATCATCTCGGCCCCTTCGCCCGCTGCCCGCAGGACCTGGCGCTCGCCTATGATGCCATGCAGGGGGAGGATCCCGCCGATCCCTGCCTCATGCCCCGTCCTTTCGAGCCCACGGCCGCCCGGCTTTCGGAGGGCCTTGGCGGTCTGAGGGTGGCGGTGGCCGGCGGCTATTTCCGCGCCAAGGGCATGCCCGAGGCCTTCGCCGCCGTGGACGCGGTGGCGACCGCGCTTGGTGCCAGCCGCACGGTTGAGATCCCCGAGGCCGCCCGCGCCCGGGCCGCCGCCTATGTGATTACGGCGGCAGACGGCGCCGCCCTCCATGCCCGCCGCCTCCATGCCCGCGCCGGTGATTATGACCCCGCCGTGCGGGACCGCCTGATCGCCGGCCTTGCCATTCCCGCCGCCTGGACCGCTGCGGCGCAGAAGTTCCGGCGGGTCTATCGGGCGCAGGTGCTCAAGCTGTTCGAGGAAGTGGATGTCATCCTGGCCCCCTCGACGCCCTGCCGGGCGCCGGAACTCGGGCAGAAGACGTTCGTTCTGGATGGCGAGACGATGTTGGTGCGTCCCAATCTTGGGATTTTCACCCAGCCCATCTCCTTCATCGGCCTTCCTGTGGCGGCAGTGCCGGTGTGGCTGGACGAGGGGCTGCCACTGGGTGTGCAGGTCATCGGCGCGCCCTGGCGCGAGGACGTGGTTTTGCGTGTCGCCGAGGCGCTGTGGCAGGCCGGTGTCTGCCGGGCGCCGGTGGCCAAGCTGTGAGGACAAGCGTGGAAATTAACCTTCCCGACGTGGTGGCCGAGGTCACGGCGGCTTTCGAGCGATACGAGCAGGCTCTCGTGACCAATGACGTGGAGACGCTGGAGGCGCTTTTCCACGACCACCCCACCACCATCCGCTATGGCGGCGGCGAAAACCTCTATGGCATGGACGAGATCCGCGCCTTCCGCCGCGCCCGCTCCGCCGTGGGTCTGATGCGCGAGCGGCAACGCACCGTCATCACCACCTACGGCCACGACATGGCCGTGGCCTCGACCCTTTTCGCGCGCGAGAACGCGCCCGGCAAGGTGGGGCGCCAGCAGCAGACCTGGGTGCGGTTTCCCGAGGGCTGGCGGGTGGTGGCGGCTCATGTGAGCGTCATTCCAGACCCCACTTGAACGTTCCGCGTGGCGCGGGTCCGGTATGTCCCGCGCTTCGCCTCCCCCAAGAATCCCGGTAGGTTTTGCGTATCATGTCCACCCTGGCTCCTTCTCCCGTCGCTGCAGAGCGTCCGCCCCGCACCCGTCGCCGCCGTGTGGCGGTGCGCGCCGTCACGCGCACGGAGGAATTGCGGCTGCAGATCGCGGATGACATCGTCCGCGGGCGCATCGCGCCTGGCACGCCGCTGGAGGAGATGGACATCGCCAAGCGCTATGGCGTGTCCCGCACGCCAGTCCGCGAAGTCATCCGGGATCTCGCCGCCTCAGGCCTCGTGGAAACCCGGCCCCATCGCAGCGCCTTGGTGGCCAAGCCCACCCTCGACCGGCTGCGCGGCATGTTCGAGGTGATGGCGGAGCTGGAGGCGCTCTGCGCGGGCCTGTGCGCCGTCCACATGACGCCGTCCGAACGGGGCCAGCTCCAGGCCATCCATGCGGATCTGGCCGATCTCACCCGGCGAGGGGACGAAACCCACTACACCTTCCTGAATGACCGCTTTCACACGTTCTTATATAGCGGCGCCCATAATGACTATCTCTGCGAGCTGACGCTCGCCACCCGCGCCCGCCTGCAACCCTTCCGCCGGGCGCAGTTCCGCAATCTCGGCCGCCTTGCCCTGTCCTATGCGGAGCACGACAAGGTGGTCACCGCCATCCTGCGCGGCGACAAGGTCGAGGCCGCAACCGCCATGCGGGCCCACATCCTGACCGTGGAAGTGGCCTACGAGCGCTACGCCGAGAGCGTCTGACCCTCAGCCCGCCGCCTCAGCCAGCATGTCGAGGGCGACCAGGACGGAGCGGCGGCGGATCTCGTCGCGGCTGAGCGGGCCGAAGCGCATCTCGTGATGGCGGGTCGTCCCGCCCTTGCGGGCGCTGGCGAAATGGACGAGGCCCACCGGCTTTTCCGGGGAGCCTCCGCCCGGCCCTGCCACGCCCGTAATGGCGACGCTGACCCCGACGCCCGCCGCCGCCAAGGCGCCTTCCGCCATGGCCCGGGCAGTCTCCTCGCTGACCGCGCCAAAAGCGGCCAGTGTCGCCTCGGGCACGCCGATCATCTGCATCTTGGCCGCGTTGGAATAGGTGACGAAGCCCCGGTCCACCACGTCCGAGGAGCCCGCCACCGCCGTCAGGGCGCCGACAACGAGGCCGCCCGTGCAGGATTCGGCCGTGGCGAGGGTGAGGCCAGCCGCGCGGCAGAGAGTGAGCACGCGCTCGGCAGCGGCATAGATGTCGGCGTCGATCATGCTTCGTCCTCCGGCAAGCGGATGGTGGCGGCGGCCATGGCGGCGATGCCTTCCCGGCGGCCGGCAAAGCCGAGCTTCTCGGTGGTCGTGGCCTTCACGCTCACTCGCTCCACCGGCACGCCGGCAATCTCGGCAATGCGCGCCCGCATGGGTTCTCGGTGCGGGCCGATCTTGGGGGCCTCGCAGATGAGGGTGAGGTCCAGATGCGCAATGCGCCCGCCCCGGGCGCGCACCTTTTCAGCGGCAAACGCCAGGAAGCGGTCGGAGGTGGCGCCTTTCCATTGCGGGTCGGAGGGCGGGAAATGGGCGCCGATGTCGCCGTCGCACAGCGCACCGAGCACGGCGTCGGTCAGCGCATGGAGCCCCACATCCGCGTCCGAGTGGCCGTCCAGACCCTTGTCGAAGGGCAGGGCGATGCCGCCCAGGATCACATGGTCGCCGGGGCCGAAGGCGTGCACATCGAAGCCGGTGCCGGTGCGCACATCACTGAGGGGCCGCGATCCGCCCGCATGGGCCAGATCCTCCGGGTGGGTGAGCTTCACGTTGCTGGTCTCCCCTTCAAACACGGTTACCGGGTGCCCTGCCCATTCCACGACGGCCGCATCGTCAGTGAGGCCGGCAATCTTCTCAGCCTGCGCCCGCAGATGGGCGGCACGCAGGCTTTCATAATGGAAGGCTTGTGGCGTCTGCACGGCGCGCAAGGATGCGCGGGCAGGCGTTGCGGTGACCTGTTCGCGCGCATCCACCATCTTGATTGTGTCGGTGACGGCAGCGCCGGGCACCGCGGCGCCGAACGTTGCGCCTGCTTCCACCGCGCGGGAGATGAGGGCAGCCGAGGTGAACGGGCGGGCCGCATCGTGGACAAGGACCACATCCGGATTATGGGGAGCGAGGGCGTCAAGGCCGGCTCGCACGGAATCCTGCCGCTCGGCGCCGCCCGGCACCGGGGGCAGCAGCTTGGGGAGGCCCGCGCCAGCCTCGGCGAACAGGGCCGCATCATCGGGATGAATCACAACCTGGACCGTTGCGATGTCCGGATGGTCGCAAAAAAGCCGCAGCACGCGGCGCATGACGCTCTCACCGTTCAGCTTGCGGTATTGCTTCGGCACGTCCCCGCCCATCCGGGAGCCGCGCCCGGCGGCCACGATGATGACGGCACATTCCATGACCGATGGTCCATTTCCGGCAGAAAAGTCCGCCCCTTGAACAGCTGCCACAAGCTCCGCGCAAGGGGAAAGACGGCCTTCTGACCATGGGGCAGGACGCGCGCCGAAGGGGCGAGCCGAGCATTCGTTCAGCGTGCCCTTGCATGGGCAGAATGAATGTCTAGAATGTAGGCACTCGTTAGGTGGCCTAATTTCTGTGCAAGCAAACGCGCTTCTTTCTTCCTCTCCCGTGCGAATCGGCTCGCATGCGCTGCCGAACCCGGTGCTGCTCGCCCCCATGGCTGGTATCACCGATGCGCCCGTGCGCGAGATGGCGCTGCGCTATGGGGCGGGGCTCGTCGTGTCCGAGATGGTGGCGAGCGAGGCCCTGCTCGACGGCCATGTGGAGATGGGCCTGAAGACCGCCCGCTCGGGTGACGCTCTCCATGCGGTGCAGCTGGCCGGCAATGATCCCCGCTGGATGGCGGAGGCGGCGCGATTCGCCCAAGGGCAGGGCGCCGACATCATCGACATCAATATGGGCTGCCCCGCCAAGCGCGTGACCACGGGCGCGGCGGGTTCGGCCCTGCTGCGGGACGTGCCGCTCGCGGTGGCGATCCTGGAGGCTGTGCGGGCGGCGGTCGAGGTGCCGGTCACGCTGAAAACCCGCCTCGGCTGGGATGAGAGCGAGACGGTGGCTCCCCATCTGGCGCGCCTTGCGCAGGAGATTGGCATCGCCCTCGTGACCATTCACGGCCGCACCCGCTGCCAATTCTATACCGGTTCGGCCGACTGGGCCGCCATCCGGGCGGTGAAAGAGGCGGTGAGCATCCCGGTCATCGCCAATGGCGACCTCACACGCTGCGCCGATGCCCCCGGCATGCTCGACGCCTCCGGCGCCGACGGCGTGATGATCGGACGCGGCGCGCAGGGCCGGCCCTGGTTTCCCGGTCGCGTGGCGGCCTTTCTTGCCACTGGCATCGAACCGCCGGAGCCGGCGCTCTCGGAGCAGCGGGATGTGCTGCTGGAGCTGTTCGAGGGCTGGCTTTCGCTCTACGGCGCCGCGCCCGGCGTGCGGCAGGCGCGCAAGCATGTGGGCTGGGCGCTGGAGGCGGGCGCACACACCGCCGGGCGTCCGGCGGAATGGGTGAAGGCGTGGCGTGCCCGCCTTCTGACCATGGAGGATGCGAACATGGTCAAGGCCGGCATCGTGGATGCCTTTGACGATCTCAGCTGGAGGGCTGCCGCATGAAAGCCGAGATGAAGCGCCGCCCCGAACCCGATGCCGGTTTCACCCGCGCCATCCTGGATGCCGTGCCCCATCCAGTGGTCACTCTCTCCGAGACCGGGCAGATCGTCGACGCCAACGTCGCCGCGGAGGCCTTTTTCGAGGTGAGCCTTCCGGTGCTCCGGCGGCGTGCTTTCGAGGAATTCCTGCCTTTCGGCACGCCCCTTCTGGGCCTGATCGACCAGGTGCGGGCGCGCGGCGCCCCGGTGAACGAATATCGCGTGGATCTTGGCACCCCCCGCAACGGCACCGAGCGGGTGGTGGATATTCATGTGGCGCCGGTCGCCGAGCGGCCCGGCCATGTGGTGGTGATGCTCCAGGAGCGCACCATCGCCGACAAGATGGACCGCCAGCTCACCCATCGCGGTGCCGCCCGCTCCGTGAGCGCGCTCGCCTCCATGCTGGCGCACGAGATCAAGAACCCCCTGTCCGGCATCCGCGGCGCCGCCCAGCTTCTGGAGCAGTCGGCGGGCGACGAGGACCGGGCGCTCACCCGTCTCATCTGCGACGAGGCGGACCGCATCGTGAAGCTGGTGGACCGCATGGAGGTGTTCTCCGACGAGCGGCCCATCGAGCGCGAGCCGGTGAACATCCATGCGGTTCTGGAGCACGTGCGGACGCTGGCCTCGTCCGGCTTTGCCCGCCACATCAAGTTCGTGGAGGAGTATGACCCCTCCTTGCCGCCGGTGCTCGCCAATCGCGACCAGTTGATCCAGGTGTTCCTGAACCTCGTGAAGAACGCCGCCGAGGCCATCGAGCCGGACACGGATGGCGAAATCCAGCTGACCACCGCTTTCCGCCCGGGCGTGCGGCTGACCGTTCCCGGCGCCTCCTCGCGGGTCAGCCTGCCGCTGGAATTCTGCGTCCGGGACAATGGCAAGGGCGTTCCGGACGACCTGTTGCCCCATCTGTTCGACCCGTTCGTGACCACCAAGCCCACCGGCAGTGGCCTCGGCCTTGCATTGGTGGCGAAGATCATCGGCGACCATGGCGGTATCGTCGAATGTGACAGCCAGCCCCGCCGCACCACCTTCCGCGTGCTCCTGCCCATGTATCGCGGCAAGAGCGCCGCCTCTGACCAGAACTGAGGTATCCATGCCCACCGGAAGCATCCTGGTCGCCGACGACGACGCCGCGATCCGCACGGTGCTCAATCAAGCGCTCTCGCGCGCCGGCTACGAGGTGCGCAGCTGCGGCAACGCGGCCACCTTGTGGCGCTGGGTCAGCCAGGGCGACGGCGATCTCGTCATCACCGACGTGGTGATGCCGGACGAGAATGCCTTCGACCTGCTGCCGCGCATCAAGAAGGCAAGGCCCGATTTGCCGGTCATCGTCATGAGCGCGCAGAACACGTTCATGACCGCCATCCGCGCCTCGGAGCGTGGCGCCTACGAATATCTGCCCAAGCCCTTCGACCTGAAGGAGCTGATCTCCATCGTCGGCCGCGCGCTGGCGGAGCCCAAGAAGGCCGACCACCGGGCCCATGGCCTGGAGGAGAACGAGAATATCCCGCTGGTGGGCCGTTCGCCCGCCATGCAGGAAATCTACCGCCTGCTCGCCCGTCTCATGCAGACTGACCTTACGGTGATGATCGCGGGCGAGAGCGGGACGGGCAAGGAACTGGTGGCCCGCGCGCTGCACGATTACGGCAAGCGCCGCTCCGGCCCGTTTGTCGCCATCAACATGGCAGCCATCCCGCGCGACCTGATCGAGAGCGAGCTGTTCGGCCACGAGAAGGGCTCGTTCACCGGCGCCACCACGCGCAATCCCGGCCGCTTTGAGCAGGCCGAGGGCGGCACGCTGTTCCTGGACGAGATTGGCGATATGCCCATGGAGGCGCAGACCCGCCTCCTGCGCGTGCTCCAGCAGGGCGAATATACGACGGTGGGCGGACGCACGCCCATCAAGACGGACGTGCGCATCATCGCCGCTACCAACAAGGACCTGCGCACCCTCATCCAGCAGGGGCTGTTCCGAGAGGATTTGTTCTTCCGCCTCAATGTGGTGCCCCTGCGCCTGCCGCCGCTGCGCGAGCGCTCGGAGGACGTGCCTGACCTGGTGCGGCACTTCTTCCTGCAAGCCGAGCGGGAGGGCTTGCCCGCCAAGCAGATCGATAGCGGCGCCCTCGACCGGCTGAAGCGCTATCGCTGGCCGGGCAATGTGCGCGAGCTGGAGAATCTGGTGCGGCGCCTCGCCGCGCTCTACCCGCAGGAGATCATCACCCCCTCCATCATCGAGGCGGAACTTTCCGAGCCGCAGCCGAGCGCCCTGTCCGAGGACGGGCCGGTGGATGCCACCCTCGGTGCCTCCGTGGAGCGCCATCTCAACACCTATTTCGGCGGCTTCGGGGAGGACCTTCCTCCTCCCGGCCTTTATCATCGCATCCTGCGGGACGTGGAATATCCCCTCCTGTCGGCAGCGCTGGCCGCCACGCGAGGCAACCAGATCAAGGCGGCCGAACTGCTCGGCCTGAACCGGAACACCTTGCGCAAGAAGATCAGGGACCTGGACATCCAGGTGATCCGCACCTCCCGTTGATGGCGCAAGGGCGCGGCGACGTCCGCGCGGACGGTGTGCCTCGGCCCGCGCGCTGAGGTGAAGGAAGGGGCGGTGGCCGACACTGCCCCTGCGGTATGCTTCGTCTTAAGTCATCCACAGGCCTGGCACTTTTTCGCCGGTTCGCGAAATAGATCTTGCGGGCTGGACCGCTGTCACATTTTTGCACCAGTGTCGTTCCACTGCATCAGTGCGCAGCGACTCGCGGCGCCACAGCGGTGAAGGAAGACATGAGCCTGACCTCGCACGACCGCACGGAAGGCAGTCCTTTCGGCGTCAATTCAGGCATGGGCTTCGGCTATTTCGCGCCGCTCATGGTGCTGTTGGCGCTGATTTCAGCCCTTGCCACATTTCTCATCCTGATGGGCCTGACGCCGGTCGTGCCCACCCATGAGGTGGTCATCGGACTGCTGGCGGGCAATGCGCTGGCCGTGGCGGTGCTGTCCGTCATGGTGGGCCGGGAAGTGTGGCGCATCATGCGCGCCCGCCGGAGGGGCCGCGCCGCCGCCCGCCTTCATGTGCGCATCGTCAGCCTCTTCGCCATCGTGGCGGTGGTGCCGGCAATCCTGGTGGCGGTGGTGGCGAGCCTCACCCTCGACCGGGGGCTCGACCGCTGGTTCTCGGTGCGCACCCGGGAGATCGTGGCGAGCGCCGTCCAGGTGGCGCAGACCTATGTGCGTGAGCATGCGCTGAATATCCGCGGCGACGTTCTGGCCATGGGCAATGACCTGACCCGCCTCAAGCCCCTGTTCGACACCGACCGCGAACGCTTCCGCCAGATCCTGACCGCCCAGGCGGCGCTGCGAAACCTGCCGGGGTCCGTCATCATCGACAAAGACCTGAAGGTCATTGAGCGCGCCCAGATCAATGCGGGGCGGGAATTCCTGGTGCCCAGCAACATTGCCATCGGCGAGGCGACGGTGGAGCAGCCCGTCATCTACTTGCCCTCCGACGCCGATTATGTGGGCGCGGTGGTGAAGCTGCGGGACTATGACGACCTTTATCTCTACGTGGCCCGCCCCATCGACCCGCGCGTGATCGGCTATTTGAAGGCGACCCGCGACACGCTGGCCGACTATGAGAGCCTGGAAGAGCGGCGCTTCGGCGTCCAGGTGGCGTTTGCGCTCATGTACACGGTCATCACCTTGATCGTGCTCCTGTCTGCCGTATGGCTGGGACTGAACTTCTCCAAATGGCTGGTGGCCCCCATCCGTCGGCTCATGTCCGCCGCCGACCATGTGGCCGCCGGAAATCTGGACGTTCAGGTGCCGGTCTACCGCTCCGAGGGCGATCTCGCCGCGCTCGGCGAGACCTTTAACAAGATGACCGCCGAGCTGCGCCAGCAGCGAGACGCGCTGTTGCGCGCCAACGACCAGATGGACAGCCGCCGCCGCTTCACCGAGGCGGTGCTTTCGGGCGTCGGGGCGGGGGTGATCGGCATCGATGCCGAGCTGAAGGTGACCATCCTCAACCGTTCGGCGGAGCGGCTCCTGGGCATGAAGGAGCCGGAGGTGCTGGGCCAGATTCTCTCGGATGTGGTGCCGGAGGCTGAGCATCTCATCGCCGAGGCCAAGGCCGACGAGCGCCAGCGCACCGTTCAGGGCACCATCACCGTCAACCGGGAGGGGCGCGAGCGGGTGTTTACCGTCCGCCTCACCACCGAGCAGTCGGGCGAGGGGAGCCATGGCTGGGTGGTGACGCTCGACGACATCACCGCCCTCATCGCCGCCCAGCGGACCTCCGCCTGGGCGGACGTGGCCCGGCGCATCGCCCATGAGATCAAGAACCCGCTGACCCCCATCCAATTGTCCGCCGAGCGGCTCAAGCGCAAATACGGCAAGCACATCACTCAGGATCGGGACGTGTTCGACCAGTGCACCGACACCATCATCCGGCAGGTGGGCGACATCGGGCGCATGGTTGACGAGTTCTCGTCCTTCGCCCGCATGCCAAAGCCCGTCGTGGACAGCCAGGATTTGGCGGAGACCATCCGGCAGACCATTTTCCTCATGCGGGTGGGGCATCCGGACGTGAGCTTCGAGGCGGACGTGCCGCCGGAGCTTCCCGCCCGCTTCGACCGGCGCCTCATTTCCCAGGCTTTGACCAACATCATCAAGAACGCCGCCGAGGCGATCGAGGCCGTGCCCGCCGACCAGCGCGGCAAGGGCCGGGTCCGCGTCAGCGCGGTGCGCGCAGGAGAAGACCTGATCGTGGACGTCATCGACAACGGCACCGGACTTCCCCAGGAAAGCCGGAACCGCCTTCTGGAGCCTTACGTGACCACCCGCGAGAAGGGCACGGGCCTTGGCCTCGCCATCGTCGGCAAGATTATGGAAGAGCATGGCGGCGGCATCGAATTGAACGATGCGCCCGAGGGCCGGGGTGCCTGGATCCGCCTGCGGCTGCGCGCCGACGGCACTCCTGTGGAGGCGCTCAAGCCCGCCCCCAAGGCAACGCCCAAGGCAGCGCCCAAACCCGCTCCAAGAACGGCCCTCGCGCCCGATGGCGCCGAGATGGCCGAGGCCGCCAGCAAGTCGGCGACGGTTTCCGCCGCCGACACCGCAGACCCCGTTTCCCCTCCCGCCCCGGCCGCTCCCACGCAAGCCGGCCCGAGCGACGCGACCGCCGAAGGCGCCGCCTCCTCATCCTCCAAGGGAGCCTGACCCATGGCCCACGACATTCTCATCGTCGACGACGAAGCCGACATTTGCGGCCTCGTGGCCGGCATCCTGGAGGACGAAGGCTATACGGCGCGCACCGCCCGCGACGCGGACAGCGCGCTGGCCGCCATTGCCAGCCGTCGGCCCAACCTGATCTTTCTCGACATCTGGCTCCAGGGCAGCCGGATGGACGGGCTGGAATTGCTGGACACCATCAAGGCCGATCATCCCGATGTGCCTGTGGTGATGATTTCCGGCCACGGCAACATCGAGACGGCGGTGGCCGCCATCAAGCGCGGCGCCTATGACTTCATCGAGAAGCCCTTCAATGCGGACCGCTTGGTGGTGGTTACCGAGCGCGCGCTTGAGACCTTGCGCCTGCGTCGCGAGGTCAAGGAGCTGAAGCAGCTCACCCAGCCGCACACCATGGTGGGCCGTTCCAGCGCTATCCAGCAATTGCGCGCCACGGTGGACCGGGTCGGCCCCACCAATTCGCGCATCCTCATTATCGGTCCCTCAGGCTCGGGCAAAGAGCTGACCGCGCGCCTGATCCATGCGTCCTCGGCCCGGGCGCGGGGGCCATTCGTGGTTATCAATGCCGCCGCCATCACCCCGGAGCGGCTGGAGTTCGAGTTGTTTGGGGTCGAGGCCGGGGAGGGACGGGAGGCGCGCCGGGGCGCGCTGGAGGAGGCGCATGGCGGCACGCTCTTCCTGGATGAGGTGGCCGACATGCCGCGCGAGACCCAGAACCGGGTGTTGCGCGTTCTGGTGGAACAGACCTTCACCCGCATCGGCGGCACCGCCAAGGTGAATGTGGACGTGCGCATCATCTCCTCCACCGGCCGCAACCTGGAGGAGGAGATCGCCGCGGGACGGTTCCGCGAGGACCTCTATCACCGCCTCTCGGTGGTGCCGATTCGCGTGCCCCCGCTGGCCGAGCGCCGGGAAGACATTCCCGACCTCGTGGATTTCTTTATTGAACTGATTTCCCAGACCACGGGGCTCGCCCGCCGACGCATCGCCGAGGATGCCATGGCTGTGCTCCAGTCCCACGACTGGCCCGGCAATGTGCGCCAACTGCGCAACAATGTGGAACGGGTGCTGATCCTGGCGGGTGGAGATCCGGAGGCCATCGTCACCGCCTCCATGCTGCCCCCCGATGTGGGTGCGTTGGTGCCCACCTTGCCCAACGGCAATGGCGGCGAGCATCTCATGGGCTTGCCGCTGCGAGAGGCGCGCGAGGTGTTCGAGCGGGAATATCTTTCCGCCCAGATCAACCGCTTCGGCGGCAACATCTCGCGCACAGCCGAATTCGTCGGCATGGAGCGGTCCGCCCTCCATCGCAAGCTCAAGGCGCTGGGCGTGGGCTGACGACGATCCGTCCGGTGCACGGTCACCGGACGTGACGGAACAGCCTGTATGCGCGGCGGCGGCGAACGGCTAATCTCGGTCAAGGAGTGGGGGAATCGTCCATGAAGGTCGTCATCTGCGGAGCGGGGCAGGTCGGGTTCGGCATCGCCGAGCGCCTCGCGGGTGAGCAGAACGACGTGTCCATCATCGATGCGAGCCCGCGGCGCATCCAGCTCGCGACCGAGCAACTGGACGTGCGCGGCGTGGTCGGCCACGGTTCCCATCCGGACGTGCTCGCCAAGGCGGGGGCTGAACAGGCGGACATGCTCATCGCCGTCACGCTCCATGACGAAGTGAACATGGTCGCCTGCCAGGTGGCACACGCCTTGTTCAATGTGCCCACCAAGGTTGCCCGCGTCCGCGCCCAGACCTATCTGCAGCCGGAATGGCGGGACCTCTTCTCGCGCGATCACCTGCCCATCGACGTCATCATCTCCCCCGAGGTGGAGGTGGGCGAGATGGTTCTGCGGCGCCTGTCCCTGCCAGGCGCCATTGATACGGTGAACTTCGCCGACGGGGCGGTGGTGGTGGCGGGCGTCTATTGCGCCGAGGACTGCCCCATCCTGGACACGCCCTTGCGCGAGCTGACCCAGCTTTTTCCCGATCTCCAGGCCACCATCGTGGCGGTACAGCGGGGCGGCAAACCGGTGGTGCTCAAGAGCACCGATGCCGTTCAGGCGGGCGATGTCGCCTATTTCGTCGCCGCCGCGGGCCAGGTGAAGCGCACGCTTTCCATTTTCGGTCATGACGAGATCCCCGGCCAGCGCATCGTCATTGCGGGCGGCGGCAATATCGGGCTCTACGTGGCGCAGGAACTGGAGCGGCGGAACAGCGCAGCCAAGATCAAGCTGATCGAAAGCTCGCGCGAGCGGGCCCAGGTGGTGGCCGAGGTGCTGCATCGGGCCGTGGTGCTGAACGGGGACGCGCTCGCCCGCGAGATTCTGGACGAAGCCGGCGTGCCCGATGCCGACACCATGATTTCGCTGACCAATGACGATCGCATCAACATCCTGTCCTGCCTGCTGGCCAAGCAGCTTGGTGCCCGGCGCATCCTGTCGCTGGTGAACGAGCAGGGCTATGCGGCCTTCGCCCGGGGGCTCGGCATCGACGCGCACGTCAATCCGCGTCAGATCACCGTCTCCAAGGTGCTGCAGCATGTGCGGCGCGGGCGCATTCGCGGCGTGCATTCCCTGCTGGAGGGCGCCGGCGAGATGATCGAGGCCGAGGCGCTGGAGACCTCACCCCTCGTCGGACGGCCGCTGCGCGACATCGACCTCCTGGAGGGGCTGCGCGTCGGGGCCATCGTGCGCAACGGGGAGGTGATCCTGCCCACGGGCGACCTGGTGGTGCGCGCACAGGACCGCGTGATCCTGTTCGCCCTGTCCAACCAGATCAAGCGCGTGGAGCAATTGTTCCGCGTTAGCCTCGAATTCTTCTGAGAACGATCCCGCCATGGCGTCCATCGTCCGCCTCCTCGCCGTGGCGCTGGCATGGACCGGCATCGCGAGCCTGTTGCCCGCCTTGGTGTCGGCCCGCTGGGGGGAGGGGCTCGCCCCCGCCTTCCTGGCGACGGCACTCGCCTGCATCTTCCTCGCCGGCGCCATGCGCTTTGCCAGCGCCGGCCTCGGCGGACGGCTGAGGCGGTTCCAGGTTTTCCTGGCCCTTGCGAGCCTCTGGCTGCTGGTCCCCCTGATGGCGGCGCCCGTGATCGCCTATGCGGCCGACCTGCCGCTGGGCCGGGCGTGGTTCGAGGCCCTGTCCGCCTTCACGACCACCGGCTTCACCATGGTGGATCGCGGACCGCGCAGCCTGTTCGCGTGGCTTGCGCTGCTGCAATGGTCCGGCGGGCTCCTGACCATCGTGTGCGCCATCGCGGTGCTGGCGCCGGCCTCCATCGGCGGGCTGCCCAACCGGGCCGCCCATCCGCTCGATGCGGTGCAGGCGGTGGAGACACTGGCCGCTCTGCGGGAGGTGACCCCGCTTTATGCCGGGGCCACCGGCGTTGCTTTCCTGGCGATGCTGCTGGCCGGACATGGGCCCTATGTGGCCTTTTGTATTGCCAGCGCGGTCACCTCGGCCGGCGCGCACCTGCCGCCCGAGGCGCGCGAGGCGATCCAGGCGGGAACGGCCACGCGGTGGATGATGATGCCGCTCCTTCTGTGGGCCGCCACTTCGGTGCGCTGGCACAAGGCGCTGGTGGGGCGGCGCATCCATGCTGCGCCCGAACAATCCGAGAGCCTGCTCCTGCTGGGCTATTGGCTGGTGGCAGGCGTCTTTCTCGGCGTGATCATCTATCGGCTGCCTTCGGTCATCCCGGCGGGCGAAGCGCTTAATTCCGGCCTCTTCGCCGCCGCTTCCCTGATCGCCACGAGCGGCATTCCGCCCGAGGCGGGAACGTTTGAGGAGATCCCGCGCTCCCTCCAGCTCATCCTGGCGCTCGCGGGGGGCGGCGCGCTGTCCGTGGCGGCGGGTCTGAAGGTCTTCCGCATCCGGGCTCTGGTGCTGCGGGCACAGGGAGACCTTTTGCGCCTGCTGTCGCCCAATCTGGTACAGCCGATGCGCACCGGGGAGGGGGGCGTTGGCTCAGCCATGCGGGGCATATGGGTGACCTTGCTGGCGGTGGTTTGCGCGCTCGCCGTGGTGCTCCTTCTCATGAGCACCTCCATGCCCTCCTTTGACGCCGCGTTGACGGGCGCAGTCGCGGCTTTGACCAATACCGGGCCGATTTACGATGCCTCGGGCGCAGGCTGGCCGCCGGTGGCCACCCTGCCGCCCTGGTCCATGCTGGCGGCGGCCTTTGCCATGATTGCCGGCCGTCTCGAAACCGTCGGTCTTTTCGTCCTTCTTCATCTCGCCGTCTGGCGCAAGTGAGTCTCACCCCCATGTCCCGCATTGCCTATGTGAACGGCCGTTACGTGCCCCATCGCGACGCCACCATCCATGTGGAGGATCGTGGCTTCCAGTTTGCCGACGGCGTCTATGAAGTGTGCGAGGTGCGCGCCGGCCGTCTGATCGATGAGCGCCGTCACCTGGATCGGTTGGACCGCTCGCTCTCGGAACTGCGCATTGTCCCGCCCATGACGCGCGCCGCCCTGTCGGTGGTGATCCGCGAAACGGTGCGGCAGAACCGGGTGCGGGACGGCATCGTGTATCTTCAGGTCACGCGCGGCATCGCGCGGCGGGACCACGCCTTCCCTGATAAGCCCATTCCCGCTTCCCTGATCGTCACCTCCCGCTCCGCGGACCCCGTGAAGCGGGACAAGGCCGCGGATGCCGGTGTCGGCGTCATCACTGTTCCCGACAATCGCTGGGACAGGGTGGACATCAAGACCGTCGGCCTCCTGCCCAACGTGCTCGCCAAGCAGGCGGCGAAGGAAGCCGGCGCCAAGGAAGCCTGGTTCGTGGATGCCAAGGGCGAGGTGACGGAGGGGTCCTCCACCAATGCCTGGATCGTGACCGCAGATGGTATCGTGGTCACCCGGCCAGCCGAGCATGGCATCCTGCGGGGTATCACCCGCGCGGTGATCCTGGACATCCTGGCTGCGGCCGGGCTGAAGCTGGAGGAGCGGGCCTTCACCCTGGCGGAAGCGCGGGCGGCGCGGGAGGCTTTCTTTACATCGGCGTCCAACATCGTGGTGCCGGTTGTGAAGCTCGACGGTGCCGTGGTGGGGGATGGAAAGCCGGGTCCGGTGGTGAGCCGGCTGCGCGAGGAATTCTATCGTTTTGCAGAGGCTTCCGCCTGATGCGGTGCATCATGCCCATGCTGCGGGGCAAAATAATGTTGCGTGCAATTTTCCCTGTGCCATTTTAGCTTATCAATTCCCGCTCGCTCCGAAGCCGGCACCGGCCTTGGGGGAGGGTGGGGCAACGCCGAAGAAACGGACACGAAAATGGCGGCGGAACGCACACAAAATCTGCAGGACACGTTTCTCAATCATGTCCGCAAGAACAAGACTCCCCTCACCATCTTCCTGGTGAACGGCGTCAAGCTGCAAGGTGTCGTCACCTGGTTTGACAATTTCTGCGTGTTGCTGCGGCGCGATGGCCACTCGCAGCTTGTTTACAAGCACGCCATCTCCACCATCATGCCGGGACACCCGGTTCAGTTGTTCGATCCCACGGACGACACGGAGAAGGCGTAACACGCATTGGAATTTGGAACCGCTAAGGGCGCTCCGGGCGTCGGCGGAAAGGGTGTTGATCGACAGGCGCCGCCCACGCGCTGCGCCGTCGTCACACCCTATTTCAGCAAGCGAGCGCCGCGCGGCACGGCCGAGCGGCGCACTCCGGAAGCGCGTCTCGAAGAGGCCGTTGGCCTCGCCCTCGCCATCGATCTTGAGGTGGTCTATCGGGGCCTCGTGCCGCTGGCCGAGGTGAAGCCCGCCACCTATCTGGGTTCGGGTAAGGTGGAGGAGATCGCCGGCATCGTCGCGGCCGAGGACATCGGCCTCGTCTTCTTCGATGCGGCGCTGTCCCCGGTGCAGCAGCGCAACCTGGAAAAGGCATGGTCCACCAAGGTGGTGGATCGCACCGCCCTGATTCTGGAAATCTTCGGCCGCCGGGCGCGCACCAAGGAAGGCGCGCTGCAGGTGGAACTGGCGCACCTGAACTATCAGCGCTCGCGCCTCGTGCGCTCCTGGACCCATCTGGAGCGCCAGCGCGGCGGCTTCGGCTTCCTCGGCGGTCCCGGCGAGACCCAGATCGAGGCCGACCGCCGCCAGATCGGCGAGCGCATCATCCGCATCGAGAAGGACCTGGAGCAGGTGAAGCGCACCCGCGCCCTGCACCGCACAAGCCGCAAGCGCGTGCCCTACCCGGTGGTGGCCCTGGTGGGCTACACCAATGCGGGCAAGTCCACGCTCTTCAATCGCCTCACCAAGGCTGAGGTGATGGCGCAGGACCTCCTGTTCGCCACCCTCGATCCGACCTTGCGCGCGGTCGACCTGCCGCACGGCACCCGCATCATCCTGTCCGATACGGTGGGCTTCATTTCCGAGCTGCCCACCCAGCTCGTCGCGGCCTTCCGCGCCACGCTGGAAGAGGTGATCGAGGCCGACGTGGTGCTCCATGTGCGCGACATCTCCCATCCCGACACCGACGCCCAGGCCGAGGATGTGAAGGATGTGCTTTCCGATCTCGGCATCGACGCGGAGAGCGGCGGACGGGTGATCGAGGTGTGGAACAAGATCGACGCCTTGCCGGATGAGGAGCGCGAGCGGATCTTCAACGTCGCGGTCCGCGCCGAGGAAGGCCACCGGCCGGTGCTCGTTTCCGCCCTCACGGGCGAGGGAACCGGGCCGCTTCTGGACCTAGTGGAAGGCCATATCACCGCCGGCCGCGTGACCCTGGATGTCACGCTGGCGCCGGAGGATGGCGAAGGCCTCGGCTGGCTCTATCGCCATGGCGAAGTGCTGGAGCGCCATACGGAGCCCGATGGCGTCATGCGCGTGGCACTGCGCATTCTGCCCGAGCGGGCGCCTCTGGTGACGCGTCGCTTCGGCCCTGATCGGGTGCACGAGGCCTGAGGGCGGGGGTCTCCCCGCCCCTTGACGTGGCGCGGTTCAGGCGCCGCCCAGCTTTTCCCGCAACCGCGCATCGCTGGCCGCTACTTCAGGCGTGGCCACTTCGGCGAAGTCGTCCATCTCGTAAAGCGGGCGGATCTCGATCTCGCTCGGGCCCGGCATGGGGTTGGGGCAGCGCTTTACCCAGGCAATGGCCTCGTCCATGTCCCGCACTTGCCACAGCCAATAGCCGGCGATCAGCTCCTTGGTCTCCGCGAAGGGGCCGTCCATCACCAGGCGGTTCGCCCCGTCAAAGGCGACACGCTTGCCGGCGGAGGAGGGCTTAAGGCCGTCGCCCGCCAGCATCAGGCCGGCTTTCACCAGTTCCTCGTTGAAGGCCATCATGGCTTCCAGCAGTTCGGGCGCGGGCAGGATGCCGGCTTCGCTGTCCGCCGTCGCCTTCACGATCACCATCACGCGCATCGCATCGTCTCCTCTTGGGGGCCGGCCTTGAACGGCCATGTCCCAAGAACGCGGCTGACGCGGTTGCGCCGACATCCGGCCCGCACTTTTTGCCTGGAGCGTTCAGGGCCGCTCCAAGCCCTTCGCCTCCACCCACAGGGCTTCCATCTCTTCGAGGCTCGCCTCCTGCGGATGGCGGCCCTGGGCGGTGAGGCTGTCCTCCACATGGCCGAAGCGGCGGGTAAACTTCTCATTGGTGGCCCGCAAGGCGGCCTCCGGGTCCACCCCGGCGTGGCGGGCAAGGTTCACCACAGCGAAGAGCAGGTCCCCCACCTCCCCTTGAAGGCCCTGATGGTCCTCGGCGTCGAGGGCTTCCTCCACCTCGTCTGTCTCTTCGCGGATCTTGGCCAGCACCTGGCGGGCATCGTTCCAGTCGAAGCCCACCTTGCCCGCTTTCTCCTGGAGCTTCAGTGCGCGGGTGAGGGCCGTCATGCCCACCGGGATGCCGTCGAGGATGCGGGCCGGCGGCTCGGCAGGGAGGCCGGCTGCGATGCGGCGCTGAGCCCTCTCAGCCTTCTCCTGCGCCTTGATCTGCCCCCACATGACCTTCACCGTCTCGGGCGGCAGATCGCGAGCCTCGCCGAAGACATGGGGGTGGCGGCGGATGAGCTTGGTTGTGATGGCCTCCACCACGTCACCGAAGTCGAAGCTGCCTTCCTCCTGGCCGAGCTGGGCGTGGAACACCACCTGGAGCAGAAGGTCGCCCAGTTCGTCCGCCAGATCCGCCTTGTCGCCGCGCGCAATGGCGTCGGCCACCTCATAGGCTTCCTCGATGGTGTAGGGGGCGATGGTGGAGAAGTCCTGTTCCAGGTCCCACGGGCAGCCCGTGACCGGCGTGCGCAGCCGCGCCATGATCTCGATGAGGCGGCTGATGTCGCGGGACGGCTGCATGGCAAGCTCCGGTGTTTTGCCGCGGCCACGGGCCTCGGCAGGCGTGCGCTGTGGTTTATGATGCGCCCGGCACGGAGGACAAGGCATGAGTGGCGTTGGAACGGAAACGGCGGCGGATGTTCTGGAAGTGGGCATGCGCGCCGGCGAGGTGAAGGTGGCGCTACCGCAGGCCTTCGATGCCGGCGTCTATTTCATCGGCCGCATCCGCACGCCCTGGACGCGCCGCTCCGACTGCCCCCGGCGGGGCGATCCGGTGGCGGGACCGGTCTGCCGACTGGAGATCGACCTGCGCTGGGCGCAGGCGCTGGAAGGCCTCGTCGACACGCCGCGCCTTCAGGTGCTCTATTGGATGCACGAGGCGCGCCGCGACTTGGTGCTCCAGAGCCCCGGCCATAGGGGCAAGCTGGCCGGCACGTTTTCCCTGCGCTCTCCCGTCCGCCCCAATCCCATCGCCTCGTCCGTGGTGGAACGTGTGGGCGTGGAGGGCACACATGTGCTGGTGCGTGGCCTCGACTGCCTCGACGGCACGCCACTCCTTGACCTGAAGCCGGACGTCTGCGCCCACGCGTCCGCCTGAGGCGTGGTGGGTGGACGGTTTGTCAGCGCGGCTGCTCTCCCTTAAGGGGGAGGCGGCGCGCGAAGGGAGCATCCGGTCCAAATGAGCAAGGTCGACGAGGACGATGCCGGCGCGCTGACTTATGCCTTTCGCAGCCGGATGATCGGGCCGGGCTCGCGTTTCCGGCTGCGGGACGGGGTGTTGGAATGGGATGTGGGCGCGCGCTCCGGCAGGCTTGCCCTCGCCGACGTGAC
Organism: Aquabacter sp. L1I39; assembly: GCF_017742835.1. Lineage (GTDB taxonomy): Bacteria > Pseudomonadota > Alphaproteobacteria > Rhizobiales > Xanthobacteraceae > L1I39. The sequence continues at coordinate 2,794,309 of NZ_CP072392.1, forward strand.
CAGGGTCCGCCTCCTCTACAGTCCCGGCCAGCTTGCCTCGCCCATGTATGAGATGCGCCTCACCGCCCGGTCCGGTGAAACCTTGCGCATCGGGTCCCTCAGCCGCACTGCGGTCGCGCAGGTGCAGGATCACCGGGCGCAATATCTCCCATTCATCCAGGCCCTTCACGCGGGGCTCGCGCCCCATGCGGCCGGCATCACGTTCTCGGGCGGCCTGCCGGCCTGGCGCTGGTGGCTGATGGCGGCGCTGGGCACCTTCACCTTTGCCGGCCTCCTGGCCGTTCTGGCCACGGTGGTGCTGGCCGGCCAATGGCCGGTGGCGGCGGTGGTGGTGATCCTGTCCTTCCTGATGGGCTGGCCGGTGGCGGAGATGCTGTGGCGGAACCAGCCCGTGACCTATGCCCCTTCCGCCTTGCCGAGCCGCTTGGTGCCGGCCTGAGCCTGTTCCTCCTCGGCCTTGCGCAGGAGCCCCGCCGCCACATCCGCCAGGCGCGGGGCGGGCAGGGCGGTGAAGGGCAGGGGACGGGTCACCGCAATGGCCGCAAGGCCGAGGCGGGCGGTGAGAAGGCCGTTCACCACGCCCTCGCCGAGGCGGGCAGAGAGGCGCGCGGCAAGCCCGTGGCCCACCACTTGCTGCACGAGGCTGTCGCCGGCCGCCATGCCTCCCGTGACCGCCAGATGGCTCACCACGTGGCGGATGAGACGCAACATGCCGAGCGTCCCCGGTCGCCCGCCATAGAGCTGGGACAGGCGGCGCACGAGGCCAAGCGCCGTATAGAGCACGAAGAGGAGATCCACCGCCGCGCGCGGCGAGACGGCTGTGACCACCGATACGCGTTTCGCCGCATCCGACACCATCTGCTTCGCCTGGCTGTCCAGCGGCGCCATCAGGGTGCGCTCGGTGAGGCGCACCAGGTCCGCCCCATCAATGATGGCGCCCAGATGGGAGGACAGTTCTGCGCGGGAGCGGGCGAGCGCCGGCATGTCGGCGGACAAGGCCAGGAGGTCGCGTGTGACGCCCTCCGCGGCCTTGCGGTCATCGGCAGCGACTGCGTCGGCGGCCGCCGACCTGAGGCGGTCGAGGCTGGACAGGCGCATCAGGGCCGCGCCCTCGCGGGCAAGAATGGCGATGAGCGCGAAGGCAAGCAGTGCGGCAAAGCCGAGGCCCGTATAGCCCAGCCACTCCGAATGGGAGAACAGGTCCTCCACCAGCCGGGTGACGGCCAATCCCGCTCCGAGGCTGACAAGACCACCCAGCGCTGTCCAGAACAGGCCGCCGAGGCTGATGCCGCGTGAACGGGCCGGTGGAACGGGCACCAGCGCCGCATCGGCCACTTCCGGCTCCGGGGCAAGGGTGATGCCCGCTTCGTCCAGGCGGAACACCTGCGGCTTCAGGCCTGGCCGCCCCCGCCCACTTTCGTCACCTTCCGCCATCATCACCTCTGTGTCGGCGCCACGGTCAGGCGAGCCGGTCGCCCAGCAGAAATTGGAGCGCCCTGTCCAGCCGGATATGGGGAAGGGGCGTGGCCATCCCAAGGCCGGGCGGGGGGCGGAACTTCAGGAAGCGGAAGTCCGCGTCCCCATGGTCGCCGCTGGAAAGGCCCCGAAAGGCGTCGGCGCGCCCGGAAAAGAGCGCGTCCGGCGCCTCCGGCAATTCGCCGGGAAAGAGCGCCACGTCCTCGGTGCCGTCGAACACCTGCCCGCCCGCCGATTGCCCGGCTTCCGGCGTGCCGATGATGGCGGGGATCTGCCGCCCGCCGCGCGAAACCTGCGCCTCCCGCGTGGCCCGAATGGCGGCGAGCGCCACCACGTCGAGGGCGGCACCGCTGTCCCTGGCTCGTTCGCCGGCGCGCTCCACCAGCCGCCGCAAGATGGCTTCGAGCCGGTCATGGCTGGTCTGGTGGAGATGGTCCGCCTTGGTGGCGGCGAACAGCACCTTGTCGATGCGCGGGCGGAAGAGCGCCGAGACCAGGCTGTTGCGGCCCACACGGAAGGCCGTGAGGATGGAATCGAGCGCCCGTTCCAGGTCGGCCAAGGCGGCAGGGCCGGCATTCAGGGCGGCCAGCAGGTCCACCAGCACGATCTGGGCGTCGAGGCGCGCGAAGTGGTCGCGAAAGAAGGGGCGCACCACGGCGTTCTTATAGGCCTCGTAGCGGCGGGCCATCATGGCGGCCAGCGAGCCGGAGGGCAGGCTCGCATCCGCCGGGATGTCGAGGGGGGCGAAGGTGAGTGCGGGGGAGCCGTCCAGGTCACCCGGCATCAGGAAGCGGCCCGGCGGCAGGAGGCTCATGGCCACCCGCTCACTGCGGCACGCGGACAAATAGGTGGTGAAGCGGGAGGCCAGTTCCCGCGCTTTGGCCTCGTCTGCTGGCAAATACGGATTGGTGGCGGCGAGCGCTGCCAACATCTCCTGCGCCAGGGCCTGCCGGGCGGGGGCACGGGCGAGCGCCAGGCTCTCCCGGCAGAATTCGCCAAAGCTCTTGTCCAGCAAGGGCAGGTCGAGGAGCCACTCGCCGGGATAGTCGACGAGGTCGAGCGTCAGGGTGCGCAGGCCACCGCGCTTGGGGGCGTAGCGGATGGACAGGCGGGATTCGCTGATGCGGGTGGTGGAGGACGGCCAGTCCCGCGCCGCCAGGCGTCCCATATGATCCTCGAAGGGAAAGCGCGGCACCGCATCGTCCGGCTGGGGCTCCAGCCGCGCCGAGGCGATGCGGCCGGACGCCATGGCCTCGAACACCGGCAGTCGCCCGCCTTGCACCAGCGCCTGGATGAGGGCGGTGGTGAAGATGGTCTTACCGGAGCGGGCGAGGCCGGTGACGCCGAGCCGCAAGGTGGGGCGGGCGAGATCCTCGACCCGGTCGACCAAGGCGCGCAGGCCGATGCGTGCCTCTTCCAGGATAGGCAGGGACGGTGCCAAGGCGTCAGCCGTCCGTCTTCAGCGCGCGGGGGGTGATGAAGCGGTCCAGGCGGCCGGACTTGGGGGTCACATCCTCCCAGCGGTCCACCGGCAGGTCGATCACCGCCAGAGCGCCGGTGGGGAACTTGGAGGCCATGGCAAGCCGAGCCTCCACGGGGCCTGCATCCACCAGCCGCCCGGCCAGGTCCTCGAAGCCGGGATTGTGACCCACCATCATGAGCGTGTGGCATTCCACCGGCTGGGCCTGCAGCACGGCAAAAAGGGCGGCAAGGCTGGCCTCATAGATGCGCGGTTCCCGCTCCACCTCCGGGGTGGAGCGCAATTGCGGCGCCACCAGCGCCCAAGTCTCCTGCGTGCGGCGTGCGCTGGACACCAGCACCCTGTCCGGCACCAGACCTTCGCGCGCCATATAGGCGCCGATCACCGGTGCCGCCTCGCGCCCCCGGTCAGCGAGCGGCCGCTCGTGGTCCGGCGTTCCATCCGGCCAGTCGGACTTGGCGTGGCGAAGCAGGATCAGGCGGCGCATCAGGGAAGTCCGGGTGAGAGGAGGGAGCCTGTTTAAGGCCCGTTTCCGACAGGATGACGAATCGCGGGCGGAATGTGCCCCGCGATGAGGGGCGTTGGGGAACGGCGCATCTTACCGAACGACGGCCCCCCTTCGCACGCGACAGCAGCGGCAAATTGCGTCACCATCATGGTGCTGGAAACCGTTGGGCGACAGGCCGGCCGAGGGGGGCTCGCCTAGGCTCCAGGTCGCCCTCAGGGGCTGGGACCGGTCATGACGTTCGTGGATGAACGGGCGGGACGGCGCGCGGCACACGGCGCGCCCACACCCGGCTCCCTGGCGCGCGGGGAGATGGAGTGCGAGGTCTGCATCGTCGGGGCGACGCTGGCCGGCCTCTGGCTGGCGCTGGGTCTCGCCTTGCGTGGCCGGGACGTGGTGGTGCTCGATCCCGGGGAGGGGGACGCGGGAGATCCACTTCTGCGGCGGGAGACGCTGCGCCCTGGCCTTGGCCTCACCGCCACGGCGCTGTGCGCCGTCGCCGACCGCGACACGGCCCGCCGCCTCCACCATTTCTCCCAGACGGCCTATATGCGGGCCGTGCGGCTGCTGGAGGCGCTGGGATTCGCGCCGGAGGCCGAAGGCTTCATCCACGTGCCCGGCCCGCGCGGCCGCCTGGACCTCATCGACGAGGCCGCGTCGCGCGATACGCTGGGCCTTCAAGGCTTGGCAACCCTGGGGGCAGGGCATATCGCTGCCCTGATCGGCACCTCGGCCTTCGTGGGGGCGCTCCATGACCCGCAGGCGGCCACCTATTCCCTGACAGGTTTCCCGCGTCGCCTCGCTGCCGCCGCTTCGGCAGCCGGTGCCCGTCTCCTGCCGCGCACGCCGGTTGTGGGGGCGGACGTGAACGGGGTGCGCAAATATCTGACCTGCCCGACCTTGCGGGTTCGCGCGGACCATGTGGCCTTCTGCATGGAGGAGGGCCTCGCGGCGGCCGCGCCTTGGCTGCGCCGGGCCCTGGGCCGAGGCTTCTTCGTCGAGGGCGTGTTTGCGCCGCGGGATACGAGCGGCACGGCGGACGAAACCGTGCGGGAAGGGGGCCAACGCGGCCTCGCCTTTGCCTGGCAGGCCGGCAAGCTCCGGGTGCGGGCGCCCACGGCCACGCACACGGTGCGGGCGGGCGCCGCTGCCGTGGTCCTGCGCCGCCAGGGCAGCCGGCTGTTCCCCACCTTGCGCCGCGCGGTGACCGGGGAGGCGAGGGGCGGGAGCATCGGAACGACCGTCCACGGGCTCCCGCTGATCGGCTCGCCACGGCCGGGCGTCTGGTACGCAGTGGCGCTCGGACATCAAGCGGTTGTGAATGCCGCCATGGCTGCCGACCTGATCACCGCCGCCATGGTGGACCGCGACGACGCCATTCAGGCTTTCGCTCCCTTCGCGGCGGAGCGGTCGCGGCAAGTCGTGCCGGCCCTGGTGCGGCCGGTGGCCTATTGGATGGGCCACCTGGCCGATGCCGCGGAACGGCGCAGAGCCGAAGAGAATGACCGCGCGGCCCGGTAGCCCGCGGTGCTTGCAAAAAACGCAGCCAAACGCCTGGGATTCGTGACATTTGTGCCACCACTCGATGATCCGGAGCGGCTAGCTTTCCGTTACGTTATTTTCTGGATCGGGTGCCAACCGGATGCTCAGTTTCCCCGCCCTTCGCCGGACCGCCGCAGGACTCGGCATCTGCGCTGCCAGCGCCCTCTGCCTTTCGGCCCCCGCTCCAGTGCGGGCCGCGGACGCCGTCGTGCCGCCTCCCATGCCCGCGCCGGCCACGCAGGAGGACTGGTACCTGACCATCGGCGTGTCCGGCCGCATCGTGCCCGAATATCCCGGCAGCGACGACTATACGGTGCGCCCCGGGCTTGTGTTCCGGGTGGCGAAGGCAAGCGGCCTCAATGCCTTCCGGTCCGTCGACGACAATCCGTCTCTGGCTTTGTTCGATACCGGCACGTTCCGCGTCGGCGCGGTTGGCCGCATCGATTGGGGGCGCGACGAGGACGCCAATGACCGGCTGACCGGCCTTGGCAATGTGGATCCCTCCCTGGAGATCGGCGGCTTCACCGAGTGGTTCCCGGTGACATGGCTGCGTCTGCGCGGCGAGATGCGTTACGGCTTCGGCGGGTATGAGGGCTGGATCGGCAACGCGGGCGCCGACCTCATTGTGCCCATGGACCAGTGGCGCTTCGCGGTGGGGCCGCGCCTGAGCTTTGCGTCGTCGGCGTTCAACCAGGCGTATTTCGGCGTCACCCCGGCCCAGGCGCTGGGCGCCAACTTCCTGGGCAATCCGCTGCCCGTCTACACTGCCGGCGCCGGTATCAATGGCTGGGGCGTCACGGCGCAGCTTGAGCGCAATTTCGGCAATGGCTTCCTGGCCGGTGTGTGGGGCACTTATGGCCGCATCGTCGGCAGCGCGGCGGATTCGCCGCTGGTTGAGGACGCCAACCAGTTCTCGGTGGGCCTGTCGCTGGCCTACACCTTCAACATGGGCAAGTCCTGGTGGTGATGTCGCAGGCGGACGGCCGAGACGCGCTTCCAAGAGGTATGATGGAAGGTCTTAACCCTTCCTCCATACCGTCCGACGCCTGAAGTGGCATCCATCTGGTCCTCTCCCTCCCTTTCGGCGCGCGCTTGGCGCCGCGTTCTGCTTGCCGCTGGCTTGCTCCGCCTTGCACATGGGTGTTGTCCCCTGGCGAGGCGGTGGATATAAGCGCGGCAACCCGCCGGGGGTCAGCAACGGTGTATCGAGGACAGTGCTGATGTCGGTTCAAGTCGACGAGGACTATCGCCCCCGCGAGGACGAGCCCTTCATGAACGACAGGCAGCGGGAATATTTCCGCACGAAGCTGTTGAACTGGAAGGACGACATCCTCCGCGAGGCGCGTGAGACGCTGCAGCACCTTCAGGATGAGAATCAGAACCATCCCGATCTGGCCGATCGAGCCTCTTCTGAGACGGACCGCTCCATCGAGCTCCGCGCCCGGGACCGGCAGCGCAAGCTGATCGCCAAGATCGACGCTGCCCTGCAGCGCATCGAGGATGGCAGCTACGGCTATTGCGAGGATACGGGGGAGCCCATCTCCCTCAAGCGCCTCGAGGCCCGTCCCATCGCCACCCTTTCGGTGGAAGCGCAGGAGCGCCACGAGCGGCGCGAGCGCGTCTATCGGGACGACTGACCATCGGGCGCGGCGGATCGTGCGAAACGGCTTCGCCGCGCCCGTTGCACCGCACGCCGGTGCTGAATATAGAATGAGTCAAAGAGGTAAGTTCGGTCGCGCCAAGGTGGCGCGAGCGAGCAGGATCGGGGACGGCGAAGCGATGGTGGCACGCATCTTCAGGCCGGCGCGCAATGCGATGCAGTCCGGCGTCGCGAAGACCAAGCACTGGGTGCTGGAGTTCGAGCCGGAACGCCCGCGCTCCATCGACCCGCTGATGGGCTATACCACCTCCACCGACATGCACAGCCAGATCCGCCTGTCTTTCGAGACGAAGGAAGAGGCGGTGGCCTATGCCGAGCGCGAGGGCATCCCTTACCAGGTGTTCGAGCCCCACGATCCCGCCCGCAAGAAGATTGCCTATTCCGACAATTTCGCCTTCCGCCGCGTGGGACAGTGGACCCACTGACGGTACGCAATGGCATCTGACCGGGGCTGGAGCGTTGGCTTCGGCCCCTTTTCATATGGGGCTGGCACGAGCCAATGGCGGGCAGGGGCTGGCTTGCCTCCGGTTGCAGTCGCTAAGGTCCGGTCCTATTCAAGCCATGGCGGTTGATTCACCGTCAGGTGCTTTAATCCGGCCGCATCTGGCGCTAGAAGCCTCCCCATGGCCCCGTAGCTCAGCTGGATAGAGCAAGTGCCTTCTAAGCACTAGGTCGCTGGTTCGAGCCCAGCCGGGGTCGCCACCTGCCGCAGACATGCAAAGCCGTCAACCCGGCCATGGCACTACGCCCCCTCCGCCCGAATGCGCCGGCAATGGGCGAGGGCGGCTTCGATCAGGTTGTCGCTGGCCTCCGGCGTGCGGAAGGCGGAGTGGGCGGAAAGGGTGACGTTTTCCAGCCGCGTGAAGGGATGGTCCGCCGGCAGCGGCTCGGTGGTGAAGACGTCAAGTCCAGCATGGGCAACGTGGCCGCCTTCCAGCGCAGCCACCAGGGCCGCCTCGTCGACCAGGGCGCCGCGCGCCGTGTTCACCAGGATGACGCCCGGACGCAAGGCGGCGATGCGGTCGGCGGAGAGGAAGCCGCGCGTCTCGTCGGTCAAAAGGAGGTGCAGGGAGAGCACGTGGCTTTGCGCCAGCACGTCCTCCAGGGACGCGAAGGTCACGCCGGGAAAGGTCTTGGGAGAGCGGTTCCAGGCGATCACCCGCATGCCCGCCCCCGAGGCGAGACGGGCGAGTTCCGCCGCGATGCCGCCGAAGCCCACGAGCCCCAGCGTCTTGCCGGTCAGTTGGACGCCATCGGTGCGCAGCCAGCGGCCGGTCCGCACGCCACGATCCATATAGGCAAAGCCCTTGGCCGCCGCCCACATCAGGGCGAAGGCGCATTCGGCCACCGCCGTGTCGCCATAGCCCTTGATGGTGTGCACGCTGATGCCGAGCCCAGCCAGCTCCTCAGGGCTCATATAGCTGCGCGCGCCCGTGCCCAGGAACACCACATGCTTCAGGCCCGTGCACTGGCGGGCGATGTCGGTGGGCAGGGCGGTATGGTCGATGACGGCGATCTCGGCGCCATCAAGGGCGTCGGGAAGCTCCGCCGGGGTGACGTTGGGCGTGCGGTGCACGGTCATGGCCGGATCGCCGGGGCGATGGAGGCGCTCCATCACCGCCGCGAGGGTCGGGCTGGCATCAACGAACACGGCACGCATGCGGCAACTCCCCTGTCGCGGGCACTCTATACCCGGTTGCCCGCGCGGGTCAGGCCCTCCGGCGCGCTTGGCTGTTGACGGCACCCCTCAGGCTCCGTGCGCATCCGGCCATAGGATGCGTACCCGCAGGCCCGTCCCATCCGCGCGATTGGCAAGGTCCAGCCGCGCGCCCATGCGTCCTGCCGCCAGCGTGGCGATGGTAAGGCCGAGGCCGCTCCCCGACAGGCTCTTGTTGCGCCCGCGGAAGAAGCGCTCGGCGACACGGGGCAGTTCGTCCTCCGGGATTCCCGGGCCGTCATCCTCCACGCACACGCCATGGGGAATACGGCGCCAGCGGATGCCGCCCGGCCCGGTGACATGCTGGAGGGCATTCTCATGCAGGTTCCGCAGCACGAGATGGAGCGCCTCCCGGTCCACCTTTCGCGCCAGATCGTCCAGCGCTGGGTCGATCTCCACCACGATGCCCGGCGCAGCGGGGGAATGATGGACGATCTCCCGCAGGGCCGGGCCCACGGGCACCGCTTCCTCCGAGGGCTTCTGGGCGGGCGCCGCCTCCAGCCGGGCCAGCGCCAGAAGCTGCCGCACCAGGCGGGCGGAACGCTCCACCGAGACGAGGATCTGGCGGAGCGCGTCGTCGCGAATGGCCGCGTCGGGCGCCGCGAGGGCGATCTGGGCCTGGGTCTTCAATCCCGCAAGAGGCGTGCGCAATTCATGGGCGGCGAAGGCGGTGAGGTCGCGCTCGTGCTGGCGCGCCGCCTCCACCTTTGCGAACAGGCTGTTCAGCGCACCGAGCAGCGGGCGCACCTCGGAAGGGGCATGGTCCACGGCCACGGGCCGGATGTCCTCTCCGTCCCGTGCCGCGATCTCGCTGGCCATGCGGGAGAGCGGCGCGAAGCCGCGCGCCAGAACGGCCCAGATGAGGAGCGCCAGGAGGGGGGCGATGAGGAGGGCGGGCGCCAGAAGGCCGGCGATGAGGTCGCGCACCAGCCGGTCCCGCAGTCCCACGCGGTCTCCCACCATGACGCGCACGCCCTTCTCTGTGTCCGTGATGGTGAAGACGCGCCAGTCCTCCCCGTTGACCACGCGGGATGAGAAGCCCTGCGCCGGGGCAGAGAGGGCCTCCTCGGGGGCGCCGGAGGAGCGGGCGAGAAGGCGGCCGTCCAGCGACCAGATCTGGCAGGACAGCTGGCGCTCATAGCCTTCCGGGCTGAGAGGGGCCGGGGGCGTGGTGGAAAGATTGCCGCCGGCGACCAGCGAATGGACCATGCGAGCCGCCTCTTGGAGGCGGGCGTCCAGCACATGTTCCAGTTCCGCGCGGCTGGTGATGGAGATCCAGGCCACGGCGCACAGCCAGATGAGGCCGGTGGCGGCAAACAGCACCAGGAACAGGCGCCGGCGCAGGGAGGTCATGCGCCCGCCCTCATGCGATATCCCAGTCCGCGTACGGTCTCGATGGCGTCGCGGCCGATCTTGGCCCGCAGATTGTGGATGTGCACCTCCACGGCATTGCTTTCCACTTCCTCCTGCCACCCATACATGCGCTCTTCGATCTCGGCCCTGGAGCGGATGATGCCCGGGCGTTCCATCAGCGCGGCGAGCACCGCGAACTCGCGCCGCGACAAGGGCACATGGGTGCCGTCCAGGGTTGCTGCGAGGGTGGCCGGATCCAGCAAGAGGCCGCCGGCTCGCAACACCGGCGCTGCTCGGCCGTGCCCACGCCGGGCAATGGCGCGCAGGCGAGCGGCCAGTTCGTCGAGATCGAAGGGCTTGCCGAGATAATCATCCGCCCCGGCATCGAGCCCGCGCACGCGGTCTGGGGTCTCGTCGAGGGCGGTGAGCATGAGAACGGGCGTTGTGTCATGGGCGGCACGCAGGCGGGCGAGCACGTCGAAACCGGAGCCGTCAGGCAACATGGCGTCCAGAACCACCGCATCGAAGCCGCCGGCAGAAATGGCCGCCTCGGCATCCGCGCAGGAGGTAACGCCGTCGACCGTAGCGCCGGAAAGGGCGAGGCCCACCCTGAGGCCGTTCATCAGGACCGGATCGTCCTCCACCACGAGGATGCGCATGTATCTCTCCTACCTGTGAACAGCTGCCGGGCTCAGCTTAAGGCTGGCTTAAGGTCGCCCATGGATGCAGTGCGGCATGATGTTGAAAACGCCCACGAAGCGGCTCGGACATTGCGTCCGCCCCCCTCTCGCCCCTTTCCGGTGGCATGCGCCCATCCCATGCGTCAGGCGCGAGCCATCCCTTCCCTTCTGAATGCCACCCCGGAGCCCGCGCCGCGCGGGCCGGTGCGATGCGAGGTCGCCTCCTGCATGTCTGTCCCATCCGATGAACCGCGCCAGTTCTCGCGCCGCACGCTGCTGTGTGTCCTTGCCTCGCCTTTGGTCCTGGCCGCCTGCGTGACGGATCGGACCCCGACGCCGGCACCGGCGCCGCAGCCGCTGGTCTCGCCCGCGGACGCCGCCCGCTATGGAGCGCGGGTTGATGGCGGATTCGACATTCCCGGCGTCGATCCCATGGAGTTGAAGCCGCGCTATATCCGGCAATTGGTGCCCAATCCCACCTCCTACGGCACCGGCACCCTGGTGGTCGATCCTGCCAATCGCTTTCTTTATCTGGTGCAGGAGAATGGCATGGCGCTGCGCTACGGCGTCGGCGTCGGCAAGGAGGGGCTGGAATTCTCCGGTACGGCCAATGTGGGATACAAGCGCACCTGGCCGAGCTGGCGGCCCACTGACGCGATGATCGCCCGCGAGCCGGAGCGCAATGGCCCGTGGAAGAACGGCATGCCGGGCGGGCCGCAGAATCCGCTGGGCGCCCGCGCCCTCTATCTGTTCAAGAACGGACAGGACACGCTCTATCGCATCCATGGCACCAACGAGCCCTGGTCCATCGGCGAGGCGGTGTCTTCGGGCTGCATCCGCCTGATGAACCAGGACATTATCGACCTCTATGGCCGCGTGCCGGACGGCGCGAAGGTGGTGGTGCTGCCCGGCTGACCGATCTAGCTCCGCACCGCCGCCCGAAAAGCCGCTGACAGCGCACCAAGCGCGGCGCGGGGGCGCGGATCCACCAGTCGGGTGTGGAGCATCACGGGAAGGCGGGGCAGATCGGGCAATCCGATGCGCCGCCCCACCTCCGGGACGCCGAGCGGCACCATGCGCGGAGACAGCGCCGCCACCCCGACCCCCGCCAGGACGGCCGCTGCCACGGTGGCGACTCCGCCGCCGACGAAGACCTCACGCCAGTCAAGGCCCGCCTCGTCCAGCAAGCGGCCCGCGAGCGCCCGCACGCCGCAGGGTTCGGCCATTGTGACGAGCGGCACCGGCTCGCCGGCCCGATGCTGCCAATGGGAGGCGGCGAACCAGCCGAACCTTTCCTCGGCGATCCGCGTGCCATCGTCCCGTCCGGCCTCGAACCGCACCAGCACGGTGTCCAATTCCCGCCGGTCGAAGCTGCGCAGGAGATCGGCCGATGAGCCGATGCGGATTTCCATCAGCAGATGCGGGTCCTGCGCATTCATGCGCGCGATCAGCCCGGGCAGTTCCGGCCCGGCCACATGGTCGCTGATGCCGATGGCGATGCGCTGGCGCTGCGTGCTCCAGGCGGCCAGTGCCCGATCATGGGCTTCGAGCAGCGCGCGCGCATGATCAACAAAGGCCTCCCCGCGCGCCGAGAGCTGGACGCGTCGTGGCGTGCGCTCCACCAGCCGGCAGTCGAGACGCTCTTCCAGCCGCTTCAGCTTCAGGCTGACCGCGGCCTGCGTGATGCCCAGCGCCTCCGCCGCGCGCGTGAAGCTGCTGAGGTCTGCGATGGCGACGAAGGCGCGGACCGCGTCGAGGGGGAGGGGATCCATCATAGCCAAATGTTATCTTTGATATTCGATCAGATAGCATATTTAAATGATGGCGTGCTGCGTAACCTGCCGTCCTCTCTCCATCGGAAAGGACAGGACATGCCGCTCATCCACGTCTACATGCGGGCCGGGAAGCCCGCCGCCTATCGCCAGGCCATCCTGGATGGCCTTTATCGCGCCCTGCGCGATTCCCTCGATGTGCCCGAGGGGGATCATTTCATGACCATTACGGAGCACCTCGCCTCCGACTTCCGGACGGGGGGCGCCTATGGGGTCCTGCGCAGCGAGGATGTGATCTATATCGACATCACCGTCTTCAACACCCGCACGGCGGCCCAGAAGGCCACGCTGTTCCGGCGCATCGTGGAGGTGCTCAATGAGAAGCCGGGCGTGCGGCCGGAGGATGTCTTCATCGTGGTGCACGATGCGCCAAAGGAAAACTGGTCGGTGGGCAACGGCCTGGCCGTGGCCTGACGCCGAAGGGCGACCGGTGCCGCGCGGGCGGCACCGGATCGGTCATGCGGTCACGGGGATGGGCGGGGTATCGCCATAAAGAGCTTCCCCCTCCATCTTCATGCCGTCCTCGAACCGAAAGATTTCGCAGGCGCGCCGGGGCGGCCCATCAAGTCTTGCCTCGTAGAGGACCACCATGGTCTGGCCGGCCTCGTCGCAAATCACGTCCTGGAGCTGAAAGCTCAAATGGCCGATGCGGGTGAGGGCGTCAGTCCAGTAGCGGGCGATGGCCTCTCGGCCCTTGAGTTCCCCCTCGCCGGTCACCTGCCGCGCCAAAGGACTGCGAAAGCGGGCCTCCGGCGTAAACGCACTCAGGACCGCGGCCACATCGCGACGGTTCCAGGCGGCGATCCAGTCCTGGGCATGCTGGATCATCTCCGCACGGCTGAGAGGTCCGTTCACCATGGCGTTCCGTCCTTATGCGTGAAGGTCCAGCCCTCGGGCGAATAGGCCGCCTGGAGGTCGTCTTCGGGATAGGAGGCGCGATCCTCCGGGGCGCGGTCGCCGATTTCCAGGTAATGCACGTCTTCGCTTGTCCGGTTGACGAGGTGATGGGCAAGGCCGTCAGCGACAAAGCCGACGCACATGCCGGGCGCCAATGCGTGCTCGCCTTCATCGGTCCGCAGGGTGGGATGGCCCTTGAGGATATAGACGAACTCCTCCTGGCGGGTGTGCCGGTGCAGCAAAGCCGACTCGCCGCCGGGGGCCAGGATGGTGAGGTTCACCCCGAACCGGGACAGGCCGAAGGCATCGCCCAAGGCGCGCTTCTGCCGGCCCGCCATGCGCGCAGCAAAGACGGGGGGATAGTTGGATGGTCGAGTCCGGGGCGGCACGTCGAGGGCAGGAAGGGGCGTGCGCGCGGGGGTGGTCATGAGGGCGCTCCCGTTATCAAGAAGGGGGAAGCTAATCCATCCGCGGGGCAATGATGGTGAGAACTTCTCATCGGTGCAGGAGCTTCTCTCACGCGCCAACCCAGACCTGTGTCAAAGGCGTGAGGCCTCCGTCATCAGGAAATCGAGCCGGGCATCGGTACGGCCAGGGGTGAACTCCAGGATGTCCGCGCTGACCACGCCTTCGCGGACGAACGGGTCGTCCTGCACCCGCGCCTCGATGGCCGGCCGGTCCGCCTGATGGGCGAGAATGGCACCGCCGCCCGTGGGTTTGAGACTGCCGGCGGCGAGGAAGATGCCATCCTCGAAGCCCTGCCGGAGCCAAGCATTGTGGCCGTCCAGAAAAGCCGGCGCGCGGCTCTTGTCGGCAAAGCGTAAGGTGATGACGAACATGTTTTGCTCCTTCAGGCCTGCAGGGTGGGGGACGGGGGAGGGAGGTCGGCGAGCCAGGCCTCCATGTCCGCCACTTCGCGGCGCAGGAAGGCTTCGTCCTGGAAGGCGGTGGCGAGCGTTGCGACGCCCTGGCTGCGCATGAGCACGTGGAGCGCCAAGGCGTCCGCAGTCTCCGTCTGGCCCAGCGCCACGAATTGGCGGGCAAGCCAAGTGCGGAAGAGGCCGAAAATGGCGGCGGCATCACCCTTGGCCGCATGGTCCAGCTTGGCGAGTTCGTTGCAGAGCGTGCCCACCGGACAGCCGTGCGCCATGATCTGTGCCCGGTTCATGATGAGGATGTGGACGAAGCTGCGGATACGCTCCAGGGGCAGGGGCGTGCCCTCCTCCCAAGTCTCCAGCATCGCGCGCGTCGCGTCGAGGCGGAGCGCAATGACGGCCGCGAGGATCTCGTCCTTGGTCTTGAAATGATAATAGAAATTGCCGCGTGAGAGGCCTACCGCCTGGGCGATGTCGCCAAACGAGGTGGCCTCATAGCCGCGCTCATAAAAGAGCCGGTCGGCGGCCTCGACGATCTGCTGGCGGGTCTGGCTCGCGGCCATGGAAGCCTCCGGGGGCCTGGGCCTCCGGAAGGCACGGAAAGCCTAGGACAAGCGCCCTAGCAAGGTGTCTAGGGCGTTTGTCCTAAACGGTCAAGGTGCGGCGCTCCTCAGGCCTTCAGCCGCTCCGCATGCCAGGCCAGATGGTCCGCCATGAAGGTGGAGATGAAGAAATAGGAGTGGTCGTACCCCTCTTGCATGTTCAGCGTCAGCGGAATGCCGGCCTTCTTGCAGGCGGCAGCCAGCAATTGGGGCCGCAGGCCGGTCTCCAGGAACGGGTCGGCCGTGCCCTGGTCCACCAGCAGCTCGGGCACGCGGTGGCCGTCCTCGATGAGCGCCACCGCGTCATAGGCCCGCCAAGCCTTGGGATCAGCGCCGAGATATTTCTCCAGCGCCGGCCGGGACCAATCGGCAGTGGACGGTTCCACGATGGGCGCGAAGGCCGAGCAGGAGCGGAAGCGGCCGGGATGCTTCAGCGCCGCCGTGAGCGCGCCGTGGCCGCCCATGGAATGGCCGAAAATGCCCTGCCGCCCCATGTCCGCCGGGAATGCCTCCGCCACCAGGCGGGGGAGTTCGTCGAGGACATAGGAGGCCATGCGGTAGTTGGCGGCGTAGGGGGCTTGCGTGGCATCCACATAGAAGCCAGCCCCCGAGCCGAACTGCCAATTGGCCGGCTCGTCCGGCACGTCGGGGCCGCGGGGCGAGGTGTCCGGGCAGACGATCATCAGGCCCAGCTCGGCCGCCGCCGCGCGGTACTCGCCCTTTTCCATGACATTGGCATGGGTGCAGGTGAGGCCGGACAGATACCACAACACCGGCACCGGCCCCGCCGCCGCCTGGGGCGGGACGAAGACGGCGAAGGTCATGGGCGTGCCCGTGGCGGCGGAAGCATGGCGATAGACGCCCTGCACCCCGCCATGGGACTTGGCGGTGGAAACGGTCTCCATCACCCGCCTCAATAGATCACGACGGAGCGGATGGACTTGCCTTCGTGCATCAGGTCGAAGGCGGTGTTGATCTCGTCCAGCGGCATGGTGTGGGTGATGAGATCATCGATGTTGATCTTCCCCTCCATGTACCAGTCGACAATCTTCGGCACGTCCGTGCGGCCGCGCGCGCCGCCGAAGGCGGAACCGCGCCAGTTGCGGCCCGTGACAAGCTGGAACGGCCGGGTGGAGATTTCCGCCCCCGCCGGCGCCACGCCGATGACGATGGAGGTGCCCCAGCCGCGGTGACAGGCTTCCAGCGCCTGGCGCATGACGGTGACATTGCCGGTGCAGTCGAAGGTGAAGTCCGCGCCGCCATCGGTCAGGTCCTGGATGGCCGAGACCACCTTGTCGGACCCCACCTCCAGCGGGTTGATGAAGTCGGTCATGCCGAACTTCCGCGCCATCTCCACCTTGGCGGGATTGATGTCGATGCCGATGATCTTGTCCGCGCCCACCATGCGGGCGCCCTGGATCACGTTGAGGCCGATGCCCCCTAAGCCAAAGACCGCCACGTTCGCGCCAGGCCAGACCTTGGCGGTGTAGACAACGGCGCCGATGCCGGTGGTGACGCCGCAGCCGATATAGCAGATCTTATCGAAGGGGGCGTCCTCGCGGACCTTGGCCAGCGCGATCTCGGGCAGCACGGTGAAGTTGGAGAAGGTGGAGCAGCCCATATAGTGGAAGATCTCGCCGCCATCGCAGGAGAAGCGCGAGGTGCGGTCGGGCATCAGGCCCTGGCCTTGCGTGGCGCGGATGGAGGTGCACAGGTTCGAGCGCTGCGACAGGCAGGTTTTGCACTGGCGGCATTCGGGCGTGTAGAGCGGAATGACGTGGTCGCCCACTTTCAGCGAGGTCACGCCCGCGCCCACCTCGCGCACGATGCCGGCGCCCTCATGGCCGAGAATGGCGGGGAACTTGCCTTCCGAATCGAGGCCGTCCAGCGTGTAGGCATCGGTGTGGCACACGCCCGTCGCCATGATCTCCACCAGCACCTCGCCGGCCTTGGGGCCGCCAATCTCAATGGTTTCGATGGTGAGGGGCTTCTTGGCCTCCCAGGCGACGGCGGCGCGGGTCTTCATGGGGATGTCCCTTCTTGCGTCAGAAATCTTGGCGTGAGCCTAGACATAGCGGATGACAACCGTGCTCTCCAGCCGGGCTTTTGCCCCGTTCATGCGCGGGCGCGCAGGCCGAGCGCCACGCCGGAAATCACCAGGGCAAATGCGAGGATCTGGCGCGGGCCGAGCGGCTCGCCCAGAACCAGGGCGGCGCCCGTCGTTCCCACGATGGGGACCAGGAGCATACCAAGCGCGGCGGTGGAGGCCGGTAGCCGGCGGAGTGCCGCGAACCAGGACAGGTAGCACACCGCCATGGGGATCAGCGTCATATAGGCCATGGCACCCAAGCCCTTGAGGCTGAGCGGGCCGATCTGCTGGCGCTCGAAGATGAGCGCGATCACCACCATCGGCAGGCAACCAAGGCCCGTTTGCCAGGCGACCGATGCAATGGGGGGGAGGGGGAGCGGCGTGCGGGCCATCACGCTGCCCAGCGCAAACAGCACCGCCGCCGTGAGAGGAAGGAGCATGGCGGGCAGATGCGGGCCCTCCAGCGAGAGGCCCGGCCCCGCCACCAGCAGGGCAATCCCGGAAAAGCCCATGGCCAGCGCACTCGCGCTCATCCAGCTCGGCCGCTCCCCCAGCGCCGGCCAGGCGATGAGGGAGGCCCAGAGCGGCATGGTGAAGGTGATGAGTGTCGCCTCAGTCACCGTCAGCCATTGCAGCGACAGGGAGGCGAATCCCATCCAGACGAAGACGTTGACGAAGGCGGCGACGGCCAGTCGGAAGCGGGCGCCCGAGGGCACGGCAAGCGACTGCCCCATGGCGACGGAGGTCGCCGCCAGCAGACATGCCGCAGTGACGCCGGCCATCCCGCGCGCAAACAAAGGCGGCCATTCGAACAGGATGATCTTGAACACCACCCAGGCCACCCCCCAGCCGGTGGCAGTGGTGAACAGGAAGGCGAGGCCGGGAAGGGAGAGGGAGCGGGGCGGCATGTCCCCTTATGGACGAAGAGCCCCGATGGGGGCTCTTACGCGGGTGCAGTCCCAGAGGCGAGGTCATGCGCGAGCGGCATGCCTCGGAGACGGTCCTCAGGACAAGCGCGCGGGCGCGCCGGAGGAAATGCCCATCGCCTGCGTGAAGGTGGCAAAGGCCTGCCACGCGCGGCGTTCCAGTTCGGGGTGGGAAGCAGCTTCCATCTGGTCCATGAGCATTTCGGCGTGTTCGTAGGACGGATGCCCTTTCATGAAACCGACGGCGTCATCAAGGGAGCGGAACACCACGCGGGATCCATCCACCAGGAGAGTCATCGGTGCAGAGCTGACCGTTTGCATGGGCAGTCTCCTTTCTTGTTGTTATGAGGTGTCCAGGTACGCATCTGTTACGTGTGGTCGGGACGAGCGCCATCCTCGTGCCGAGGCGCGCTATTGAGGGCATAACGGCGGAAGACGCCGTTCAGTTCCGCGCGGGCTAATCTTTCTTCACACGCGACATTCGCCCGCCGGCGGCCTTGCCCCGTGGGGCAAGGCTGGGCGCTCCCATGAGCGCCGGAAGAGCGGGTCAGCTCCTATAGGGATTGTCGCGGCTCAAGTCGGTGCGGATGTCGTCCTTCACGCCGGGCTGGCTCTGCCGCTCGCCCGATCCGCCTTGCTGACCGCCAGTGCCAGCGCTCTGGCCCTGCTGGCCGGTCCGGGGATGGGCGGGCTGTCCGCCCTGCTGCTGTCCGCCGACGGGTCCACGCTGCGGCGTGCCCTGGCTCTGCTGTCCCGCGCTTGGCTCCCGGCTCGGATCGGGCCGTTCGATCTCAACGGGCTTGCGCGGCATGTCCTCGTGACGCTGCATGCCCTGCTGGGGTTGACGCTGCTGGTCCTTGTTCATGGTCATGCTGCTTTCCTCTTCTTGTCGTTGGCAGCCCCGACCCTCCAACGCGCGCCCGTGCCTCCCGTTTCACCTTGGCCGCAAAGAAAGAGACGTCCACGGGAACGTGCGGCCCCGTCCGGGCATTCCTGCGCTCGGGAGACATGCCATGCCGCGCGCCTTGTGGAAGGGAGTTCTGGATCTTGGGGCGCTCACCTGTCCGGTGAGCCTTTATTCCGCGACCGCCACGTCGCAGCGGATTTCCTTCCACACCATCAACCGCGCCACCGGCCACCGCGTGCACCGCCGCTTCGTTGACATCGACACCGGCGAGGATGTGGACCGGGACGCGCAGGTGAAGGGCTATGAGAAGGCTGCCGGCTCCTATGTGGTGCTGGAGCCGGAGGAGGTGGCACAGGCGGTGCCCGAAAGCGATAAGCGCCTGGCGCTGGAAGCCTTCATCCCCTGCGCAGAGGTGGAGACCGTCTATTTCGACCAGCCTTATTTCCTGGCTCCCGCTGATTCCAGCGGCGAAGAGACGTTCGTTCTGCTGCGGGAGGGCATGCGCAAGGCCAAGGTGGCGGCGCTCACCCGCGCGGTCCTGTTTCGGAGGGTGCGCACCCTCATGCTGCGACCGGACGGGCCGGGTTTCGTCGCGACCACGCTGAATTTCGACTATGAGGTGAAGTCGGCGGCGGACGCCTTTGCTGATGTGCCGCGCACGCGCCTGAAAGGCGAGATGTTGGAGCTGGCCGAACACATTATCCGCACCAAGGCGGGGCACTTCGATCCTTCCGCCTACGAGAACGCCCACGAGGCCGCGCTGGCCGAACTGGTGAAGGCCAAGCTCGCCGGCAAGGCCATCAAGCCCCGCGCCGCGCCCAAGAGCGCGAAGGTGGTGGACCTCATGTCGGCCCTTCGCGACAGCGCGCGGCTGGCGGGGCAGGGGGCGGACAAGCCTGCGCCCGGCCCGGCGGCCAAAAGCTCGGGCAGCGGCACGCTCAAGACCACGACCAAGGCCACGACGAAGAAGACGGCAGCAAAGACCACGAAGTCCGCCACGCCGCGCCGCAAGGCGAGCTAGCCTGACCGAGGCCGCCTCATGTCCCTCGCCACCTATCGCAAGAAGCGCAATTTCAAGGTCACGCCGGAGCCCAAGGGCCGCAAGGGCGAGGCGAAGGGGGCCCATTACCTGATCCAGAAGCATGCGGCCCGGCGCCTCCATTACGATTTGCGCCTGGAACTGGATGGGGTCCTGAAGAGCTGGGCCGTGACCCGCGGGCCGAGCCTGGTGGCCGGTGAAAAGCGGCTCGCGGTGGAGGTGGAGGACCATCCCCTCGCTTATGGCGATTTCGAGGGCACCATCCCCAAGGGCGAATATGGCGGGGGCACCGTCCTATTGTGGGATCGGGGCACCTGGGAGCCTATTGGCGATCCCCATGAGGGGCTGAAATCCGGTCAATTGGACTTCCGGTTGCACGGGGAAAAGCTCGGTGGTCGCTGGCACCTGGTGCGCATGCACCGCAAGGAGCGGGACACGCGCGACAATTGGCTGCTCATCAAGGGCGAGGACGAAGCCGCTCGTCCCGCAGGCGCCGAAGACATTCTGGACGAGGCGCCACGATCAGTGAAAACGGGGCGCCTGATTGCCGATGTGGAGGGAGAGCCGCCGGGTTGGTCCTCGAAGACGGGACCGATCAAGAAGCTGGCTAATGAAAAACAGCCAACCAGCCCCGCACGCAAGAAGCGCACCGTCAAGACCAAAGCGGGGCCAAAAAACTCTTCCGCACCAAAGCCTCCGCCGGACTTCGCGGAGCCCATGCTGGCGCGCCTCGTGGACAAGGCGCCCAGGGGAGAGAGCTGGTTGCACGAGGTAAAGTTTGACGGCTACAGACTTCTTGGCCGGATCGAGGAGGGGACTGTGAGGCTTCTGACTCGCAGCGCCCTGGATTGGACCGCACGCTTCGGATCAGCGATCCCGGAGGCGCTTGCCGCGCTTGGTTTGACCAACGGCCTCCTGGATGGCGAGATCATTGTTGAGAACGGGGCGGGCGCCTCGGACTTTTCCGCCTTGCAGGCTGACCTCGCCGAAGGGCGCAGTGACCGCTTTGTCTATTATGCCTTCGACCTCCTGTACCTGGATGGCGAGGATTTGCGCACCTTGCCGCTGATCGAACGCAAGGCACGGCTGGCGCGGCTGCTAAAGGGGCAAGGTGGCCCATTGCGCTTTTCCAGCCACTTCGACGAGAGCGGTGCCACCGTGCTGCGCCATGCCTGCCGGCTCGGGCTGGAGGGTGTCGTCTCCAAGGAGCGCGGCTCGCCCTATCGCTCGGGTCGGGGACGGTCCTGGGTGAAGTCCAAATGCACAGCGCGGCAGGAATTCGTGATCGGCGGCTTCGTGCCCTCCACCACCGGCGCGGATCTGATCGGCTCGTTGGCGCTGGGGGTGAACGAGGACGGCAAGCTCCGTCATGTGGGACGCGTGGGCACCGGCTTTGGTGCGGCCATTGCCCGGGACCTTCACAAGCGCCTCTCCGCCCTTCAGGTGGAACAATCCCCCTTTGACGGACCCTTGACGGCAGAGGCGCGACGGGGCGTCACCTTCGTGCGCCCCGAGCTGGTGGCCGAGGTGGAATTCCGGGCCTGGACCGGCGACGGTCATCTGCGCCACGCCTCGTTCCGTGGCCTCCGGGAAGACAAGGTGGCCGCCGAGGTGGTGGCCGAGCGCCCGGCGGCCCGGACGAAGGCAAAGGACAATGCTGTGCCCCGCCGCACCGTGAAACTGACACATCCCGACCGGCTCTATTGGCCCGAGGAGGGCATCACCAAGGAGGGGCTGGCGGACTATTACGCGGAGGTCTGGCCTGCCATCGCGCCTTTCCTCATCGGCCGGCCGCTGGCGCTGGTGCGCTGCCCCGATGGCATCCATGGCCCGCGCTTCTTTCAGAAGCATGCCTGGAAGGGCCTCAACCCGCGCATTGTGCTGGTGAGCGACCCCAAGGAGAAAACGGGCGCGCCCCTCATTTCCATCGCCGATCTCGATGGGCTCATCGGCCTTGTCCAGGCAGCGGTGCTGGAGATCCACCCCTGGGGATCCACCATCGAGGATTGGGAACGGCCCGACACGCTGGTGATGGACCTCGACCCCGGCGAGGATGTGCCCTGGACGCGGGTCATTGCCGCCGCCGAGGAAGTGAAGGCGCGCATGGAGGCGGCGGGCCTCGCGGCGTTTGTGAAGACCTCCGGCGGCAAGGGCCTGCATGTGGTGACGCCCCTCAAGCCCAGCGCCAATTGGGCCGAGGCCAAGGCCTTCAGCAAGGCCGTCGCCCAATCCATGGCTGCCGATAGCCCGGACCTCTATACGGCGACCATCACCAAGTCGAAGCGCGTCGGGCGGATCCTGGTGGATTATCTGCGCAACCAGCACGGCGCCACGGCGGTGGCGGCCTATTCGACGCGTGCCCGGGAGGGTGCGGCCGTCTCCATGCCGATCGCCTGGGAGGAATTGACCCCCGCCATTGGCCCGGCGGCTTTTACGATTCTCAACACGCCCGGGCGCCTGAATGCCCTCGCCAAGCGTCCGTGGGACGGCTTTCGCGCGGCGGCCGTGCCTCTTCCCAAGGCGAAGGCGCGCAAATAAAGCGCGTCATCCCTTGCGCTTGCCGGACTTTTCGCCCGCAATGCTCCGGCGCAGCGCTTCCATGATGTCGACCACATTGTCGCCGTCCCCCTCCTTCGGCGCGGGAGCGGCCTTGGAGGGCTTGCGCGGCTTTTTGGTCTTCTTGCCGGCGATAATGTCCAAGAGCTTGGCCTGCACGGGATCAGAGACGAAATCCGGGCTCCAGTCGCGGGTGCGTTCGTCAATCAGCGCCGTCATGAGTTTCATGGCCTTGGCGTCCGGGGAGGCCTTGCCGATGGCATCGAACACCTCCTGCGGGTCGCGCACCTCGTCGCCATAGCGCAAGGTCCACACCACAATCCCGCCCTCGCGCGGGGCGAGCATCACCGCATGCTCGCGGCCATGGAGGATGAGGCGGGAAATGCCCACTTGGCCGGTGGCGTCCATGGCATCGCGGATGACGCAATAGGCTTCCTCGCCCACTTTGCCGTCGGGGGTGAGGAAATGGGGGCGGTCGAGAAAGATCCAGCCGATGCTGTCGGCGGGCACGAACATCTCGATGTCGAGGGTGCGCCTATTCTCCAGCGCCACGGCTTCCAGCTCCTCGTCCTCCACGATCACATGGCTGTCCTCGCCGGTGCGATAGCCGCGCGCGAGGCCGTCATCTTCCACCACCTTGCCCGACACTGCGTCCACATACTCGCTGACCACGCGATTGCCCGTGGCGCGGTTCAAGGTGTGGAAGCGCACCTTGGCGCTCTCCGTGGTGGCTGGCGTCATGGCCACCGGGCAAGTGACGAGCGAGAGCTTCAGATAGCCCTTCCAGAAGGTGCGCGGTGCCATGGCCGGTTTCCTGTGCGTGTGCGTGACGCGAACCCGGCAGGCGGCCTGTGGTTCCCCTCGGCCCGTCAGGGGCGATGGGATGGGGCAAGGGACAATCGCGTGCGCAGAGCCGCCCGCATATGGGCGCGGGCTGCCTGTTCCGCGCCATCGGCGTCGCGGGCGGTGATGGCATCCAGAATGGCCCTGTGCTCGGCGCGGGCGGCCTCGGGGCGGCCAGGGGCGGAGAAGGTGCTGATGCCCAGCAAGGCGATATTGTCGTCGAGGACGCGCGTCGCCTCGTCCAGATAGGCGTTGCGGGCGGCGCGATGGATGGCGGCGTGGAAATCCCGGTTGACCCGCGCCAGTTCCCCATAATCAGCCCCCTCGCGGCCGAAGGCGGCCTCAAGGTCGGCCAGCGCCGCCAGTTCGGGGGGCGAGGCATGCTGCGCGGCGAGGCGCGCGGCGGCGCCTTCCAGGATTTCGCGCATGGAATAAAGCTCGATCACCTCTGAGGGCGAAAGGGCTCGCACCGTCAGGCCCCGCCCGCCGGCCGTCTCCAGCAGCCGCTTCTCCAGCAGTCGGCCAAGGGCCTCGCGCACTGGCGTGCGGCTCATGCCGAAGCGGGCGGCGACATCCTGCTCGCGCAGCCGGTCGCCCGCTTTCAGGATCCCTTCGCGAATCTGGTCGAGAATCGCCCGATAGGCCGCCTCGCCGCGCGAGAGGTGGGCGAAAGGCTGGGCCTCCCCCGCCAGCGCCAAGTCCGGTGCGGCTTCGTCGTCCGAAAGGGGCGTTCCTGCCATGTCTCCATCCGTCCGGCGAGCCTCAAGGCGGGCCCGCCCTCTTATAGCAGGCGGGGCGGACGGTGGCAGGGTTTTGTGTATGTCATTGCATACAATGTCCGCAATGCTCACCCCTGCGCCCCGTCGGGGCCTATGAGGCGGCGGCGCCAATCCTCCACCTGCCCGGTCTCCAGACGGCGCAAGGCGAGGCGGCGCCAGGTGTCCGGCAGGGGCGGCAGCCGCGCCATCTCGCCCAGGCCGTACCGGTCGTCCGTCTCCACATAAAGCAGGCGCGAGAGGCGGGTCAGCGGCCAATGGGGCAGGGGACGGTCCAGAAGTTCAAGCGCATCCCCCGCCGCCACCGGCCCCTCCTGCCGCACGCGATAATACCAGCCGGTGCGGCCACTCCGCTGTACGCGGATCGCCATGTCCGGGCAGTCGAATCGGTGGTTCAGCTTCCAGCAGGGCTGGCGGCCCTGGCTGACCTCCAGCACGGCGCCACCCAGGGCGAATACGTCGCCGAGGCAGATGTCCGCTTCCGTGACTCCGTGGGTTGAGAAGTTCTCCCCAAAGGCGCCCGGCTCATTGAGCACTGAGCGCGGACCAATCTCCGCCCGCCAGGCGTCATAATGCGTGCGGTCATAATGGTGCACCGCCTTGTCCGGCCCGCCATGATGGCGAAGGTCGCCCTGTCCGTCGCCGGCAAGGCCGAGGCGGCTCAGGAAGACCGGTCCGGCCACGGGGCGCTTGGCGATGCCACTCCCATCGCCGCGGGGGCCGAAGGGCTGGACCTGCCCGATGAGGAGCGCGTTCAGCGTCAAGATCATGTCTCAAGGCTCGCCAGCCAGTCCGCAAGCATGGCCGAGCCCGCCTGGCGCAAGGCGTCGCCATGCCGAGCGGCTCCAAGCCGCAGCGCCACGGGATCGATGGCCGCCCCGGCCAGTTCCGCCGCATGACCGATCAGCCACCGCTCGAACCCGCTGGCAAGGTCCGCCTCGGGGTGGAACTGCAGGCCGAGCACATTCGGCCCCATGGCAAAGGCCTGGTTGCGGCACAAAGGCGTGGCGGCGAGGGGAAGGCTGCCCGCGGGCAGGTCAAACATGTCGCCATGCCAGTGCAGAACCGGAACGTCGGCAAGGTGCCGCAACGGACCCCGCGCGCCATCCGGCGTCAGGGCCAAGGGCGAGAAGCCGATCTCCTTCACCCCGGTGGCGCCCACCTTGGCGCCGAGCGCGGCGGCCATCATCTGGGCCCCAAGGCAGAGGCCGAGGGTGGGCCGGCCGGCGGCAAGGCGGGTGCGCAGGAGGTCTAATTCATCGAGCAGGACCGGATAGGTCCTGGTCTCATAGACGCCGATGGGGCCGCCCAAAGCGATGACGAGGTCGGTGCGGACCGGGTCAATCGTCCAGAGCGGATCGACGCCCACATCAACATAGCGCACGCCATAGCCCGCCGCCTCGATCACGGGCGCGAACGTGCCCAGATCCTCGAAATGAACGTGCCGGAGCGCGACGGCGGTCTTCAGCATGGCCCTTCCTCCTGCGGCTGTGGCGGCTTGATAAGAGCGCCCCGGAGGGTCAAAAAGAGCCAGTTTTGACAAATCGAATAGGCCGGTGGATGGATGAGATCATCTTTTCTCTGGAGCCGGGCGGGGCGCGGCCGGTCTTCCTTGAGTTAAGCGAGGCCCTGATCGCCGCCATTACCGCCGGCCGCCTGCGGCCCGGGCAACGCCTGCCGGGAACGCGCGCGCTGGCGCGAACCCTCGGGCTCAACCGCAACACGGTGGACGCCGCGTATCAGGAGGCGGTGCTCCAGGGCTGGCTTGAGGCGCGGGCATCCAGTGGCACCTATGTGGCGCGCGACCTGCCGGACGGGACCGCGCCATCTGGAGGCACGGCGAAGAACGCGCCCGTCGCGGCTGCGAAGGTGCGGACGGCTCAGCCGCGCCTGTCCTTCTCGGACGGCGCGCCGGACGTGCGCCTGCTCCCGGTGGCGGAGATCGCCCGCGCCCTGCGACGCGTGCTGCGCGGGCCGGACCTGCGCGCCTCCGGTGCCTATGGCGACCCGCGCGGAGCACAGGCGTTGCGGGAGCAGTTGGCGCAGCATCTTGCTGCCCAGCGGGGCCTCGCCATCGATGCCGATGACGTGCTCGTCACCCGCGGCAGCCAGATGGCCCTCTTCCTGGCCGCCCGTTGCCTCGCCGCCCAGGGCGCCGCCATTGCCATGGAGGAGCCGGGCTATCCGCTGGCCGCCGCGGCCTTCCGGGCGGCGGGCCTGCGGGTTGTGGGGGTGCCGGTGGATGAAAGCGGGCTCTCCCTGACCGCCTTGGAGCAGACGGTCACGACCGATCCTTCCCTCCGGGCGGTGTATGTGACGCCCCATCACCAATATCCCACCACCGTCACGCTGGGTGCTACGCGCCGGGTGGCGCTGCTCGATCTCGCCCGGCGGCATGATTTTACTATCATCGAGGACGATTACGACCACGACTACCGCTACGATGGCCGGCCCGTCCTGCCGCTCGGTGCGCGGGCAGGGGGAGACGTGCGGCTCGTCTATGTGGGGTCGCTTTCCAAGCTGCTCGCGCCAGGCTTGAGGCTCGGCTATGCGGTGGCCCCGCCTGAACTGCTGGGGCCGATGGCAGAGCTGCGTCAGGCCATCGAGCGGCAGGGCGACCTGCCCCTCGAACTGGCGGTGGCGGCCCTCATGCGGGAGGGCGATCTCTGGCGCCATCTGCGCAAGAGCCGGCGCATCTATGAGGACCGGCGCGACGCTCTGTGCGATCTGTTGCGCGCCCGTCTCGGTGATCGGCTTGCCTTCACGAAGCCGGTGGGCGGGCTGGCGCTGTGGGCGCGGCTGGGTCAAGGGCAGGATGCTGGACGGTGGAGCGCGGCAGCGGCGGCGCAGGGGCTCGCCGTGACCCCGGCCAGCGCCTTCTGCCTCCATGGCGAGACGGCCCCCCAGGCCTTCCGCCTGGGCTTTGCCGGGCTGGATGGGCGGGAAATGGCCGAAGCGGTGGACCTGCTGGCACGCGCGTCCGAGGAGGTCAGGTGACCTTGTAGAAGGCCCGGTACCAGTCGACGAACTCCGCCAAGCCTACCTCGATGGGGGTGGAAGGGGAAAAACCCACCGCCTGCTGCAGGGCGCTGACGTCGGCGAAGGTGCTCACCACGTCCCCCGGCTGCATGGGCAGGAGCCGGCGGCGCGCCTTGCGGCCGATAATGTCCTCAAGGACGTGGATGAACCTCTCCAGCGGGATGGGCGTGTGGTTGCCCACATTGAAGAGCCGATGAGGCACGTCGGCATGGATGCGGCCCGGCTCGCTGTCCCCCTCTTCCAGGCGGTCCACCGGCGGCAGCAGCATCAGCCGCTCGATGGCCTCCACCACCTCGTCGATATAGGTGAAGTCGCGCTTCATCCGCCCGTGATTGTAGACGTCGATCTCCTCGCCTTCGAGAATGGCCTTGGTGAACTTGAAATAGGCCATGTCCGGACGGCCGAATGGCCCATAGACGGTGAAGAATCGCAGGCCCGAGGCGGGAATGCGGAAGAGGTGGCTATAGGTCTGGACCATCAGCTCATTGGCGCGCTTGGTGGCGGCATAGAGCGAGACGGGAGTGTCCACGCGGTCGGTCTCTCGGAAGGGCACACGGGTATTGGCGCCATAGACCGAGGAGGAGGAGGCATAGATGAGATGCTTCACCGGCACCGCCCGGCACGCCTCCAGCACTGAGAGCGTTCCTTCCACGTTGGAGTGGGTGTAGCTCCTGGGGTCGTCCAGCGAGTAGCGGATGCCGGCTTGCGCGGCCAAGTGGATCACCACGTCGGGCAGGAAGTCGCGCACAGCCGCGAGGGTCTCCGGCCCGTCCGCCAGATCGATCCGCCGCTCGGTGAAGGTGTTGGAGCCACGCAGGAGCTTGACCCGTTCCTCCTTGAGGCCGAGATCGTAATAGGGCGTCAGGCAGTCGATGCCCATCACCTCGACGCCATCCCGCAACAGGCGCTGCGCAACGGCACAGCCGATAAAGCCCGCAGTGCCGGTGACCAGAACGCGCACCATCATTCACTCCTCAGGGCGCCCGGTGCACGCCTCGCCCCGCCTTGCTGCGGGTCGCCGTCCTCTGACCGCCCACCCCATCCGCTCCGGCTGGCGGATGGAAGGAACGGCCGCTCCTGGCGCCGGATCGCTTCGTCTTTGTTCTCCGCCTACGGACATTGATCCGCAGACGCATGGGTCGTCGCCCCCAGCCTTCCCAAGCACGGCTGTTCGGCCCATTCAAGGCAGACGTGGCGCAAGCGTCATCTTCGCCTGTGAAATAGCGGGCGTGTGGAGGTAAAAACGGCATCTCCCCTTGGCGCGAGGCCGCTTCACCCGCCCTCAGACGGCAAGCGCGGTGCGGGCGTCGTGGCGGATGCGCTCCACCATCGAGCGCAGGCCATTGGACCGTTGGGGGGTGAGATGACCTTCCAGCCCGATACGGCGGAACACAGCCAGCGGATCTGTGTCGAGGATTTCGCGCGCCGTACGGCCCGAGAGGAGGGTGAGCAGCACCGCCACCAGGCCCCGCACGATATGGGCGTCGGAATCCCCCTCGAAGCGCAGCACGGGGCCGTCCGGACCGGCCTCGGTGTGGCTCACCAGCCAGACCTGGCTGGCGCAGCCCTGTACCTTGTTGGCTTCGGTGCGTTCGGCTTCGGGGAAGGGGGCAAGGTTGCGGCCGAGCTCGATCACATAGCGGTAGCGGTCTTCCCAGGTGTCCAGCACCTCGAAGTCCGCCACGAGGTCTTCCGCGTCCATCTCGCCTGTCCCTGCCATGCCCGCGCCTGGCGGACGATCCTGCGGCGCCGCACCATGCGGGCCACAGGCAGCATATAGAAGCGAGCGACGGGAAGGAAAAGCGTTCAGGCCGGCCGGCGCTGGGGCAAGGGGACGCTGAAGCTGGGCGCTTGTGGCGTTGCGCCGGGCGTGGCCGGCTCGCCGCCCCAGCTCGGTAGAAGGTCCTGGGGGGTCAGCGTGCTGCCGCCATGGGCCGCATCGGGCGCGCGCGGCGCCTCCGTTCCCGCATGGGAGCCGAAATTCTCATAGAGCCACTTGGCGCTCATCTGCGCCTTGTCGAGGATGTGGGAGACCATCTCGCCGCCCACCTCGCACGCATCCGGCTGGCGCTGGCAGAAGCCGCGCGCATCCGCCAGCACCGACTGCGCGGCGCTCAGCGCCTGCCACGCCCCGATCTGCCGGCCACCGTCGCTGGACGTACCGATGGGCAGGATCAGAAGAATGAGGGCCAGCCAGAAGGCCATGCGCAACAGGAAGAACATCGACGCCTCGACACCCCTGGCGAGCCTCCCATGCCAGGAGCCGTCATCCTAGCAAAGGGGAAGGGCCAGGGCAGCCGGGCAGGGCTATCCATCGCAAGACATCGTTAACGCTGTTACGCAATGTGGCCCGCCAAGGACTTGGGTGCACCCGCGCGGGGGCGCGGGCACCTGTGACCGGAGCCGGGTTGCCTATTTCCCGAGCCCCATGGTGCGCGGCAGCCACAAGGTCAGGTCCGGGATATAGGTGATGGCGATGAGCGCGATCAGAAGCGGCACCAGCCAGGGCAGGATGGCCACCGTCGTGCGCTCCACCGAGAGCTTGGCCACACGCGCCAGTACGAACAGTACCATGCCGAGCGGCGGGTGCAGCAGGCCGATCATCAGGTTCAGCGTCATCACCAACCCGAAATGGATGGGGTCGATGCCGAGCTTGAGGACGATGGGCAGGAGGATCGGCACCAGGATGGTGATCGCCGCGATGGTGTCGATGAAGCAGCCCACGAACAGGATCAGCAAGTTCGCCAGCAGCAGGAACACCCATTTGTTCTGGGTGAAGCCCAATATGGCGTCCGAGAGGATCTGGGCCGCCTGGCTGGCGGTGAGGAGCCACGCAAAGATCGAGGCGGCGGTCACGATGAACAGCACCGAGGCTGTGGTCTCGATGGTGTCGAAGGTGGCCTTGGCCAACGTCTTGAAGGTCATGGTGCGATAGCGCACCAGCCCCAGGAACAGCGACCAGATCACCGCCGCCACCGCTGCCTCGGTGGGGGTGAACCAGCCGAGCGTCATGCCGCCGATGAGAATCACCGGCGCCATCAGCGCCATGACGGCGGAAAAATCGAAATACCAGTCGGCCGCCAGCAGCACGGCAAGCGCGATGATCACCGCCTGATTGGTGGTCAGGCCGAGCGCCATGAGGATGTAGACGCCGAGCGGAAAGCAGGCGACCACCACCACTTCCAGCCCGGCGCTGGCGAGCCGACGCAGGGAGAATTGGGCATCGTTCCCCCAGCCGTTGCGATGGGCGAAATAGGCCACCGTCACCATCATCAGCACCGTCATGAACAGGCCCGGCAGGATGCCGCCCAGGAACAGCGCGCCGATGGAGACATTGGCCATCATGCCGTAAATGACGAACGGCAGGGATGGCGGGATGATCGGGCCGAGCGTCGCTGACGCCGCCGTTACGCCGACCGCGAACTCGGTGGAATAGCCATGGTCCTTCATGGCCTTGATCTCGATGGTGCCGAGCCCGGCGGCATCCGCGATAGCGGTGCCCGACATGCCTGAAAAGACCACCGAGCCGATGATGTTCACCTGGCCCAGGCCGCCCCGCATCCAGCCCACCAGGGCCACCGCGAAGCTATAGATCCGCCCGGTCACCCCGGCGATGTTCATGAGGTTGCCGGCCAGGATGAAGAAGGGCACGGCGAGGAGGGGAAAGCTCTCAACCCCCGCAATCATGCGCTGGGCGATGACCACATCCGGCACGGTTCCCGAGACGAGGATATAGAGCAAGGACGAGCCGGCCATGGCGAGGGCCACCGGCACGCCGCAGATCATGAGGCCGAGAAAGGCGCCAATCAGGATCCACATGTCAGGCCTCCGTTCCGTCGAAGGCCTCGGGGCGCTCCAGGATGGAATAGCCGCGCCTGATATTGGCGACCGTTACCTGGACCGAGCGAACGAACATGAGGGCAAAGCCCGCCAGCACCGCGTAATACAGGACGCTTTTCGGAGCGTTCACCATCACCATGGGCTCGTCGCCCACCAGCTCGATGTAGCGGACCATCAGCCAGCAGGCATAGGCGAAGAAGCCGGTGCGGACGAGGTCGACGGCAATCGCCATCCCTCGCCCCACCGGCGCGGGCAGGAAGCGGTAGAGCAGGTCCACCTGGATGTGCCGGGACAGCCGCACGCACATGGCCGCGCCCAGGAACACCACTGCCACCAGGCAATAGGTGGCCAGTTCCTCGGTCCAGGCGAAGCTGTCATTCAGCACATAGCGGGTGAAGAACTGGGTGAAGACCAGCCCGGCCATGCCCCAGAAGACGATCAGGGTGATCCAGTCCTCCGGGGCGTAGGGAGAGAGATCAACGGGCGCGGTTTCCTCGAAGGTGTGGGCCAGCTCTTCGCCGGTGACCTGCGTGTGGACCTCGCGGGTGAAAGCCTGTTCAGCCATGGCGATTCCGGACGGCGCAAAAGGGAGGGCATCCGGCAGGCGGCACGAGGCCCGCCGGAGCGGCGATCATGCGAGGGAACGGCGGGCCGGGCGCTGGGCGCCCGGCCGGACCCTCAGGAGCCGGACTTGATGGCCTGGATGCGGTCCCAATCGGCCTTGCGGTAGCCGAAGCTCTCGAAGGTGATGGTCTTCATCACCTGGTCGCGGAAGTCGGTGGTGTCGACCTCAATGATGGTCAGGCCCTTCTGCTTGAACACCTCGATGAGTTCCTTCTCGCGGGCCTGCACTTGCTTGGATGCCTTCGCGGCCGCTTCCTGCGTGACCTCCGTGAAGATCTTCTGGTCCTCCGGGCTCAGCTTCGCCCACAGCCCCTTGGACACGATGGTGTTGAGGTGGTCGACAATGTGGCCGGTGAGGATGATGTTCTTCTGGACCTCGTAGAACTTCTTGGCCTCGATGGTGGTCAGCGGGTTTTCCTGCGCGTCCACCGTGCCGTTCTGGAGGGCCAGATAGACCTCGGCGAAGGCGATCGGCGCGATATTGGCGCCGCAGGCCTTGGGCATGGCGAGATAGGCGGGGGCATCCGGCACGCGGATCTTCAGGCCCTTCATCTCCGCGCAGGTCTTGAACGGCTTATTGGAGGTCGCCTGCCGCACGCCATAATAGGTGACCGCCACAATGTGGTTGCCGGTCTTGTCCTCATAGCCCTTGGCGAGGTCCTTGAAGACGTCGCTCTTGGAATAGGCGATGAGGTGGTCGGCATCCCGGAAGGTGTAGGGATAATAGGTCACGCCGATGGGCGGGTAGGCCTTTCCGGCGAAGGACGAGCCGGAAATGATCATGTCCACGGTGCCCAGCGTCAGGCCCTGGTTGATGTCGCTTTCCTTGCCGAGCTGGGAGGCGGGATAGACTTCGATCACATAGCGCCCGTTGGTGCGCTTGTTGATCTCCTCCGCCGCCCAGACCGACGTGGTGTGGAAGGGCTCCGAGGTCTCATAGACATGGGCCCATTTCAGCTTGGTCTGGGCGCTGGCCGGCCCGGCAAGCATGAGGGCGGACCCGAGGGCAAGCGCGGCCGTGAGCCCGCAACGAAGAACGGACATCTGTTTCCTCCACCAATGGCCCGGCTTTGAGGTTTGGCGTGCCGGTTTAAATCGATTTGAGTCGCGGATCTGACGTCCCCGTCCTCATCTCGCTGCCATGGTACTATGGAAGATGGCCGGGGCAAGGGGCGATCGGATGGCGACCCGATGGCGATCGGTCGCGCCTGTCCGGGCTTGAGTACGTCGACGCGCAAACGGGCCGAAGGGACCGAGCGTGGAACGCGAAGGGGCTGCTCAGCAGCCCGCCTGTTCGGGCCCATCGAGCCAGAGCCGGTTCACATGGCCCATTTTGCGGCCGGGGCGGGCTTCGTCCTTGCCGTAGAGATGCAGGTGTGCGCCGGGTTCGGCCAGGATGTGGGCCCAGGTATCCACGTCGTCGCCGATGAGATTGATCATCTCCGCATGGCCCAGGCGCGCCGGATCGCCCAGCGGCCAGCCTGCAATGGCGCGCACATGCTGCTCGAACTGGCAGGTGACGGCGCCGTCCATGGTCCAATGGCCGGAATTGTGTACGCGGGGCGCGATCTCGTTGACGATCACCCGTTCGCTCGGGCCTTCGCCCGCCACGAACAGTTCCACGGCAAACACACCCACATAATCGAGCGCGTTGGAAATGCGGCAGGCAATGCCCCGCGCCTGCTTGGCGGCTTCGGCACCGAGCCGCGCCGGTACGGTGGAGCGGTGCAGGATGTGGTTGCGGTGCTCGTTCTCGGTCACGTCGAAGGCGGCGAACGCATCGTCCGAGCAGCGGGCGGCGATGACGGACACTTCCCGGGAAAACGCGATGAAGCCTTCCAGGATGGCGCTCTGGGCGCCGATGGCGGTCCAGGCGGCGGCGAGGTCGTCGCCGGGGCGGATGGTGACCTGGCCCTTGCCGTCATAGCCGAAGCGGCGTGTCTTCAGCACCGCTGGCAGGCCGATGGCAGCGACTGCCGCTTCGAGGTCCGCGAGGCTGTCCACCGACGCGAAGGGGGCGGTCTCGATGCCGAGGTCGCGCACGAAGCTCTTTTCCGCCAGCCGGTCCTGCGTCACCGCCAGCGCCCGCGCCCCGGGGCGCAACGGCACCCGCGCGGCCAGGAACTCAGCGGTTTCCAGCGGCACGTTCTCGAACTCGTAGGTCACCACGTCGCAACGGCTCGCCAGTTCGGCCAGCGCCGCCTCGTCCTCATAGTCCGCGCAGATATGCCCGTCTGCCACCCGGAAGGCCGGGCTGTCCGGGTCGGGGCACAGGATCTGGGTGCGCAGGCCAAGCTGGGCGGCTTTCAGGGCGATCATGCGGCCGAGCTGGCCGCCGCCGAGAATGCCAATGGTGGAACCGGGTTTCAGCATGAAGATCAAACGGGCCGTTCGGCCACGGCCTCGGTGCGTGCGGCGCGCCACGCCTCAAGGCGGGTGGCAAGCTCAGGATCGGACAAGGCCAGGACGGCGGCGGCGAGCAGCGCCGCATTGGTGGCGCCCGCCTTGCCGATGGCCAGCGTGCCCACTGGAATGCCCGCCGGCATCTGGACGATGGAATAGAGGCTGTCGAGGCCCGACATGGTGCGGGATTCCACCGGCACGCCGAACACCGGCAGGGTGGTCATGGCCGCCACCATGCCCGGCAGATGGGCCGCCCCACCCGCACCGGCAATGATCACCTTGAAGCCTTCCGCGCGGGCGGATTTGGCGAAGGCCACCATACGATCCGGCGTGCGGTGGGCCGAGACGATGCGCGGATCGCAGCCGATGCCCAATGCCTCCAGCGTCTCGACCGCATGGCGCATGGTGTCCCAATCGGACTGGCTGCCCATGATGACGGCCACGGGCCGCGATGTCATCGCTTCCATCCCTGAAAAACGGAAAGCGCGGCTTTATCGGATTGGGGCGGGAGGGGCAAGTGCGGCAAGGGCTGCGGCCACGACTTCCTTTTGCCCGGATGAGCAAGAGGCCGCGCGCCACCTTCAGCGCAGCCGGCAGGCGTGCGGGGCCTTGTAGTTCAGTTCCACCCGGTCCAGCCGGCGTGCCACCAGCACCACTAGCCGGCTTCCGCCCCCAACGAGGGCCGCGAGGATGCCGTGGGTGGTGAGGTCGCTGGCGCCTCCCGGCAGCATGCCACGGGCGATGGCGCCGATGTCGCGGCTGGCGAAGGGATCGCTGCCGGGCGAAACCGGGAACACACGGACGCGCGCGTCATAGCCGTTGACATGCAGCCGCGTCACCGCGTCGCCGGCGGCTGGATCAAGCCCGGCGAACGCGGCCAAATAGGGCGGCGCCAGGGTGCCGATATGAATATGCAACTGGTGCTGGCTGCGGTTGAGCGCGGATTGGGCGAGGAAAGCCAGTCCGTCCAATGCGAAGGGCGGCGTCACGAGGGATTGGGAGGCGAAATAGGCATCGGACCAGAAATTGCGCGCCGAAAGGCCATTGACGTCCTCGATCCCGATGACGGGATCCCGCGCCCAGAGAATGAACCGGCAATTCTCCCCCGCGGCGCGCGGATACCTGTCCGGGCTTTGGAAGCGGGTGTCATACTGCAGCACAAAGCCACCATCTGCCTTCCGATCAGCCATGAACTCACCCTGGCTGTCGCTGCACCGCCCGCCCGCGCACAGGGGAGAGGTGATGAAACGACGCACCGTGCAGGCTTTCGCCCCCGCGTTGCGCGGGTCGTCGCAGGAGCGGCAGGGGGCGGGCACCTTGTCATAGGCATTGGCGCGGGACGGGGAGGCCCAATGGTCGAGGGCTGGCGAATCGGAGGGGAAAGCGGGGCACAGGAAGGGGGCTCCCTGACCGCCGCTTTCTTGCGCCAGAGCCGGCATGGCCAAGGCAAGGAGAAGAACATGCGCCAGCACCTGGATCGGCAGGTGTATCCCAAAGCACCAGAGCCCTGGCATCCGCCGCCGCCACATTGCCAGCACCGTGATGCTCTCCCGGAAAAGTGGCGCATTCGCGCAAACGCACGCCGCATCCCCTTAGGGGACGCTGACCGTCCGCTGAGCGGGGTGGCAGCAGCATACCTGGATTGGGGCCGGTGCCCACGCAAAATGAGCGTTTCGGCCCCGCCGTTCTCCTTTACGCCGCCAGGTGCGCCGCCATCACCACGCGGTTGTGGCCTTCGTCCTTGGCGGCGTTGAGGGCGTCGTCGGCGCGCTTCATCCAATCGTCCACGTCTTCCCGGGGAAGATATTCGGCGACGCCGATGGAGATGGTGACGGAAGGCCTTTCACCCGACGGCAGCAACACCGCCATGCCCTGGATCTCGCGGCGCAGAGCCTCGGCAATGTCACGGGCGGCGGTCTCCGGAGTGCCGGGCAGAAGGATCGCGAACTCCTTCACGCCCACACGCGCGGCGCGGCCAGCATGGGCCCACAATACCTTTGAGACGGCAACGAGAACCAGGTCGCCGCTGGCATGGCCATAGGTCTCGTTGACGCTCTTGAAGTGGTCGATGTCGAACAGCAACAAAGACAGATCGCCGCCGCCCAGGATCATTTCCTCGGCCAGGTTGAAATAGGCGCGGCGGTTCAGCAGCGAGGTGAGCGCGTCATGGGTGGCCCAGCGCACCAGTTCGCGGCGCGCCTGGTTCATGCGCTCAGCGCCGCGCAGGCGCGCTTCCAGCTCGATCTTGTCCGGGGGCTTGCGGATGAAGTCGTCCGCGCCGCTGTCCAGGGCTTCCACCAAATGCGTCGTGTCGTTGCTGGACGACATGGCGATCACATAGATCGGCCGGCCCTTGTTCGCGATGACCCGGGCCTCCCAGCACAATTGAATGCCGGAAACGCTCGGCACCTCGAAGCTGGTCATCACCACATCAAGGTTGGTGTCCTCGTGCAGATGATGCAAGGCGTCTTGGCCGTCAAAGAAAGGGCAAACGCTATGCCCCATGTCTTCGATCATCCGGCCCATGAGCTTCAGGCTGACTTTACTGGGTTCCACCAACATAACGCGCATGGGAAAACCTTCGGGCATATCTGTAAAGGAAATATACCCGACGCAAAGAAATAGTGGTGATCGGCTATTGGAATTTTTGATCCATTATGAGTGAAAATGGTAGGGAGACACAGAAATCCGAACCGAAATGACTTCGACTTTAAATAAAGGGCGTTTCAATCCAAGAAGAGCGCGAGAGTGATGGTCCAGGCGCATCCGATGCCTCATCGCCACCGGCGATGCAGCCACAGCCATTGGGTGGGATATTCGCGTACCCAGCCCTCGATCACGTTCGAGACCGCCTGCATGGCGCCTTCCACGTCGATGCGGCCTTCCGCGTCGCGAGGCAAGGGCACTTCCTCGGTGATCTCGATGCGGAAGCGCCCGCGCGGCAGGCGGATGACGCGCATGCCGTGCACGGGGCAATCGAACTGGCGGGCAAGGCGGGCGAGGGTGGGGTTGGTGTGGGCGCGGCGACCGAAGAAGTCCACCACCACGCCCTGGCCCCAATACTGGTCCACCAGCATGCCGATATGTTCGCCGTCCTCCAGCATGCGGGCCATCTGCCGGCCGGCATTGCGGCTGGCCTTGACGAGGCCCGGCATGGTCTGGGCGCGCATTTCGGTGATGAGGTCCGCCGCCTTCTTGATGTTGGGCGCCCGGTAGAGCACGCCGCCGGGCACGCCGAGCTTTGCGCCGGTGATGGCGTTTAATTCCCAATTGCCGGTATGGGCGGTGAAGAAGAGGGCGGGGCGCCCGTCATCGCGCAGGCGCGCCATGATGTCCGCGCCGACAATCTCGATTGTGCCATTGCCGGGATGGTCGGGATCATAATCCCAGATGCGGTCGAGATGGGCGAACTCGGCGGCCATGCAGCCCAGATTGTCCCAGACCCCGGCCACCATCCACCAGATCTGCCAGGAGGACTTTTCCGGAAACGCGAGGCGGAGGTTTCGCCGCGCCGTGCGCGAGACGACGAACAGGGGACCGAACAGCCAAGCGAAACTGCGGATGATGGTGCGCGACCAGGACACCGGGAACAGGCGCGACCACCACACAAGGCCCTGGAGCAGGCCCACCACCGCGCTCTCCCACACGGGGGCGAGCGCGGAGCGGGTGCGCCGCGCCGCGCGTACGGCGAGAGCCTTCAGGGATGTCACCGCCCCCTCCCGCGCTCAGAAGCGCACGAGGATCTTGCCGAACACCCGTCGGCTTTCCAGCCGCTCCAGGCCCTCGTTGAAGGATTCCAGCGGCACCACGGTGTCGATGACCGGCTTCACGCCCCGGCCCATCTTTTCGAGGCCATTGGCCACGTTGCGGATGGTGGCGCCGAACGAGCCGAAAATCTTGTACTGGCGCTGGAACAGCTGCATCAGGTTCATCTGCACCGAGACGCCAGAGGTGGAGCCGCAGGTCACCAGCCGCCCGCCGGGCTTCATGGACAGCAGCGAGCCGTTCCAGGTGTCGACGCCCACATGCTCGAACACCACGTCCACGCCCACCTTCTTGGTGATCTTGCGCACCATGTGCTCGAACCGCTCCTCGCGGTAATTGATCACATGGTCGGCGCCCAGCAGTTCGGCCTTCATGGCCTTCTCGTCATCGCCCACGGTGGTGATGACGGTGGCGCCCACGTCCTTGGCGAGGCGGATGGCGGCGCTGCCGATGCCGGAGCCGCCGGCATGGATGAGTACGGTCTCGCCCTGTTCCAGCTTGGCATTGTCGAACAGCATGTGCTCGACGGTGGAGAAGGTGATGCCGGCGCAGGCCGCCTCTTCGCCGGTGACGCCCGCGGGGGCGGCGATCACCAGCCGTTCGGGCATGTTGATGCGCTCGCAGGCGAAGCCGTCAATGTGGAAGCCGAGCACGCCGCCCACATTCTCGCAAAGATTGTCGCGGCCATTGATGCACTGCTTGCAATGGCCGCAGGTCATGGCGCCATACATGGCCACCGTCTGC
This sequence comes from Aquabacter sp. L1I39, assembly GCF_017742835.1. Taxonomy (GTDB): domain Bacteria; phylum Pseudomonadota; class Alphaproteobacteria; order Rhizobiales; family Xanthobacteraceae; genus L1I39. The sequence goes on from NZ_CP072392.1 coordinate 2,832,479, forward strand.
CCGACCTTTAGGCCACGCACATCCGCGCCCACGGCGATGATCTCGCCGGCGGCCTCGGCGCCCACCACCAGCGGCATCTTGCGCTTGGCGAAGGCCATGCCGCGCCAGCCCCACACATCGATGTGGTTGAGGGCGACGGCCGTAACGGCGATCTGCACCTCTCCCGCGCCGGGGGGCGGGGGCTCGGGCAGGTCGACGATCTGGAGATTGCGGTCGGAAACGAGCTGGAGGGCGCGCATGGTCTTCCTGAAGGTCAGCGATGGGCGGCGAGCTGGGCCGAGAGGCCCCCGTCCACCGGGATCACGGCGCCGGTGATATAGCCTGCCCCGGGCGAGAAGAGAAAGGCCACCACCTGCGCCACGTCGTCGGGTGTGGCGAAACGGCCGGCCGGGATCTGGGCGGCCATGCGGTCGCGATAGTCCGCGAACTTGGCCAGCATGCCCGTATCGATGAAGCCGGGGGCCACGTAGTTCACGGTCACGCCGCGCCGGGCGGTTTCCACCGCGAGGCCGCGGGCATGGGCCAGAAGCGCCGCCTTGGAGGCCGCATAGGCCGCATTGCCCTGGTTGGCCTGAAGCGCCGCCACCGACCCGATGGCCACGATCCGTCCCTCCCGCGCCCGCGTCATGGGCCGCACCAGGGCGCGGGTCAGGCGCACGAAGGTGAAGTGATTCACCTGCATGACCGCCTCGGCCTTGTCCTGGTCGATCATGGCGGCGAGCGTGTCGTAGGAGGCCCCCGCATTGTGGCAGAAGCCGTAATAGGCCTCCGGGTCCGCTTCCAGCTCCTCCGCGAGAGCTTCGACGGCTGCACGGTCGGCGAGGTCCACCGGACGGGCAATCAGGCGCGCGTCGGGCGTGGCGGCGCGGATCTCGTCCATCAGCGCCTCGGCCTCGGCCACCGCGCTGCGATAGGTGAAGGTCACCGCATGGCCGGCCGCGCTCAGGCGGCGCACGATGGCCGCCCCGAGCCCCCGGCCCCCGCCGGTCACAAGAATGCGTTTGTGGGCGAGGCTCATGCCCGGCCCGCCAGGGACAAAATCGTCACGCCGGCTCTCCCGCCAGCACAAGGCTCACATTCTGCCCGCCGAAGCCGAACGAATTGGAGATGACGCGCTTGACCTCGGCGTCCCGCGCAACGTTCGGCACCACGTCCAGCGGAATGGCCGGGTCGGGCAGGTGATAGTTGATGGTGGGCGGAATACGGCCATTGGCGATGGTCAAGAGCGACACCGCCGCCTCGATGGCCCCCGCTGCCGTCAGCGTATGGCCGATCATGGACTTGTTGGACGAGATGGGGATGCCGGCGAGGAGTTCGTCGCCGAACACTGCCTTCATGCCCACATATTCCATGCGGTCATTCTCGGGCGTCGAGGTGCCGTGGGCGTTGATATAGTCCACCTCTGCCGGCGTCACGCCGGCATCCTCCAGGCCCTTCTTGATGCAGCCGACAATGGGTTTGCCGTCGGGGCTGGAGCGGGTGCGGTGGAAATTGTCGGCCATCTCGCCGCAACCTTCCACCACGCCGAGAATGGTGGCGCCGCGTGCCACTGCATGCTCCAGGCTCTCTAGCACCAGGGCGGCCGCACCTTCGGCCATGACGAAGCCGTCGCGATTCTTGGCGAAGGGGCGGGCGGCCTCTTCCGGCTTGTCATTGGCGGTGGTCAGAGCCGAGAGCAGCGAGAAGCGGATGAGGGCTTCGGGATGAACCGAGCCGTCAGTGCCCAGCGAGAGCGCCACGTCGCATTCGCCGCGCCGGATGGCTTCCACGCCCAGCTGGATCGCGGTGGCGCCGGACGCGCAGGCGGTGGAGAGCGAAATGGGCTGGCCCTGCGTGCCGAAATGGTCGGCGAGCCGGTCCGCCACGGAGCCGAACAGGAAGCGCTCATGCCAGGGGCGGAACTTGCCGGTGGACGCGGCCGTCAGCAAATCGTGATAGACCAGCGGCTTATGGTCCACCACGTCGGCGAGCTGGCGCTTTTCCGGCCATTCCAGCTCCACCGGCGGGACGGCGGCGAACAGCGGGCCGGGAAAGCGGCCCTTGCCGCCGATGCCGGACTGGGCGACGGCTTCCTCGGCCGCGAGCGTCGCGAGCTTCTGCGACAGATCGGGCGCGGGGACGCGGCCGTCGAACAGGAAGTCGACCGTGCCGGCAATGGTGGTGCGCATGCCCTCGACGGGAAAGCGGGTGATTCGGTGGATGCCCGATTCACCGGCGGTGAGGCGGCGCCAATTGTCTTCCTTGCCCTGACCCAGGGAGGTGACGATGCCGATGCCGGTGACGACCACGACGGGCCGGCCGAACTTGTCCGTGTACGCCTGCGCCATGGGCGCCTCCTGATCCGAAGGGCGCCCCGCCCGGCGCACCATTTGCCGTCTTATGGCACCCGGCGGCGCCTGCGTCATCCCATCGACCCTGGCTGCCGCCCGTGCAGTGCGCGCATGACGCGGCCGGGCGGCGAGGGCAGGTGGCCCTCAGGCCACCTTCTCGACCAAGGCGGCGCCTTCGCCGCGCCAGTGGCCGACGGCGGTCACCAGGACGCGGTCCACCGCGCCTTCGCCCGCTTCCACCTCGTCCCCCGCAACGACGGGGAAGAGGGTCCCGCGCGAGACAGTAAGCGCGGCCACCGCGAGCGCGGCGGGGAATTGCGCCTCGAAGCCATGGCCGATGCGATTGGCCAGGGCCCGCACCGGCAGGCCAGCAGAGGTCAGCGCGCCGCGCTCAGCCTCGGTTGCGCCGCGCGCGCCGGTGGCACCGGACAGCACCAGGGTGGCCTTGTCCGAGCCCGCTTTGGCGACGAGCCCGGAAATGACGGCGGCGAGGTCGCCCTCTCCATTGCGCCGGGCCCGCTCGGACCAGACGCCGGTCAGCTTGGCGATGGGCTTGGCGCCGCGGGCGGTGGCATGCTCGGGCGATTCCAGCACCAGGAACGCGCCCATGGAGCCGGAGGGAATTCCGGGGGCGTCACCCTGCGAGAAAACCGGGCGGAAGCTGCCGGTCATGCAGAAATCGTTCAGCGCGTAGAGGAGCAGCATGTCCTCGCGCTCGGCATTATAGGCGCCGCCCACAAGGGCGATCTCGCTCTGGCCGGCGGCGATGCGGGCATGGGCGACGCGGGTCGCGTCCACGCCGGCGCTTTCCTCGCCCATGAAGGTGCGGGAGGAACCGGTGACGCCGTGCACGATGGAAATATTGCCGGCGAGCAGATTGGAGAGCTGGGCCAGCGAGAGCGTCGGCCGCAGGTCCGCCAGCAGGCGCTCGTTCAGCAGCCGGCCGGGCTCGTTGGCGCCCACGAGGTCGTTGAGGATGGCCGCGTCCACCGCATGGTCGCGCTCGCCGCCGCCGGCGCCCACGATCATGTCGGTGCGACCGAGAATGTCGGCGTTCTTGGCAATGCCGGCGCTGTCGAGGGCGAGGCCCGCCGCATAGGTGCCGATGCGCTGCCAGGGCTCCATCTGACGCTGATCGCCCTTCTTGGGGATCTGGCTGTCATAATTGAGCTTCACCAGCGGGTGCACCACATAAGGCGCGAATCGCTCCGCATCGGTGATGGGGGCGGTGCCCGCATTCAGGGCGTCCCAATGGGCATCGAGCCCCTCTCCCAGCGAGGAGACGAGCCCGATCCCGGTGATCCAGACCTCGCGCTTGCCGGCGCCGCGCTCAGTCATCGACATATTCCGTCACGGGGAAATGGACATGCTCGGCCACCCGCAGGACGGTGCTCTTCATGCGGCCCTCGGGCCAGGAGAGCACGCGGAAGGTGAGCTCGGCATTGCAGATGGGCTTGCCCTCAAAGGTGGCATGGGTCTTTGCCACCACGAAGCCGGAGCCCTCGTGCAGGATTTCGGAGTGCAGGTCCAGATTCTGCCCCGGCACGACGAAGGTGCGAAGCTTGGCTTCCTTGACGGTGGCCAAGAACGGCATCTTGTCGAATCGGTTGCGCGCCAGCACCAGCCAGCCCGTGGTCTGGGCCATGGCCTCGATGAGCAGCACGCCGGGCATGATGGGGTAGCCGGGGAAATGGCCCTCGAAGATAGAGCTTTCCTCGGGCACCAGGCCCTGGCAGTGGATGGTCTTGAGGCCCGGATCGATGCTCACGATCCGGTCCACCATCTTGAAGACTTCAGGACGCATCAGCTCCGTCCGACCTCAGGCCGACTTCGCAGCGACCAGCTCGTCGATGCGCGCGCAGAGGTTCTTGAGCACGAAATACTGCTCGGTGGTGGCCTTGCCGTCGTTCACTTCCTGCGTCCACTGCTCGAGCGGAAGCTTGATGCCGAATGCCTTGTCGATGGCGAAGGCGATGTCGAGGAAGTCGAGGCTATCGATGCCGAGATCGTCGATGGCGTGGCTCTCCGGCGTGATGGTGTCACGCTGGATGTCGCACGTCTCGGCGATGATGTTGGCGACGGTATCGAACGTCGAAGACATGGATGCGCCTCTTTCAATGTCCGGCTTGCTGGCCCGTCCCCATCCAGCTCGCGGGAGCACAAATGCGGGCATGGCCGAGGGTCGGCCGACCGGCCCTGCGAATAAGTCGAGCGCCCCTATAGCGAACGTGGCGGGAGGTTTCAATGGCGAGCCCTACCGCTATCCGGTGCGCGGGGGGGCTCAGGCAGCGAGGATTTCCTTGAGCGCCGCCACGAGCCGGCCGCACTCCTCGTTCGTGCCCACCGTGATGCGTAGGAAATCGGCAATGCGGGGCTTGGAGAAATGCCGCACGACGATGGCCCGCTCCCGCAGCGCCTGTGCCAGCCGTGCCCCCTCATGGGCGGGATGGCGGGCAAACAGGAAATTGGCGGAGGAGGGCAGCACCTCGAATCCGAGGCTGGAAAGATCGGTGGTCAACTGCGTCCGGCTCGCTACGATGCGCCCGCACGTCTCCTGGAACCAGGCCTCGTCCTCCACCGCCGCCGTGGCGCCGGCAAGGGCCAGGCGATCCAGCGGATAGGAGTTGAAGCTGTCCTTCACCCGTTCGAGCGCCTCGATGAGCGGCCGCTGGCCGATGGCGAATCCCACCCGCAGTCCCGCGAGCGAACGGGATTTTGAGAAGGTGTGCACCACCAGCAGGTTGGGATATTCAGCCACCAGCGGCACGGCGCTCTCAGCCCCGAAATCCACATAGGCTTCGTCGATCACCACCACCGCGTCGGGATGTGCCTTCACCAGCGCCTCGATCTCAGCCCGTGGCAGGGCGATGCCGGTTGGGGCGTTGGGGTTGGGCAGGATGATGGCGCCGCATGGGCGGTCATAGTCGGCGATGTTCACCCGCAGGTGGTCGTCCAGGGGGATGGCCTCGAAAGCGATTCCATAAAGCCCGCAATAGACCGGATAGAAGGAATAGGTGATGTCCGGGAACAGCAGCGGCGCCTCGTGCTTCAGGAGCGCCTGGAAGACGTGGGCGAGCACCTCGTCCGAGCCGTTGCCCACGAACACCTCGTCCGCCGTCACCCCGTAGCGGGCGGCGAGGGCGACGCGCAGCTTCAGGCCGGTGGGGTCGGGATAAAGGCGCAGCGTGTCCACCTCGCCGGCCACCGCCTGCGCCACGCGCGGCGAGGGCGGGTAGGGATTCTCGTTCGTGTTCAGCTTGATGATCCCCTCCATCTTCGGCTGCTCGCCGGGGACATAGGGGGTCAGCCCGTGAACGATGGAACTCCAATACCTGCTCATGGAACGGGGCCTTTGAACGCGCGCATGCTGCTGTGCCGGCGGCAGGCCGCCAGCGTGCGCGTGTCTGTGCCACGGATGGCGCCTTTCATCCACCCTGAAGGCAGGTGTCAGGCGGCAAAGGCACGGGCGAGCAGGATGTCGGCCTCGCCGGGGAGGTCCGCCGTCCCAAGCATTCCGCGCCCCGCCTGGAGGCGGCTGCGCGCATAGGCTTCGGCAATGGGGGCGGGCGAACGGTCCGAAAGGGCGGCGGTGGCTGCCAGGGTGGCGAGCCCCTCCGCCAGCACTCGGGCCTGACGTTCCACGTCGCGCGACGCCAGCACCGCCGCGAGCGAACGGGTGGTCTCCTGAACACCAGGCAGGTCGCCCGCCTCTGATGCGAGCGTCTCCAACAGGTCCCGCGCCGCCTCCGGTTCACGGCCGGCGGCGCGTAGGAGGTCGAGCGCCACCACATTGCCGGACCCTTCCCAGATGGAATTGACCGGCGCCTCCCGGTAGAGCCGGGGCAGAAGGCTTTCCTCCACATAGCCATTGCCGCCCAGCCCCTCCATGGCCTCGTAGATGAAGCCCGGCGCCAGCTTGCAGACCAGGAACTTCACCGCCGGTGTCAGAAGGCGGGCGCGTGTCGCCTCCATGGGGTCGGTGGCAGCCCCGTCGAAGGCGTGAGCGAGGCGCATCACCAAGGCAACGGCGCCTTCCACCTCCAGGGCCATATCGGCCAGCAGGGCGTTCATGGCCGGCTGGGAGATGAGCGTCTTGCCGAAGACGGCCCGATGCCGGGCATGGTGGAGCGCTTGGGCCAGCGCCATGCGCATGAGGCCGGCGGAAGAGGCGGCGCAATCGAGCCGCGTCATCTGCACCATGTTCAGGATGGTGGCGACGCCCCGGCCCTCCTCTCCGACGCCCCAGGCGAAGGCGCGGTCGAACTCCACCTCGGCGGAGGCATTGGACCGGTTGCCCAATTTGTCCTTCAGCCGCTGGAAATGCAGCCCGTTGAGGCTGCCGTCCGGCCGGAAGCGCGGCATGAGGAAACAGGTGAGCCCGCCGGGCGCCTGCGCCAGCACCAGGAAGGCATCGCTCATGGGCGCGGAGAAGAACCATTTGTGGCCGGCCACCTCATATTCCCCGCCGCCGATGGGGCGGGCACTGGAGACATTGGCCCGCACATCCGTGCCGCCCTGCTTCTCCGTCATGCCCATGCCCAACGTCACGCCGCTCTTTTCCCAGAAGGGCAGAAAGCGGCCGTCATAATGGCCGGCGCGAACGCGCGGCAGCCATTCGGCCGAAAGGGCGGGCGCGGCGGCGAGCGCGGCGGGGGCGGCATGGGTCATGGTCAGCGGGCACACATGGCCCGCCTCGACGCCCGAGACGAGATAGAGCCGCGCGGCGCGGGCGACGTGGGTGCCGCCTTGCCAGGTGGAGGCGCTTAACCCGCCGGCCGAGCTTTCGGCCATAAGAGCATGGTAAGAAGGATGAAACTCCACCAGATCCAGCCGCCGCCCCTGTGGATCGTGGGTGCGCAGACGCGGCGGGTTCTCATTGGCGAGGCGGCCCAGGGCCAACCGATCCGCCCCGCCCCAGGCGGCGCCGAAGCGCGTGAGGACGGCCGCGGGCTCGCCCCCGGCCGCGTGTTCGCGCAAGGGCGCGTCGAAGGCAACCAGGTTCAGATCGGCGAAGGGCGGCGGCTGGTTCTGCACCGCCTCATCAGCGGGCTCTGCCCCGTCCACGCGCGCCTGTGCCGCGCTGGAAACCCATCCTGCCATGGCGTCCTCCCAGAGCCGGCCGCTTTCGGCCGTGGTATCTTTTGCGGGCTGGGATTCGCGCTTGAACCTTTGCGAAACCCTCCCTTCCTTAAGCTGCGCCCCCATGCCCCTGTTCGCAACCACCTGGCCCTGGATCGGCCTCGGCGCCGCCGGCATCCTTCTGATCCTCCTCGCCGCGGGCAACGGGCTCGCGGCGGATCGCAGCGTGCGACGCTGGCTGGACATGGGCTGGCTCACCTGGCTGGGGGTGGCCGTCTATCTGCTCCACCAGTTTGAGGAGCATGGGGTGGACATGCTCGGCCGCCCTTATGCCTTCCGGGGCGCCTTGTGCGCGGAGCTAAGCTATCGCGATCCCATCGCCTGCCCGGTGCCCTTGTCCTTCATCACCTCGGTGAATGTGGGCGGAGTTTGGCTGGCGGGCATTCTGGCGGCCTTGCTGGCGCCGCGCCGGCCGCTGCTGGGCCTCAGCTTCTTCGCGGTGCCGCTGGTCAACATCTTCGCCCATGCGGGACCGGCGGTGATGAATTCCCGTTACAATCCCGGCCTCTTCACCGCCGCCAGCCTGTTCGCGCCGGTCTGCCTGTGGGTGCTGTTCGTGGCCGTGAAGCGCTATGGCGCCGGGCTGAAGGCGCTGTCCCTGCTGGTGGCCAGTGGCCTTGCGGTCCACGGCGTGCTGCTCGGCTCGCTCTTGCTGTTCCTGCGCGGCTATATCGGCCCGGAAGTGCTGTCGGTGACGCAGGCGCTGAACGGCCTCGTGCCGCTCGCCCTCATGTATTTTGCCATGCCGGACCGGCCGGTGTCGGTGGCGCCTGCCCGTCCCGCACCCCGCGCGCCCCGGCGGCGCGCGCCGAAGCCGCCGCCACCGCCCGTCGAATGAACCTCAGACGGTTGCGCCCTTGGCCTTGGCGCGTTTGAGATGCTCGTCGAGGCGGGGCAGAATCTCGATGAAATTGCACGGCCGGTGCCGCACGTCCAGTTGGTGCACCAGGATCTCGTCCCAGCCATCCTTGCAGGCGCCGGGGGAGCCCGGCAGGCAGAAGATATAGGTGGCGTTGGCCACCCCTGCGGTGGCGCGGCTCTGCAAGGTCGAGGTGCCGATCTTGGCAAACGAGATCATGTGGAAGACGGTGGAGAAGCCCTCCATCCGCTTCTCGAACAGCGGCTCCAGGGCCTCCGGCGTCACGTCGCGGCCGGTGAAGCCCGTGCCGCCGGTGGTGATGACCACATCCACGGCGGGATCGGCGATCCAGGCGCCCACCGCCGCGCGGATCTCGTCCACGTCATCCTTCACGATGGCCCGGCCCGCCAGCACATGGCCGGCGCCTTCGATCCGCTCGGCGAGCACGGTGCCTGAGCAGTCATCGGCCCGTTCGCGGGTGTCGGAGACGGTCAACACCGCGATGCGCACGGGCACGAAGGGACGGGTGGTGTCGAGGCCGGCCATCAGATGGGTCCCTGCAAGGTGTTGCACTGCTGCATGGAGCCCGTCTTAAGCCCGCGCGTGAACCACGTCACCCGCTGCTGCGAGGAGCCGTGGGTGAAGCTGTCCGGCACGATGGTGCCCTGGGAGCGCTTCTGGAGCGTGTCGTCGCCGATGGCGGCGGCGGCGTTCAACGCTTCCTGCACGTCGCCTGGTTCCAGCACCTGGAAGCGGGCATCGGCATGGTGGGCCCACACGCCTGCGAGGCAATCGGCCATCAGCTCGGTGCGCACGGACAAGGCGTTGGATTCCCGCTCGGTGCGCGCATTGCGGCGCGCTTCCTGCACCTTGGGCAGGATGCCGATGAGGTTCTGCACATGGTGGCCGACCTCGTGCGCGATCACATAGGCGGCGGCGAAATCGCCGGGCGCGCGGAAGCGCGTCTTCATCTCCTGGAAGAAGGTCAGGTCCAGATAGACCTTCTGGTCGTTGGGGCAATAGAAGGGTCCCATGGCGGAGGACGCCCCGCCGCAGGCGGAGCGGGTGGCGCCGGAGAACAGGACAAGGGTGGGGTCCTTATAGGTCTTGCCCTGCTGGCGGAAGATCTCGGTCCACACATCCTCGGTCTGCGCCAGCACCTTGGAGGCGAAGCGGCCGAGCTCGTCGGAGGGCGCGCCGCGCGTGCCCTGCTGGGTGGGGGCGCTCTGCTGGGAGTAGCCACTTCCGCCGCCCTGGATGGCATCGAGGCCCGAGAGCAGCACCAGCGGATTGATGCCCAGCGCCCAACCCACGAGACCCACCACGATCAGCGTCCCGATGCCAATGCCGCCGCCCCGCCCGCCGGGCATGGAGAAGCCGCGCCGGTCCTCCACATTGCCGCTGGAGCGGAAATCCTCCCATTTCATGCTTGTCTCTCCTGCGACCGGCCGGAATGTCCCGCCGGCATAACGCCCGGTGAAGCCGAAGGTTCGCGGCGTCGCGAGACAAAGCATGCCATTGCGGCAATTTCCATGACGGGCCTCGTCGAGCCTTCAGCCCTCAACCGGGGGCCACCAATTGCCCCGCCTGGCGGTCGAACCGCCAGATGTGGCCGGGCTTGAGGTGTGTGCCACCTTGCCAGCGGTCGATGGCATTGAGGGTGGCGTGGTCGAGCGTGCCGGCAAGCGCCGCGGTGCCGGCGGGGGTCAGGGTCACCGTGCTCGCCGCATAGGAGCGATAAGACAGTTCCTCGGCGGTGGGCACTTCTCCGGCGATGGCGAGCTTGAAGCGGGGCACCTCATGGACCGGACAGGGCAGTCCGGTGAGAAGGGGCTGCGGGCCGAAAGCCATCTCGTCGAGCCGGAGGAAGAAGCTCAGGTCGCCTAAGAACTTGGCCTCGTCCTGCTCGGTGACCGCGCCGAACAGGCGGCCGACCATGGCCGGGCCCTCCGACAGCGCCCGCAGCACCCGCTCCTGGGTCAGGGACAGGCCACTTTCCGGGGCGGGAAGCTCTTCCAGCCAGCGGCGCAAGGCGGGGGCGAGGAAGGGCATGTCGGGAACCGGTGCCTCGGCGAGGGCGGCGATGCCCTCGGGCGTGTCCGCCGTCACCGCTGCCCAGGCAGCGCGGCCGGCCTCCAGTTGCAGTGTGGTGATGGGCACGGCGCCGGGGGCGAGTGCGGCCGCCGCCTCCGGCGAGAGGGCGCCGAGATAGGTGTCCGCCTGCATCAGCTTGAGGCCCACCCGTTCCGGCTCGCGGGCGAAAAAGGCGAGCAGCTGCACCAGCTGGAGCTGGTCGAACAGGTCGTGCTCGAACCACAATTCCACATCGCTATAGGCGATGTGGGCGGTGATGAGCCCGTCGCGTGCGGCAAAATCGCCGCGCACATCGGCAAAGTCGAGACCGAAGACAGTGGCGAGATAGTCCGCCCGTACGTCCGACACCAGCTCGAGGCTCTCCAGCCCCGGTACCGGGCCGTCATGGAGCACGTCGCGCCATTCCAGCACCCGCCCGGAGACACCGCCACTGCGAATATTGGCGGCGGCGGAATCCCCGTTGGTGACGATCAGCCTGGCCATCTGCCTCTCCTTGTTGGGCCTCTGCCTGCGGGCCGTCTATTTCAGCCGCGCCCGCGATAGGGGGCGACGCCGGTGTCCGGCAGCCATGCGCCGGCCGGCAGCGTGCCAGTCTGCCAGAAAACGTCGATGGGGATGCCCCCCCGCGGATACCAATAGCCGGCGATGCGCAGATAGCGGGGCTGCAAAAGCTGCACGAGGCGCTTCCCGATGGCCACCGTGCAATCCTCATGGAAGGCGCCATGGTTGCGGAAGGACGCCAGATAGAGCTTCAGCGACTTGGATTCCACCAGATAAAGGTCGGGCACATAGTCGATGACCAGGTGCGCGAAGTCCGGCTGGCCAGTCACCGGGCACAGCGAGGTGAATTCCGGGCAGGTGAAGCGGGCCACATAATCGGTGTCCACATGCGGATTGGGCACGCGGTCGAGGGTGGCGGTTTCAGGCGTGTCGGGCAGGGCGGTCTGCCGGCCGAGCTGGAGCTCGTCTTGCGTCATGAGGCGTCCTTCAGGCTCTGGCCCGGCAAGGCCGGGCGGTTCGGCGCGGACCATAGCCCAAATGGCAGCGTGCCGCTGCCGCGCCCTCTTCGCATTCCGCGCGGCACGCGCTAGAAGCGGCGCCGACGACGGGGGCGCGAGCATGTCCCCGCACCGATCTGCGCTCGTGAAGGGAAGGTTCGTTCCATGACCGCCATCGTCGACATTATCGGCCGAGAGATCCTCGATAGCCGCGGCAACCCCACCGTCGAGGTGGACGTGGTGCTGGAAGACGGCTCCCTCGGCCGCGCCGCCGTGCCCTCCGGCGCCTCCACGGGCGCCCATGAGGCGGTGGAGCTGCGCGACGGCGACAAGGGCCGTTATCTCGGCAAGGGCGTCCAGAAGGCGGTCGAAGCGGTCAATGGCGAGATCTTCGACGCCATCGGTGGCCTCGATGCCGAGGACCAGGTGAAGGTCGACAGCATCCTCATCGACCTGGACGGCACCCCCAACAAGGCCCGCCTCGGCGCCAACGCCATTCTGGGCGTGTCGCTGGCGGTGGCCAAGGCGGCCGCCCAGGCGAGCGCGCTGCCGCTCTATCGTTATGTGGGCGGAGCCAATGCGCGCGTGCTGCCGGTGCCCATGATGAACATCATCAATGGCGGCGCCCATGCGGACAACCCCATCGACTTCCAGGAATTCATGATCCTGCCCGCCGGCGCTGAAACGTTCGCGGAAGGCCTGCGCTGGGGCGCGGAAATCTTCCACACCCTGAAGAAGGGCCTCAAGGACGCCGGCCACAACACCAATGTGGGCGACGAGGGCGGCTTTGCCCCGAACCTGGCCTCCGCCGAGGCCGCGCTCGACTTCGTCATGAAGGCCGTCGAGAAGGCCGGCTTCAAGCCCGGCGCCGACGTCTTCATCGGCCTCGACTGCGCCTCCACCGAATTCTTCAAGAACGGCGCCTATCATTATGAGGGCGAGGGCAAGGTGCGCGACATCGAGGCCCAGGTGAAGTACCTGGCCGAGCTGGTCGGCGCCTATCCCATCGTCACCATCGAGGACGGCATGGCCGAGGATGACTGGGCGGGCTGGAAGCTGCTCACCGATACCATCGGCTCCAAGTGCCAGCTGGTGGGCGACGATCTGTTCGTGACCAATGTGGAGCGCCTGTCGCGCGGCATCAAGGAAGCCACCGGCAACGCCATCCTGGTGAAGGTGAACCAGATCGGCTCGCTCACCGAGACGCTCGAAGCGGTCGAGATGGCCCACAAGGCCGGCTATCGCGCCGTCATGTCCCACCGCTCGGGCGAGACCGAGGATTCCACCATCGCGGACTTGGCGGTGGCCACCAATTGCGGGCAGATCAAGACCGGCTCGCTGGCCCGTTCGGACCGCACCGCCAAGTACAACCAGCTCCTGCGTATCGAGCAGGAACTGGGCAGCCAGGCCAAATATGCCGGCAAGGCGGCGCTGAAGGCCCTCGCCTGAGCTCTTGGTCGCTTGAGGTTGGAAGGAGCCGGGCCGAAAGGTCCGGCTTCTTTCGTTTGAGGCTCCCGAAATGCAAAACGCCCCGCCGGGGGGCGGGGCGCTGGACCTTAACGGCGAAAAAGGCCGCGGGAGATGACCCTCACGCCTCGCCCTTCATCTTCACCCTTCGTCTTCGCCCTTCTTGGAGCCGCCGAGCTTGGCGAAGACGGTCTCCAGGTCGAGGTTTTCCTTGCGGCTGGGGGCGGGCTCGTCATAGCGGGTGGTGACATCCGCCGGCAGCAGGGTCTCGCCCTTGTCCTCGTGGGCCATGTTGGCGGGGCGATCCTTGGCGGAGCGCTGCACTTCCATGTCCAGGTCGATCTGGCTGCACAGGCCCAGCGTCACGGGGTCCATGGGGGCGAGCTGCGCCGAATTCCAATGGGTGCGCTCGCGGATGGACTGGATCGTCGACTTGGTGGTGCCCACCAGGCGGATGATCTGGGCGTCCTTCAGCTCGGGATGATTGCGGGTGAGCCACAGGATCGCGTTGGGCCGGTCGTGACGGCGGGAGACCGGGGTATAGCGCGGGCCCTTGCGGGTCTTCTTCTCCGGCAGGCGGACCTTGGATTCCAGCAGCCGCAAGCGGCGGTTCTGGTCCTTCTCGGCCAGCGAAATCTCATCGCGGGAGAGCTGGCCGGTGGAGATGGGGTCGAGCCCCTTGATTCCCTGCGCCACTTCCCCGTCGGCGATGCCCTTCACCTCGAGCGGGTGCAGTTTGCAGAAGTCACCGATCTGCTCGAACGTGAGCGCGGTGTTCTCGACCAGCCATACGGCGGTCGCCTTCGGCATCAAAGGGGTGTTCGACATGGGAGCCTCTCGGCGTTCTCTTGTTCTGGGCGGCGGACACAAGGGTCTTGCGCTCGCTCCCGCCTGGGGGGCGAACCGCGGATCTCAAAATGTCCGGGATGCTTGAACCATACTTGGGACCGGACCTTTATGCAAATGGGCATTGGTTTTCGGGCGCGCAAGCCGGCCGGAGGGCACAAGCCGGCGCAGTGGTGCGACCCGGCTCTTGACACCCCTTGCTGGCCGCGCCCATTCATGGGCCCATGAGCGGCTCCGATCTCCCGACCACGCCCAAAGGCACGCCTGAAGGCGGCCTGCCTCCCTTGCGCGTGCTGTTGTGCGCGCCACGCGGATTCTGCGCGGGCGTCGTGCGCGCCATCGATGCGGTGGAGCAGGCGCTCACCCTTTATGGGCCGCCCGTCTATGTGCGCCACGAGATCGTCCACAACCGCTACGTGGTGGAGAGCCTGAAGCGCAAGGGCGCGGTGTTCGTGGAGGAGCTGGACGAGGTGCCGGCCGGCAACGCGCCGGTCATCTTCTCCGCCCATGGGGTGCCGCGCTCGGTGCCGGAGGATGCGGCGGCGCGCAATATGTTCGCCATCGACGCCACCTGCCCGCTGGTGACCAAGGTGCATCGGGAAGCCCAGGTGCACCATCGCAAGGGCCGGGACATCCTGCTCATCGGCCATGCCCGCCATCCCGAGGTGATCGGCACCATGGGCCAGCTGCCCGAGGGCGCCGTCACCCTCATCGAGACCGCAGAGGATGCCCGGCAGGTGACGCCGAAGGATCCGGCGAACCTGGCCTATGTGACGCAGACCACTCTCTCCTTGGACGATACGGCGGAGATCGTCGCCATCCTGAGGGAGCGTTTCCCCGCCATGGCGGCGCCGCACAAGGAAGACATCTGCTATGCCACCACCAACCGCCAGGAAGCGGTGAAGAAGGTGGCGCCCCGTGTGGATGCCATGGTGGTGGTGGGCGCGCCCAATTCCTCCAATTCCCAGCGCTTGCGCGAGGCGGCCGAGCGCGCGGGGTGCCCCGTGGCGGTCCTGGTGCAGCGGGCCGGCGACATCGACTGGTCGCTGTTTGGCAAGATCACCTCGCTGGGCGTCACCGCCGGCGCCTCGGCGCCCGAGGTGCTGGTGGAGGAAATCCTCGACGCCTTCGCCACGCGCTATGCGCTGGAGGTGGAAACCGTGACCGCGGCCGAGGAGGATGTCTTCTTCCCCTTGCCCCGGGCCCTTCGTCCCGACGCCGCGGAGTAAAAGGTGGCCGTCTATACCGATGTGTCCGCTCCCCATCTGGAGCAGTTTCTGGCGCGCTATGACATCGGGACCCTCGTGTCCTTTCACGGCATCGCCGAGGGGGTGGAGAATTCCAACTTCCTCATCCAGACCTCTTCCGGCACCTTCATCCTCACGCTTTATGAGAAGCGCGTTGCGCCGCAGGACCTGCCCTTCTTCTTAGGTCTCATGCAGCATCTGGCCGCGCACGGCCTGTCCTGCCCGCAGCCGGTGGCGGCGCGGGACGGGGAGATGCTGGGCGAGCTGGCGGGGCGGCCCGCCGCCATCGTCACCTTCCTGCCTGGCGTCTCGGTGCGGCGGCCGGCGGTCGCCCATTGCGCGGCTTTGGGCGAGGGGCTGGCGCGGCTGCATCTGGCGGGCGCGGATTTTCCCATGCGGCGGGTGAATGCCCTCTCCGTGCCCGGCTGGCGCCCGCTTTATGTGGCCGCTGACGGGCGCGCCGACACGGTGGCGCCGGGGCTCGACGAGACGATCGCCGCCGAGCTGGAGGACCTGGAGGCGCAATGGCCCGGCGACTTGCCGGCCGGCGTCATTCATGCGGACCTGTTCCCGGACAATGCCTTTTTCCTGGACGACAGCCTCTCCGGCATCATCGACTTCTATTTCGCCTGCACCGACCTTTTGGCCTATGACGTGGCCATCTGCCTGAATGCCTGGTGCTTCGAGGAGGACGGGTCCTACAATGCCACCAAGGGACGGGCGCTGCTGAAGGCCTATGAGACGGTGCGGCCTCTCAGCCCGGAGGAAGGGGAAGCCCTGCCGCGCCTCGCCCGCGGCGCGGCGCTGCGCTTCCTGCTCACCCGTCTGGTGGACTGGCTGAACGTGCCCCCCGGCGCGCTCGTGCGGCCGAAGGATCCCAAGGAATATCTGCGCAAGCTGCGCTTCCACCGCACCATGGCCAGCGCCCGCGACTACGGGCTCGGCGCATGAGCGCGCGGGTGGAGATCTGGACCGACGGCGCCTGCTCCGGCAATCCGGGGCCGGGCGGCTGGGGCGCCATCCTGCGCGCGGGGGCGCATGAGAAGGAATTGTCCGGCGGGGAGGGGCTCACCACCAACAACCGCATGGAGCTTCTGGCCGCCATCAGCGCGCTGGAAGCGCTCAAGAAGCCCTGCGCGGTGGATCTCCACACCGACAGCGAATATTTGCGCAACGGTGTGACCAAGTGGATGTTCGGCTGGAAGCGCAATGGCTGGCGCACGGCGGACAAGAAGCCGGTGAAGAACCAGGATTTGTGGGAGCGGCTCGACGCCGCCATCGCCCGCCACGAGGTGGCCTGGCACTGGGTGAAGGGCCATGCGGGCAACGAACTGAACGAGCGGGCCGACGAACTGGCCCGCGCCGGCATGGCGCCGTTCAAGGCCGTGCGGCGGGCTTGAACGGATCGACCGGCCGGATCTTTCTGTCCTGAAAATTGAAAAGGCCCCGCGCGGAACGCCGGCGGGGCCCTTTTTCTGGTCCGGCGCCGGAGACCCGGCGCCGGCTTGTCTCACATCACTTGCCGCGCTTGAACGAGGTCCAGGTCTTGGTGACCACGCGCTGCACGTCCTGGGGATAGGTGGTCACCGTGAACAGAAGGCCCATCGTCTCCGCATTGGGATAGATGGACGGGTTGTCCAGGATGTCCTTGTCGATGAACTTCTGCGAGGCGAGGTTGCCGTTCGCATAGGAAATGTAGTTCGTGTTCTTGGCTGCCACTTCGGGCTTCATCATGTAATTGATGAAGGCGAGGGCCTCATCCACGTTCTTGGCATCCTTCGGGATGGCGAAGTTATCGAACCACATCAGCGCGCCTTCCTTCGGGATGGCATAGGCGATGGTGACCGGCTTCTTCTTGGTCTTCTTGGCGGCTTCCTCGGCGCGGGTCTTGGCCTGGAACACGTCGCCCGACCAGCCCACCGCCAGACAGATGTCGCCGCGCGCCAGCGCATTGATATAGCCGGAGGAATCGAACTTACGGATATAGGGTCGGATCTTCAGGAGCAGCTCGCCGGCCTTGGCGATATCGGCGGGATCCTTGGAATCGGGATTGAGGCCGAGATAGCGCAGGGCCGAGGGAATGATCTCCTCGGGGCCGTCCAGCATGTAGACGCCGCAATCCTTCAGCTTGGAGAGGTTCTCCGGCTTGAAGACGATGTCCCAGGTGTTCATGGGAATGTCGCCGAGGCGCGCCTTGACCGCATCCACATTGTAGCCGATGCCGGTGGTGCCCCACATATAGTTCACGGCATATTCGTTGCCGGGATCATAGACGCCGAGGCGCTTGGTGATTTCCGGCCAGGCATATTGCAGGTTCGGCAGCTTGGACTTGTCCAGCTTCTGGAACACGCCCGCCTTGATCTGGCGCTGCAGGAACGAGCCGGTGGGGACCACCACGTCATAGCCGGTCTTGCCGGCGAGCAGCTTGGTCTCCAGCACCTCGTTGCTGTCGAAGACGTCGTAGCGAACCTTGATCCCGGTTTCCTTGGTGAACTCCTCGATGACCGACTCGTCGATATAGTCGGACCAGTTATAGACGTTCACCACCTTTTGCTGGGCGAGCGCGGGCACGGCGCCGAAGGCGATCGTGCCGAGCGCGGCCAGGAGGGCGAGGCGACGCATGTGAGGCTCCTCTAGAAGGTCCACGATAGCCGTTGAACCGGCTTCGCCACGGTCAGGCTATTGCGAGGACGGGCGCCGCTCAACTGCTTATCCACCGGGCCGCTGCGTTGCGGCATCCGGTCACGAGCCGTCGCAGGGGAAGGGTTGGCGCCGACGATCTGGCCTCAGGCTAGGTCACCTTGTCGAGAAGCAGGAAGAAGACCAGCACCAGCAGGGCGAGGCCGAGGAACAACCCGAACAGGACCAGGGAGATGCGCCGGGCGACGGCGGAGACGTTCATGAAGCCGAGTGCGCCGGCAATCATCGAGATGATCAGGAAGATGACGGCATACTTCAACATGGGGGCCTCCACCGGGCGTGGTCCTGTGATCCGGCGGGCGGATCGCAGCGGGAACCACGCAGAGGAGTTGGAGGTTCCCCGTTCCGTCAGCGGCTGTTGAGCCAGCGGCGGATTTCATCCTTCAGGCGCAGGAAGTCCCAGAAGGCGGCGGCCACCACCACGAGCGGCACCAGCGCCAGCACCAAAGCGGTGGTGGATGATACGCCGATCGCCCCCTGCAGAAAGTCATAGGCGAAATAGGTGGTCAGAGCGGTCACGGCGGCGGCGATGATCAGGTAGACCTTGCGGGTCAACCTCCAGACCGCAAACGCCAGGAGCACCAGAACGGCAAGCACCAAAGCCAGCCCCCAGGCCCAGCCGAGCCCGAAAGTCACCGCGGCGAAGCGCCCGGCGGAGACGGAGAAGAGC
The DNA here is from genome assembly GCF_017742835.1 of Aquabacter sp. L1I39. Classification (GTDB taxonomy): domain Bacteria; phylum Pseudomonadota; class Alphaproteobacteria; order Rhizobiales; family Xanthobacteraceae; genus L1I39. Next base: position 2,850,829 of record NZ_CP072392.1, read on the forward strand.
CCAACCGTCGCCAGCAGCAACAAGCCAGCCCGCAGGCGCAAGATGGATGGGGCGCCGGCATTGTGAGACATGGACATCGCTGAATTCCCCCTTCGGCCCGCTTGCGGCGAGCCTAGGCCGAAAACATGTTCTCCATCAATAACGCGCAGCCGGTTGCGGATGGCAATGCCGGCCGGCAGCGTTGCGCCTCTGCCACTCACCCGACCCGTCGGACCTCCGAGCGGATTTGTTAGGCACGGATTCACCCAGCCGGGCGTTTGTGTCCGCATACCCCGGCGCCCAGATGGTGCTTTCCCCGCGAGGGACTAACGTGATGCACCGGCAACCCCCATTTGTGAGGGGTGGCATGGAACCGCAGACACCGCCGCGAGCTTTGTCTGCGCGGCAAGGCGCGTGGGCCGTTCGCACAGGGCCGAAGGGGCGCACAGGAGACGAAGCATGGGGCGGACGCTTGTGGTTCTGAACGCGCAGGCGGGCACCGTTCGGGATGTGGGTGCGGAGAAGGTTCGCGCGGAGGTGGACGCCGCCCTCACCTTGCCTGGCCAGGAGGCGGACGTGCGGGTGCTGGAGGGACCCGAGATGGTGGCCGCCATCGGGGATGTGCGCCGTTCTGGCTACGACACGCTCGTGGTCGGAGCGGGCGATGGCACCGTGAGCTATGCCGCCTCCGTGCTGTGCGGTTCCAACATCACGCTCGGGGTGCTGCCGCTCGGCACCATGAACCTGCTCGCCTACGATATCGGCCTGCCGCGGGACCTGACGGCGGCCCTCGAGGCGCTGCGGCACGCCAAGGCGAAGCGAATCGACCTTGCCACCTTGAACGGACGCGCCTTCCACGGCGTGTCGGGCCTCGGCTTCTTCACCCAGATGGCCATGGCGCGCGAGCAGATGCGCTCCACGCGCGGTCGCGTGCTGGGCTGGTTCCTGGCGCTGGGGCGTGCGGTGGTGCGCTCGGGCCGCCTCTCGCTGGAACTGGAGATCGAGGGCCAGCGGGCGCCCATCGACGCCTATGCGGCGCTCGTTACCAACAACGTGTTCGACATGTCCGGCTGGCACCGTTCGCGGCTCAATGCCGGCGTGCTGGAAATCCACGTGGCCGAGGATCGCGGCGCGCTTGCCCGCATTAAGGCCGGGGCGGACCTGCTTGTGGAGGCCTGGCGGGACAATCCCGGCATCCATTCCTTCCAGGCGAAGGCGGTGACCATCCATGGCCTGCGCCGCCGACGCGCCTGGGTGGCCACCGACGGGGAGATCACCCGCGAGACCTTGCCGCTGCGTTATGAAGTGGCGCCCGGCGCGCTCTCCCTCCTGATGCCGCCGGATGCGTCCCAGTGGCAGGCGGAGGCGGTGGCAGACGTGAAGAGCGCGGCAAGCTGAACGCGAAGGCCGGCGGGGGGCCGCCGGCCTTCGGTTGGGATGAGCGGACCGGATCCGGCTCAGTGCGCCATGAGCACCGGAACGGTCATGGTGGAGAGGATTTCGCGGGTCACGCCGCCCAGTACCAGCTCCCGCAGCGGGGAGTGGCCATAGCCGCCCATGACCACGAGGTCCGCGCCCTGGTCCGCCACCTCGTTGAGGATCGCCTCCGCGACGCCCACGCCGGAGCCCAAGGGAAGGGACCGCACCTGTGCGCTGAGGTTGTGGCGTGCCAGATGGCGCACGATGTCCGCGCCATCCTCCTGCGCCGGGGCATTGCCGCGATAGACCGAGAAGATCTCCACCTGGTGCGCCTTGTGGAGCAAGGGCAGGGCCTCGTTGAGGGCGCGGGCAGCGGCGCGGCTGCCGTCCCAGGCCACCACGGCGCGTCCGGCCGCATAGGGCGCGGTCTGTACGTAGGGCACCAGCAGCACTGCGCGGCCCGAATCAAGCAGCACCGTCTCCGCGATCACCTCTTCCGGCCCCGGGCGATCGGGATCGGGCTGGGCGACGACCGTGAGATCGAACAGGCGCGACATTTCCGCGAACGCATTGGCCGCGAGGCCAAGGGAGGCGCTCAGCGTGCGAATCTCGCAGGGGACGCCGGCCGCCTGGGCCACGGCCCTGAAATCCTCGGCTGCCTTGGCCGCCGCCTCCGCATTTTCCTTCATCTGGGCGTCGATGAAGTCGGTGGGCACGGCGCCCATATAGAAGGGGGGCACGTCGATCTCGTAGGTGACGGCAAGGCCCGTCAGGTGCGCCCCGTGCGCCTTGGCAAGGCTCACCGCGAAGCTGGCGGCCGGATCGGTGTCGGCGCCCTGGGTCAAGTTGACGAGGATGTCCCGGATCATTGTGAGGTGTCTCTCTTCAGCCGCAACGGCGACACCACAATACCCTAATGCGTTCCCGAAAAAGCACTTTGAGGGAGAGCAACTTATGCACACCGCACAAACGGAAACGCGGCCGCCCGGGGGAAGGCGGCCGCGCCCGAAACGGCTCGGTCAGGCGGGGGTACTGACCGGTCCGTAGATGAAACGCCGAGCCGGAAACCGGGTTCCGCAGAAAATGAAAAAAATTTCGACCATCTCGCACGGCGCCCAGAACCCCGCTAAAGGGTGGTCGGAGCGCCTCAGGAGCGCAACAGGTGCCCCTCCGATGACGCCGGATTTGAGCATTGTCGTCCCGGTCTATAACGAGGCCGCAGGACTCCCCTCCTTCCACGAGCGCCTGTGCGGCTGTGCCCGGGCGGTGGGCGCCGCGCGCGGCATGCGGATCGAGATTGTCTATGTGGACGATGGCAGCCGGGACAATAGCGCGGCGGTCGCCGCCACCTTGCCCCCCTTGGGGGTGGACGTGCAGGTGGTGGCCCTGTCGCGCAATTTCGGCAAGGAAGCCGCGCTGCTCGCCGGCCTCGACCATGCCCGGGGCGACGCCCTCATGTTCATGGACGGCGACGGCCAGCACCCGCCGGAAATGATCGAGACCTTCGTCGCCTTGTGGAAGGACCAGGGCTATGACGTGCCGTATGCGGTGAAGGCGGACCGCTCCGACGAGGCCGTTTCGCGCCGCCTGTTCGTGCGCATGTTCTATCGCCTGCTGAATTACGGCGCCCCCACCCGAATCCCCGAGGATGGCGCCGACTTCCGCCTGCTCTCGCCACGCGCCGCCGCCGCCTTGCGGCGCATGCCAGAGCGCAACCGCTTCTTCAAGGGCCTGTCCAGCTGGATCGGCTTTCGCCAGGTGGCGGTGCCCTACCGGCCGGAGGCCCGCACCCATGGCAGTTCCAGCTGGTCCTTCTTCCGCCTGCTAAGCCTGTCCATGGAGGGGCTGACCTCCTTCTCCCCCGCCCCGCTGCGGATCGCCGGCATCGCCGGCGCCTTGCTGGCGGGCGCGGCCTTCCTCTATGGCATGTGGATCGTGGTGGAGCGGCTGATCTGGGGCATTCCCCTGCCGGGCTATCCCTCCCTGGTGGTGGGCATCATGGTCATTGGTGGGATGCAACTTCTGGTCGTGGGTGTGATGGGCGAGTACATCGCCCGCATCCTGTCCGAGATCAAGGCGCGCCCTGTCTATTTCGTCGCCGACCACGCCTTGCGCCATCGCGAGCTGGGGGAGGGGGGGCATGATGGCGGCCACGGGGCAGCCCACGGCGCGGCGTTGGAGCCGCCAGCCTTTGCCGAACGGCCGAAGGCGGCCTCCTGACGCCATGGCCCGCCGCATCGTCATCTGCGCCGACGATTACGGCCTCGCCCCCGGAGTCAGCCGCGCCATAAGGGAACTGGCCCTGGCGGGGCGGCTGAATGCCACGTCAGTCATGACCCTGTTCCCCGATTTGGAGGGAGAGGCGGAGGCGCTGCTCCAGGTGGGGGAGGCGACCGACCTTGGTATCGGGCTGCACCTGACCCTAACCGGGGGATTTGCCCCGCTCGTCGCCGCGCCGACGGGGGCAGGGCGGCTGCCGGGGCTCCGCGACCTGATTGTGAAGGCCCATCTGCGCCGCCTCGATCTCGCCGCGGTAGAAGATGAGATCGAAGCTCAGTTCAGCGCTTTCTCCGCCTTGTTCGGGCGTCCCCCAAGCCATGTCGACGGCCATCAGCACGCTCATGTGCTGCCCGGCATCCGTGCCCTTGTCCTTCGCGCCACCCGTCGCCACGCCCCCTCTGCCTGGCTGCGCGACAGCTCCCCCTCGTCCGGCGTGGGGGAGGGACTGGATCTGAAGGGAAAGCTCATCGGCCTGTTCTCGGCCGGCCTCCGCCGCGATGCTACGGCGGCAGGCTTGACCGCGAACACCGGCTTTGCCGGTGCCTATTCCTTCAATGATGCCAATGCCTTCCAGGCCGTGCTCGCGCGCGCCCTCGCCCGTCTGCCCGATGGCGGGGCCGTTATGGTTCACCCTGGCCATGTGGATGCAGTGCTGGCGGCGCGCGATCCCATCACCGGCCAGCGGGAGGCGGAATACCAGGCGCTGGCTGGATCGGCGTTTGGCAAGCTCTTGGAAAAGAACGAGATTGTCCTGCGCTAAATGGCGATTCGGAAGGCCCCGTCCATGGCGGGCTGCCCCTCCGTACGCACCAAGCCTTGTCCCACCAGATGCTCCAGATGGGCAAGGACCGTCAGGGACGCCGCCCCGAACAGGCGCGGATCAAGGCCGATATAGATCCCCCGCACCAGGTCAGGGATGGTGTTCGACCGCTCCAACCCGCGCATGATGGCTGCTTCCCGGGCGTGCCGGTGGGCGAGATAGTCCTTCACAAACCGGTCTGCATCCCGGATCACCGGCCCGTGCCCGGGCAGGAACAGCGTCTCGGGACGGGCCGTAAGTTTTTCCAAAGATTGGATATAATCACCCATGGCGCCGTCGGGCGGGGCGACGATGGAGGTGGCCCAGCCCATCACATGGTCGCCGGAGAAGAGGAGGTCGCCCTCCTGATAGGCGAAAGCCAGATGGTTGGCCGCATGGCCGGGCGTTGTCACCGCCTCCAGCGTCCAACCCGAGCCCTCCAGCACGTCCCTGTCGCCCAGCACGATGTCGGGCTGAAAATCGGCGTCGGCGCTGGCATCCATGGGATTGGCCTCGCCAATGAAGAGCGGACGGGAGGGTCGGTGCGGCCCTTCGCCCACCGTCCTCGCGCCGGTGGCAGCGACGATGGCGGGGGCGGCAGGGGAGTGGTCCCGGTGCGTGTGGGTGACCACCACATGGGTCACGCTTTCCCCCTTCACGGCCTCCAGCACCGCCGCCACATGGGCCGGATTGTCAGGTCCCGGATCGATGATCGCCACCTTGCCCCGGCCGACGATATAGGTGCAGGTGCCCGTGAAGGTGAAGGGCGAGGGATTGGGTGCCACAATGCGGCGGACACCGGGGGCCACTTCCTCCACTCGTCCGGGTGGCGTGGTGAAGTTGCGGTCGAATGCGATGTCGTCGCTCATTCCAATGCCCTGCAGCGGGACCCCCATGGGGGCAGCCTCAAACCGGCGCCATGTATAGCAAGCTGATGCTGCATCGCCGATAGGGCGTGCACAGCATGCGACGGGCGCGTGTTCGATCACCTTTGCGGGAACGGCGCGCCGTGCGTGCCTGGGTCAATGCTGGAGCCGTGACCTTGGGTTAAAAGAGGTCGGCGAGGCGCCGTTCCAAAGCCCGACACGAAGGGGGCGCCTGCCAAGGAGGATCAGATGCATTTCGTCCGCACGCTTACCGTGGTCTTGCTCGCGGTCAGCCCCTTCGCGTTTTCCGGCAGCGCGGCGGCGCAGGGCATGCCGCAGACGCTCGACATGACTTGCAGCGAGGCGCAGGCATTGGTGAACCGCACCGGGGCGGCCGTTCTGGCTACGGGTCCCAACGTCTTCAACCGCTACGTCAAGGATCTGGCCTTCTGCCCCGAGGCAATGGTGACCAAGCCGGCGTGGCTGCAGACAAAGGATATGCAGCAATGCCCCATTGGCTATACCTGCTGGGATCCGACCACGGACACGGGCGGTCGCTGAAGCAAGACGAGGGTGGCGCCCTCTAACCCATTGATAGAGCATGCGCCACCCTCTCTTCTTCTGCGGTCCACCTAGCTGCCGAAGCCGCGCCGCTTGAGGATGATGGTGATGTCCTCCAGGGCGCCGGGATCGTCGATGGTGGCGGGGGCGGTCCAGGGGTCCGAATCGGCAATCTTCTTCATGGTCCCGCGCAGGATCTTGCCCGAGCGCGTCTTTGGCAGGCGCGGCACGGTCAAGGCGAGCTTGAAGGCCGCCACCGGGCCGATCCGCTCGCGGACCAACTCCACCAGTTCCTTCTCGATTACATCCGGTGCCCGCCGCTCGCCGGCCTTCAGTACCACGAAGCCGCAGGGCACTTCGCCCTTCAGGCTGTCCTTGACGCCGATGACGGCGCATTCGGCCACGTCGGGGTGGGAGGCGAGCACCTCTTCCATGCCGCCGGTGGAGAGGCGATGGCCGGCCACATTGATGATGTCGTCGGTGCGGCCCATGACGAAGACATAGCCGTCCTCGTCCACAAAGCCGGCGTCGGAGGTCTTGTAGTAGCCGGGGAACTCCGCGAGGTAGCTCTCGGCGAAGCGCTCATCTTGATGCCAAAGGGTTGGCAGGCAGCCGGGAGGCAAGGGCAGCTTGATGACAATGGAGCCCATGGTTCCCGCCGGCAAGGGCTTGGCGGCCTCGTCCACGATCTGGAGGTCGTAGCCGGGCATGGGCACGGTGGGCGAGCCCAGCTTGACGGGCAGAAGCCCGAGGCCGACCGGATTGCCCGCGATGGCCCAGCCAGTTTCCGTCTGCCACCAATGATCGACCACCGGCACGTTCAGGGTGGCCTCTGCCCACTTGACCGTATCGGGGTCCGCCCGCTCCCCGGCCAGGAATAGCGTCCGCAGGGACGACAGGTCGTGCCCCTTCAGATAGGTGCCCTCCGGGTCTTCCTTCTTGATGGCGCGCAACGCGGTGGGCGCCGTGAAGAGGGCAGCGACCTTGTACTTCTCGATCATCCGCCAGAAGGCGCCGGGATCGGGCGTGCCCACGGGCTTGCCCTCATAGACCACGGAGGTGCAGCCCATGAGGAGCGGGCCGTACACGATATAGGAGTGCCCGACCACCCAGCCTACGTCCGAGGCGGTCCAGAACACGTCGCCGGTCTTCAGGCCGTAGAGGTTCTCCATGGTCCAGCGCAGCGCCACCATGTGGCCGCCGGTGTCACGCACCACGCCCTTGGGCTTGCCGGTGGTGCCGGAGGTGTAGAGCACATAGAGCGGGTCGGTGGCGCCCATGGGCGCGCAGTCCACCCCGCGACCTTCCCCGGCCGCCACGGCGCGGCGCTCCGACCAGTCGAAGTCCCGGCCCGCCATCAACGTTCCATGCAATTGCGGGCGCTGGAGAATCAGGCAGGCGGTCGGCTTCGCCTCTGCCATCTCAATGGCGGCGTCGAGCAGCGGCTTATAGGGCACGATGCGGTTGGGCTCGATGCCGCAGGAGGCGGCAAGGATGACCTTGGGCGCAGCATCATCAATGCGCGCCGCCAGCTCCTTGGCGGCGAACCCGCCGAAGACCACCGAATGCACCGCGCCGATGCGGGCGCAGGCGAGCATGCCGATGACGGCTTCCAGAACCATGGGCATGTAGATGACGACGCGGTCGCCTTTTTCCACGCCCATGTCCCGCAGGATGGCGCCGAGCGTGCGCACCTCGGCCAGCAGTTCGGAATAGGTGAGGCTGGACTTGCTGCCGGTGACCGGGCTGTCATGGATGAGCGCCACCTGCCCGCCGCGGCCGGCGGCCACATGCCGGTCCACTGCATTGTAGCAGGTGTTGCAGACGCCGCCGACGAACCAGCGGCCATAGACGCCAAGGTCCGGATCGAACACCGTGCGTGGCTGGGCCACCCATTCGATATCGCTCGCCGCTTGCGCCCAGAAGGCCTGCGGATCGGCTTTCCACCGGGCATAAACCTCGGCATAGCGGCTGGATGTGGGCTCGACCATGGCGACCTCCCCTCGCGCGTCTTGTGATTGTGGCGGATGATGCGCGGAAGTTGCGCGCGCACAAGTCCGCTCATATGCGTAAGACCTTCGTCGACCGGCTCGGCGATTGCGCCCATGCGAACCGCTCAGCTAGGTTCAGCGCAAGCCGCGCTGGCGGACGACATCATAAACGGACACGTCAAGGGGGAAACCGATGCCGGGCATCTATGACAGGGATCTCGACCGCAACCCCGCCAACTACCAGCCGCTGACGCCGCTCGGCTTCCTGGAGCGGGCGGCGCGCGTCTTCCCCGAGCGCACCGCCATCATCCATGGCAAACTGCGCCGCACCTATGGGGATTTCTATGCCCGCGCCCGCCGGCTCGCCTCCGCGCTGGAGCAGCGGGGCGTGGGGGTCGGCGACACTGTGGCGGTCATGCTGCCCAACGTGCCAGCCATGCTGGAAGCCCATTACGGCGTGCCCATGTGCGGGGCGGTGCTCAATTCCCTCAATACCCGCCTTGATGCCGCGATCCTGGCCTTCACCCTCGACCATGGCGAGGCAAAGGTGCTTATCACCGATCGGGAATTCTCTCCCGTCATCAAGGCGGCGCTGGCCATTGCCAAGGTTAAGCCGCTGGTGATCGACTATGACGATCCCGAATTCACCGGCGCGGGAGACCGCATCGGCGAATTGGAATATGAGGATTTCATCGCCGCCGGCGACCCCAACTATGCCTGGGCCATGCCACCTGACGAATGGAATGCCATTGCCCTCAACTATACGTCGGGCACCACGGGCGATCCCAAGGGCGTCGTCTACCATCATCGCGGTGCCCATCTCCTGGCGGTGGGCAATGTGGTGACCTGCACCATGGGCAAGCATCCCGTCTATCTGTGGACGCTGCCCATGTTCCACTGCAACGGCTGGTGCTTTCCCTGGTCCGTCTCGGTCGTGGCCGGCACCCATGTGTGCCTGCGGCAGGTGCGGGCCAAGCCCATCTTCGACGCCATTGCCGACCATGGCGTGACCCATATGTGCGGCGCGCCCATCGTCATGTCGACGTTGCTGAATGCACCGGCCGCCGACAAGCGCCCACTGCCGCATGTGGTGGACTTCATCACCGCCGCCGCCCCGCCGCCGGAGGCGGTGCTCGCGGCCATGCAGGACGCGGGCTTCAACGTGACCCATGTCTATGGCTTGACCGAGGTCTACGGACCTGCGGTGGTCAATGACTGGCATGACGAATGGAACGACCTGCCCGCCGAGGAACGGGCCGTGAAGAAGGCACGGCAAGGCGTGCGCTATTCGGCGCTTGAGGCCCTGGATGTGATGGACCCCGAGACCATGGTGCCGGTGCCCGCCGACGGCACCACGCTCGGCGAGGTGATGTTCCGGGGCAATGTGGTTATGAAGGGCTATCTAAAGAACCCGTCTGCCACGCAGAAGGCGTTCGAGGGCGGCTGGTTCCATTCCGGGGATCTCGGCGTCAAGCATCCCGACGGCTATGTGCAACTGAAGGACCGCTCCAAGGACATCATCATTTCGGGTGGCGAGAACATCTCCTCCATCGAGGTGGAGGATGCCCTCTACAAACATCCGGCGGTGGCGGCCGCGGCTGTGGTGGCCCGTCCTGATGAGAAGTGGGGAGAGACGCCCGTGGCCTTTGTGGAGCTTCGGGAAGGCGCCACCGCCACGGTGGAGGAGCTCCTCGCCCATTGCCGCGCGCACCTTGCCCACTACAAATGCCCCCGGCACCTGGTGTTCGAGGAGATCCCCAAGACCTCCACCGGCAAGATCCAGAAGTTCCGGCTGCGCGAGATGGCCAAGGAGATGTGAGCCAGCGCAGATGCGAGAATAGGGAGCCGGCCTGAAGTCTCCATTCCGGAAGGTCAGGTCCGCTCCGGTATCCAATCACGGATGCGGGAATGAAGAACCCGTAATGTGCCGGTCATCCTCCCGCCAGTTAAAAGTGGAGTAAGGTGCCGGCTTGAATCGGAACCTTGCCCGCATGAAAGCCTTCTTCTCTCTCCTCGGCGACATCCGCCGGCTTGCGATTCCCTACTTCAAGAGCGAGGAGCGGTGGATCGCCCTCGGCCTGCTGGGCGCGGTCATCGCGCTCGAATTGGCCTGGGTCTATGCGACCGTTCTGCTCAATGAGTGGAATTCCGCCTTCTATAATGCCATCCAGGAAAAGAATTACGCTGAGTTCAAACGCCAACTTCTGATCTTTTGTGCCATCGCCGTCTGCGCCATCGCGATCGCGGTCTATCAGATCTACTTGAAGCAATGGCTCGAGATCCGCTGGCGGCGCTGGCTGACCACGCGTTATATGGAGCATTGGCTCGCCGACGACACCCATTACCGTCTGCGCCTGTCCGGCGATCCGGCCGACAATCCCGATCAGCGCATCGCGCAGGATGTGAACCTCTTTGTCTCCCAGACCATCGGGGTGGGCATCGGGCTCCTCGGCACGGTGGTCTCGCTTGCCTCCTTCAGCGTCATTCTGTGGGGCCTTTCGGGCTCTTATGACCTGCAGCTCTTCGGCACGGAAATGGTGGTGCCGGGCTATTTGTTCTGGGCCGCCCTCATCTATGCGGCGGTGGGAACCTGGCTGGCGCACCTGATCGGTCGACCTTTGGTGCGGCTCAACTACAACCAGCAGCGCTATGAAGCCGATTTCCGCGTGGATCTGGTGCGCGTGCGCGAGAACAGCGAGCAGATCGCCCTTCTCAAGGGCGAGCAGGCGGAAGAGCGTCATCTCTCCGGCCGCTTCGAGCGCATCTGGGGCAATTTCTTCGACCTGATGCGGGCGCAGAAGCGCCTCACCTGGTTTACCGCCGGCTACAACCAGATCTCGACCATTTTCCCCTTCGTGGTGGTGTCGCCCGCCTATTTCTCCGGCGCCATCCTGCTCGGCCCCCTGATGCAGACGGCCAGTGCCTTCTCTTCGGTTCAGGGCTCCTTCTCATTCTTCATCACCTCCTATTCCACGCTGGCCGAATGGGCCGCAGTGGTGAACCGCCTCACCGGCTTCGAGGCCTCCATGGCGGCCGCGAAGAGGCAGGCGCAGGCGCCATCCTTCGTGCGCACCCCGGTCGCGGCATCCGACCTGCCCCGCGCCATGACCATGGACGAGATGGACATCCGCCTTCCCACCGACGCGCCCATCATCAAGGTGGAGGGCGTCGCCATCGTCCGGGGCGAGCATGTGCTGGTGATGGGGCCGTCGGGCTCCGGAAAGACCACGCTCTTCCGTGCCATGGCCGGCATCTGGCCATTCGGATCGGGCCGGCTCGGCATCGAAGCGCCGAGTCGGCTGATGATTCTGCCACAGAAGCCCTATGTGCCGGTCGGGCGGCTGGATGCGGCGCTGGCCTACCCTCAGGATCCTCAGATCCACACCCGGGACGCGCTCTGCGCGGCGCTCGAGGCGGTCGGGCTTCCGGGATTGTGCGGGCGGCTGGAGGAGTCGGCCCTTTGGCCGCATGTGCTTTCGCTCGGCGAACAGCAGCGCCTGTCGCTCGCCCGCGCCCTCCTGGCGCAACCCGCCATTCTGCTTCTGGACGAGGCCACCGCCGCGCTCGACGAGCCGTCCGAGGCCGCCGTCTACCAGTTGCTGCGGCATCGCATGCCGGGCACGACGCTGCTGTCCATCGGCCACCGGGCCACCCTCAAGGGCCTCCACGACCGAATTCTTGTGCTGCAGGGCGAGGGCGCCCCGCGCCGTCTCGTGGAGGCGGGGGCACCGGTGCTGGCGGCGGAAGCCTGACACATAACGGCAGCGAAGGGCAGAGGAGAGCCCTCCGCGCCGTTTGACCTTGCAGGGGCCGCCGGGCCTCCGTTATGTCCTCACCTGGAGACATGCTGTGTCTCCGGGGTGAGGGAGGCCGGGCACCGTGCAGGAACGCAAGACTGAAACGGCTGGCCGGCTGCACGATTCCGCCTATTACGCCATAGCGATCCTGGTCGGGGCCGGGGTCGGCGCCATCGGCACCTTCTTCCACATCGCCACCACCGAGGCCGCGCACTGGCCCACTCTGGTGCGCGACACCGTGGAGGGGCCCTTCCTTCTGCCCGGCATGGCGGCGCTGGCTGCGATCATGGTGGTCGCCTCCGTGTGGCTGGTGCGGACCTACTGCCCGGAAGCGGCCGGATCCGGCGTGCAGGAGATCGAGGGCGCCATGGAGGGCCTGCGGCAGGTGCGCTGGCGGCGCATCCTGCCCGTCAAGTTCGTCGGCGGCGTGCTGGCACTCGGCTCCGGCCTGGTAGTGGGACGTGAAGGCCCGACCATCCATATGGGCGCCTCAGTGGCCCAGGCCTGCGCGGAAAAGTTCGGGCTTTCTCTGCGGGACACGCGCGGCCTGCTCGCCGCGGGCGGCGCAGCTGGCCTTGCCGCCGCCTTCAATGCCCCGCTCGCGGCCATTCTGTTCGTGATCGAGGAGACCCGCCGGCAGTTTCCCTACGGGCTGCGGACCTATACGGCGGTGATTCTGGCTTCGGTCACGAGCGCCATCGTCACGGAAAGCATTGCCGGCGTCGGTCCGGACATGCGCATCGAAGTGCCCGACATGCCGCTTGCTCTGCTGCCGGCCTTCGTGGTGCTGGGCGCCATTCTTGGCGCTGTGGGCGTGGTGTTCAACAAATCGGTGATCTGGTCCCTCGATACCGCCCGTGCGGTCGGCCTGAGATGGTCCTTCTATCTGGTGCCGGCCGTCGTCGGCGCCATCATCGGCGTGCTGGTGATCGTGCGGCCGGAGGCAACCCTGGGCGGGGAGCAACTGGCCGAGGGCTTGGCGGCGGAAGGCCTGCCGCTGCTCATCTTGGCCGGCATCGTGGTGATCCGGTTCGTCATGACCATGGCGAGTTATTCGACCGGCGTTCCGGGCGGCATCTTCGCGCCGATCCTGGCGCTGGCCACGTCCATTGGCGTCCTGTTCGGAACTGCTTTGGATTTCGCCATCGGCCTGCCGGCGGGCGCACTCGCCGCCTTCGGCATCGCGGCCATGGGCGGCCTGTTCTCGTCCGCCGTGCGCGCGCCTCTGGTGGGCATGGTGCTGGTGGCGGAGTTGACCGGCGCCTACACGCTGCTGGTGCCGGTTATCCTCACCTGCGTCTTCGCCAATATGGTGGCGGATGCGCTGGGCGGCGAACCCATCTACGAACTGCTCCTGAACCGGACCCTGCGACTCGCCGGGCAGACGCCGCCGTCGCCTCCAGCGGAGGATCAACTCGGGGGTTGGGACGAGACTGAGCGCCGGTCCTGAACCCCGGCTAAAGCCAGCGCCGCGGCCAACGGGACCCGCCGGCCAAGGTGTGCCACACATAGGTATAGGCGGTCAGAAGCACGCAGCCCGCAGCCAGCGGCACCAGAAGGAAGATGGGCGAGAGCGATTCCAGGACGATGATGAGCGGGTCGATGCCTGCCGGCGGGTGAAGCGTTCGGGTGGCCTGCATGGCGAAAAAGGCGATGCCCACCGCAAGCGCAGCCGCAGGATAGGACGGCCCCGCCAGCCACAGGATCGCGAATCCCACGAGGCTTGAAATCACATGCCCGCCGATCAGCGCGCGCGGCTGGGCGGGGTCAGCATCGGGCATGCCCATGACCACGGCGATGGAGGTGGCGAAGGGGATCAGGGAGACCGGCGTTTCGCCGAGGTCTGCCGCCAGTTCCATGGCCCCCACCGCAAGGCCCGCGCCAAGGGCGCGCCATCCCCAGAGAAAAACCTGCCGACGAACGGGAAGACCCCCTTCGGCCGCACGCCTGCCCGTCCCTCCCGCCGGAGCCGGAAGCGCGGCGAGGGAAGGGGAGGTGGCATCCTGGTGTGGCGGCTTTTCGAGCGTCATGCCGTCATCAAATAAGAGCGCCGATAGGGCAGCAACTGGCAAATGCGGCCGCGCCTCCTGTTCCCGCCAAGTGTTGCGAAGATGCAAATCAGTGCGGCGTGGTCGGGGCGATCCGGTAGTCGTTCCGCCCCTCGGCCTTGGCCCGGTAGAGCGCGAGATCCGCACGCCGCAAGGCATCGGGCAACGGCTCGCGGGCCCCAGCCGCGGTGATGCCGAAGCTGGCGGTGACCGTGATGCCGGTGGGCAGGTTCAGGAAGCGGGCTTCCGCGAGGCGCTTGCGCAGCCACTCCACCCGCGCGGTGCTGCGCTCCAGCCCGCCGGAGGGCAGGAGAAGGCAGAATTCCTCCCCTCCGATCCGCCCCGCAATGCCGTCTTTGCCGCCAGCTTCTCCGAGCAGGGCGCCGAAGCGGGCAATCACCTCGTCGCCGGCCGCGTGGCCGAAGCGATCATTGACGGACTTGAAGTGGTCGAGGTCGCAGATCACGACGCCGGCGGTCTGGCGCGCAGGCAGGCGCCGCAACGCGGCTTCAGCTTCGGCGAAAAAGGCACTCCGGTTTCGCAGGCCCGAGAGGGCATCCTTCTGCAGGTGCTGGGCGTGCTCTTCCATCACCTCGACGGTCAGAAGGGCGAACAGACTCACCCCCAAAGCGAGGGACAGAATGCTGCCGAGAGTCTGCGAATAATACGCGTAGAGGCTGAAGACATAGTCGGCGACGCCCGGGGCGTGGCCCGCGCCCACGAGCGGACCGAGCGCGCCCTTGGCCATGAACTGGAGTGCAACGGCCGCGAGGATGACGCCCACGGTGACATCGACGGGCCGCTGCGCCCGGGCCAGAACATTATGGGCGCCGAAGGCGAACACGGCGGCGAAGGGCAGTTGGTAGGCGAGCGCCTGTCCAATCGTGCCGCGAGGCAATTCGAAGATCACCAGAGGATTGAGCACGGCAAGCGCGAGGCCGAAGGCATAGAGGGTCCGGTTGGTCTCGGCCGGGCTATAATGGCGCCGCAGCCCGGCGACGATGAACACAGCCGCCAGCATGAGAAAGCCGAAGGACAAGGTCGAAATGAGCCGGGGCATGGTGAGGGCAAAGCCGGACGCCTCGGTGGCGGCGGTGGCGGTCGCAGCCAGGAAGCCCGCCGCGCACCACCAGCCCAGACGCGTGGAGGCCCGTTGGCTGAGCGCGAGGAAGCCTGCCGCAAAGCACAGGCCGATGGCCATGTTGATGACGAGCAGGAAGAGCGCACTGTTCATGCGGGGGCCTTGTTCGCGCTGGACCAGTAGGCCTTGGCGCTTCCGCGGGCGGCGCGTGAACCCCACATCACGCCCCCCGCGATGTGCCCGCACCTAGCCGTAGCGTCAAGCCTGCGCGTGGCCCCCTGTACGTGGCCCGCCTCAGCGCTTCTTGCGGCGCTCCGCACTAAGGTCGGTCATCAGACTGCTCACCCGCCACGCATTCTCGCCCAGGTCGTGAATTCCGTAGCGGGATGCCGAGCGGATATCCACACGCGCCCCCTTGGCGGTGGGACGCACGCGGATCACGACGTCGGTGCGAAAACCCATGACCGGATTGGTGGCGATGGCCTCGATCTGCCCGTCGCGCACGCCGCCTCGGGGCGGGACCAGATCGACGATGCGCCAATGCCGCTTTTGCACCAGAGTCAGCACTGTGTTGAAGGCTTCCTCGGGCGTGGCATCGAGATCGATCGGCTTGATGCTCGGATAGGCCGCGCGCTGAAGAACGGCGGCGGTGGCGCCGACATAGTCCACCGGATTGGCCTCCCGAGGCCGGGCAAAGCCCATGGCCCGGAAGCGTGGCGGGTCGCTCGGATCGGTCGTGATGTCGGTGAGCGGCGGCAACATGATCCCGCGCGCGAGAACCGCGGCGGGACCCGCCAGCAGCACCAGGGAAATGGCGACCGCACCGACGGCCTTTCCCATCCCCTTCCATCCGCTCTCCCAGATGGAAACGAAAGCGACGATGCCGAGCAGACCTCCGCAGAAAGCGAGAACCAAGCCGGTGCTCAGCGCGGCAAGCGCCGGCTCGAAGGTGAGGATCCCGCCGCGATAGAGGCCGGCGGCGAGCGCGATGACGGGGATGGCGAACAAGGCAAGCCGCAGGCTCCAGGCGGCAAGGCCTGACTGGCGTTCCTCCACATAGAGGCTGCGCTTCAGCATGTGACGCTCCTCACCCGTTCAGGAGCTTGGCAGGGAGATCGTCGATGGAATCGACCACCAGGTCCGAATGGGGCACCAGGTCCTCCACCGGCGCCGGGCCCGACCGCACAAGGATGAAGCGCGCCCCCGCGCCGCGCGCGGCTGAAAGATCGTGGGCGCTGTCCCCGACCACCGCGACCGCGCCGGGAGGCAAACCGAAGGCATGGGCCGCAGCCGAGACCATGCCCGGGTCAGGTTTCGATCCAAAGCCGGAATCGTAGCCGTGCACGCGGTCCACGAAGTCCATGAGGCCGAGCGCGTCAGCTTGCGTGCGGGCGTTTTCTTCCGCGTCATTGGTGACGATGGCGAGCCGAAGCCCGGCGGCGTGCAGTCGGCCGAGCACGTCGGCCGGCCGGCCGATGGGGGTCAGGTGCCGCAGCCCGGCGTCGCAGAACAGGACATCGATGCGGTCGAACAAGGCTTGATCCGCTGGCAGGCCCAGCGCCTGTGCCCAGAGTGGGCCATAATGCGCCGATGAGCCGGCCACCAGGGGTGACGAGGGCAGGAAGCGTTCTTCGTCGGGCAGATAATGGCTGACCGCTTCCAGCCGCGCGAGGGCGTCCGCGTCCCCGTCTGCCAGCACGCGCATCACATGGCCGGCCGAGGGCCCCCAGGTGCGATCGAAATGCACCAGCGTGCCATCCTTGTCGAACAGGAGCGCTTTCAGACCGCGCATCATCGATCCCGCTTCGGCACCCGCTCAATGCGCGGCGCACCTGAGCTTCAAGAACCATGATCCGGCTTCCGGGACAACCGCCGGGGGCCATGGGATGGGGGGAATTCATTTTCCTGGATTATTTAACTATGATCATCGGAATGAGATTGCGCTCCACCGCTCACCCTCCGCCGCTGCGCCGGTGGACGCCCTCCCTTCCCGGTCCCCTCGCTCGGTTCGGAGGGGGGACATCCACAGCCCTGGCCCTGGCCTTCCTTTTGCTGCCGCTGGTGCCGGCCCGTGCCGTTCCCTTGCCCGTGCCACGGCCGGACATTGAGGCGGAGATGGGGGAGGAGAGCGAGGCCGAACCTCAGGCGGACGCTGCGTCGGCACCGCCCGCGCCCAATTTCTTTCAGCTTTTCCAGAGCCCTCCGCCCGCGCCCGCGCCCGCCCCTGCCGTGGCAGAGGAACCGGGGCCCCGTCCGGCGGAGGCGCCGGGCGGACAAGCCCGCTCGCCCCAGCCGCTGACCATAGGCGGAAAGCGCGTCGCCTATGTGCCCTTGCCCGAGCCGCGTCCCCTGGAACTAGACGAGACCGAGGAGGACGCGCAATCCGCCCCCGATGCGCCCGGCACCCAGGCGGCGGAAACGTCGGCCCAGGAGGTGGCGCCCCTCCTCATTCCCCCGCCGCCCCCCAGTGGCAGCCAGGTGGGACGACCGCAGAAGCCGTCCGGTGTCGAAGCCGTGGCGGGCGAGGACCTGCCGGAGGCATGCGCTAGCCTCGTCGCCCAGCAGGCCATGCTGGCCGTGCGCGTGGCGGCCATCGAATCGCCGGGCGCCTGCGGGCTTCCAGTGGCGGTGAAGGTTTCCGCCATCCGCCTTCAGGACGGCAAGCTGGTGACGTTGCAGCCGGCCGCCGTGCTCGCCTGCGAGACGGCCGTGAATTTCACCAACTGGATGCGGGACGATATGGCCCCCGCCATCGAGACGATGGGCGCCCAGCTGGAAGCGATCAAGGTGGCGGCCTCCTATGACTGCCGTCCCCGCAACCGCATCCGGGGCGCGCAGATGAGCGAGCATGGCCGGGGCAATGCCATCGATGTGGGCGGCTTCGTGCTGTCCGACCAGCGTGTGCTGGACGTGAAGAAGAACGGCCTTCCCCTTCCGCTGCAGACCGCCATGAAGACCTCCGCTTGCGAGCGCTTCACCACGGTGCTCGGACCGGGGTCCGACGGCTATCACGAGGATCATATCCACGTGGACATTGCCAAGCGCCGGCTGGACATCCGCTTGTGCCGGTGGACCATCAAGGGGCCAACGCCACCGGCAGAGCCCGTGGTGGCGCGCGCGGGGCAGTCTGAGGGGGAAGCGGCAACCGGTTCGGGCTCTTCCCCGGCGTCGGACGCACGGCTCGCGGATGCATCGCCCATTCCCTTCCCGACCCCGCGTCCGCCATTGCCGGGAGACCGACCGAACCGCGCCAGAGGCGGCTAGAGCTCGTCCACGCGAACTGGGACCGGTTCGCGGAAAGGACGCGTGTTGGAAAGGACAGAGCCCTGCGGCATGTCCACGGAACGCTGAAGCCTTTTTGCGGGAGGGGACGGGAGCGGCTCGGTCCTCTGCGTTCAGGTGACTGCGCGTCTGAGGCGCTGGGCTTTATGACCGCCAGGCAACACGGCGTGACCGGGTCGCGGCGCCTGTCCCGCCGACCGGGTCCAGGGTTCGGTCGCGCCACGGCAAAAGCTCATCCCATCCTGTGACCGCCGCCCGCCTCTTCTCGCGACGGGAGACAATGAGGCGACAACCCGCGGGCAATTCAAACACTCACGTGCGCATACCGTGCGTGCCCTGTCTGGCGAGGGACCCTGGGCACGAGTGAACCGAGCGTCCGGGGCACAAACAAAAACGGCCGGCGCTCGCCTGGAGCACCGGCCGTCTTCCCCAGCCCCTGATGGATAATGTCCTCAGAGAACAACCACCGTCGCGCCGGTGGGCACGCGGTTATAAAGATCGATCACGTCCTCGTTCAGCATGCGGATGCAGCCCGACGAGATCGCCTGCCCCAGATATTCCGGCTGGTTGGTGCCGTGGATGCGGAAGAGCGTGTCCTTGGACCCCTGGTAGAGGTAGAGCGCGCGAGCCCCCATCGGATTGTGCGGGCCGGGACCCACATAGGAGGGCAGACCGGCAATGCGCTGGTGAATTTCGGGGGTGGGCGTCCAGCTCGGCCATTCGGCCTTGCGGCCCACCTTGGCGGTGCCGTGGAAGGCAAGACCTTCCTCGCCCACCGTCACTCCGTAGCGGATGGCGGTGCCGTCAGCCTGCACGAGATAAAGGAACTTCTTGTCGGTATCGACAATGACCGTGCCCGGCTTCTCGGTGCCCTTATATTCCACGATATGCCGCGCATACTGCCCCTCGGGCTTGACCTTCGCGTAGGGCGCGTTTGCGAGCAGCTGCTTATCCCGAGGCTTCATCGCGGCTTCAGGCGCCGGGGCAGGGGTCTCAGTGACGCAACCTGCCAAGAAAACCGCGAGCAGAACAGCCGGGACCGTCCGCATCGTCATGACCGCCTCGTGAATTATGGTGAACGGAATCAACTCGTGGCGAATGGATTACCGGAATGCGTCGCGGCCTTGAAGGGGCCGCAAAGGCGCCACGATGCGGTGCGGAAAAGGCGTGGCAAAAATGTCTCAGAGAGCGGCCTTCGCGTTCCGTTAAGACGGCGTTGCAAGCTTTAGGCGATGCTTGCGCACTATGACCTTGGTGACGCCCCTGCGTTTGCACAGTTTCGACGCAGTTGCTCACCATCTGTGAGGTGTCTTCACAGCACGGCGTATCTGGCTTAGGCAGAGCGCCCGATTACGGAGAAAGGTAAGATGGACCAGTCCCAGCCGAGCCAGCAGCAGCAGGCCCGTCCCGAGTCTCACCAGGAGCGTCACGCCGCCCAGGTCAGCCAGTGGCGCGACATCGGCATCACGGCCGTCGCCGCCGCCGCCCGCTATGCCGGCGACACCAAGGCCGCTGCCGCCGCCAAGCAAAACAAGGTCGTAACCCTCCGCGATCTCGACTATTTCCCGGGCTGATCGCACGCCCCGGCGCCGCGCCGCCGGGGGCGATGCCCGACCCCATCGCGATAGCCTTGCGCCCACCGTCCCCGGAGTGGAATTCGGTAGATGCTCGTTGCCTATATCGCCCAAGGTGGGGCTCTAAAGACTCAGGTCGTGGGTCCGCAGGATGCGGCCCCCTCGGACGCCGTCTGGCTTGATCTCGTATCGCCAGTAGACGGGGAGGACGGCCGGGTTGAAGCTGCCGTCGGGGTGGAGATCCCGACGCGCGAGGAAATGCAGGAAATCGAGCCGTCCAGCCGGCTCTATGTGCAGGACGGGGCGCGATACATGACGCTGTCCGTCCTGTGCGGGGCGATGACCGACACCCCATCTGTGACGCCCGTGACCTTCATTCTCGCCAATGGCAAGCTGGTCACCGTCCGCTATGCGGAACCCCGAGCCTTTCCGCTGCTCGCGCAGCGCATGCAGAAGGCCTGCCCCGTTCGGGTGACGGGCGAGGTCCTGCTGTTCGAATTCCTAGACACCATCATCGATCGCACAGCCGACGTCCTGGAGCATTGCGCCGCAGGCATCGAGCGGCTGTCGAAGCGCGTGTTCGAGCGCGAGCAGGGCGGCAACGCCAACAAGCAGTATCGCGCGATCCTCACCCATGTAGGCCGCCAGGAGGGGTTGACCTCTTACGCGCGGGAAAGCCTCTCGTCTCTCTCTCGTATGCTGGCTTTCCTGGGCGCGGAGATTGAGGATGTGCAAGCCATCTCCAAGGAGCAGCGCTCGGCCCTGAAATCCATGCATCGCGACGTGGCGGGCCTGGCGGACTATGCCAATTTCCTCGCCAACAAGCTGCAATTCCTGCTGGACGGCACCATCGGCATGGTCAGCCTCGAGCAGAACAACATCATCAAGATTTTCGCCGTGCTTTCGGTGGTGTTGATGCCGCCGACCCTCATCGCCTCCATCTACGGCATGAACTTTCAGCACATGCCGGAGCTTCATGCCGCTATCGGCTATCCCCTGGCGCTGACGGCCATGGCGGTATCGGCCATCACGCCCTACCTGTTCTTCAAGTGGCGGGGCTGGCTTTAGGGCCGATCACACCGCCTGGCCGCCGTCGATGTGGATCTCCGCCCCGTTGAGGTAGGAGGAGGTCTCCGTGCACAGCACATAGATGATCTTGGCCACCTCATCGGGGGTACCGAGGCGCCGCATGGGGATTTCGGCGACGATTTTGTCCGTGCCGGGAGAGAGGATGGCCGTGTCGATCTCGCCTGGCGCGATGGCGTTCACGCGCACGCCAATGGGACCGAAGTCCCGCGCCATCTCCCGCGTCAGGGCCGCCAGTGCCGCCTTGGAGGTGGCATAGGCTGCGCCGGCGAAGGGGTGCACGCGAGAACCGGCGATGGAGGTGACGTTCACCACCGAGCCCTTGGCCTTGCGCAATTCCTCCCGAAGCCCGCCCGCCAGCAGAATGGGGGCGAAGAAATTCACCTGGAACACCTGAGTCCAGGTGCTCCAGGCGGTGTCCAGCGTATCGAGCCGCGTGCCGCCCGGTCCCTTCGGCGAGATGCCGGCATTGTTGACCAGGGCATGCAACTCGCCGGCCGGAAGGCGGTTCTTGATCTCCTGCACAGCCTCCAGGGTGTTGTCGGGATCGGAGAGGTCCACCTGGATATGGTCCTCCGGTCCCGCCGCCCACGGGCATTGCTCGGGGAAAGGCTGGCGCGAGCAGGTGATGACCCGCCAGCCGGCGCTTGAGAATCGCTTCACCGTCGCGTGCCCGATCCCCCGGGAGGCGCCGGTCAGCAGCATGATGCGCGGAGGCTGGTTGGAGGCGGGGGGCATGATCGGGTTCGTCCTGTGAATGAGAAAAGAGCGCCGGCGCCGGCTCAGGGGAAGAGCCGCGTGCGCTCCCAGGGGGTATCAGCAGAGGGGCGGCGGAAGACGACGCGGTCGTGCAGTCGGAACGGGCGATCATGCCAGAATTCCACTGCCACGGGCACGATCCTGAACCCGGTCCAATGGGGCGGGCGGGGGACGGTCCCGATGGCATATTTTGCCGTGGTGCTGGCCACAGCTGCTTCGAGCGCGAATCGGCCCTCAAGCGGGCGCGACTGGCGGCTGGCCCAGGCGCCGATCTGGGACAGGCGCGGACGGGTGGCGAAATAGTCGTCCGCCTCTTGCTCGGTGACCTGTTCCACCGGCCCGCGCACCCGCACCTGGCGGCGCAGCGACTTCCAGTGGAACACAAGGGCTGCCTTCGGATTACCAGCCAACTCGCGGCCCTTGGCGCTCTCAGTGTTGGTGAAGAACACAAATCCGCGGGTATCAAGGCCCTTCAGCAGCACCATGCGGGCGTCGGGCAGGCCGGTCTCGTCGACGGTTGCCAGCGTCATGGCGTTGGGATCATTGGGCTCGGACCGCTCTGCGTCGGAAAGCCATTCAGAAAAAAGACGAAATGGTTCGTCGGCAAGGGTGAAATCACCGGACGTTAAGGGATTTGGGGCTTCCTTGGTGGCATCGGTCATGTATGGGGGCCCTTCCCGTGTCGCGTCTTGAAGTCAGTGCGGCGTACGGCCGTGCGAGATCGGGCCTATATAAGGGTATTAGCGGCCTGCGCCCAGCACTGCGCCTGTGCCTGAAGGGCGCATTGGGCCTGCTGGCTGTGGCGAGCGTGGGTGGATGCGGCACTCTGTCGTTCCTGGATTCGGACCCTATCGTCACCGGCTCGCTGAAGGTGCAGCCGGTCTCGGCGCCCGTGCCAGAGGGCCCCGTGCCCCAGGGGATTGGCGCCAGCGACTGGTCCCATGCAAAGATGGCGCTCGCCCAGGCGCTTCAGGTGCGCGAGGCCGGCGCAAGCATGCCGTGGGATAACCCTTCCACCGGCGCGCGTGGGACGGCGACGCCGCTCGGTGCCGTGAAGGACAATGGGTGTCGCGATTTCCGCATTGGAATCGTCGACACCACGGGCGAACATTGGGTACAGGGCGAGGCGTGCAAGGACGGCAAGGGCGAGACCAGTCTGTCGCAGGTCAGGGTTCTCGGACGCGCTTGAGCAGGGGCGTTGCAATCGGGCAACATCGCCCCCAAATGACGGGTGCGGTCCCCCGGAAGCGGGGACCCAGAGGTGAGAATTCATGCGCGATCCATACGACATCCTCGGCGTTGCCAAGGCCGCCGACGAAGCCGAGATCAAGCGCGCCTATCGGCGTCTGGCGAAGAAGCTGCATCCCGACGCCAACAAGGACGACCCGAAGGCGCAGGACAAGTTTGCGGAGCTGAACTCCGCCTATGAGATTTTGTCCGACAAGGACAAGCGCGGCCAGTATGACCGCGGCGAGATCGATGCCGAGGGCAAGCCCAAGATGCACGATTTCGCCGGCTTCGGTGGCGGCGGACGGGGGCCTGGCGGCTTTTCCGGCTTCGACGGCGACACCATCTTCGAGAGCTTTTCCTTCGGTCCGGAAGGCGTGCGTCGCCAGGGGCGCAAGGGAGCCGGCGCGTCCTTCGAGGATCTCGGGGATATTTTCGGCGGCTTCGGCAAACAGCGGCGCTCCGCTGGCGGAGGATTTGCGCCGCAAGCGGGTGCGGATACCGAGCTGACGCTCGCGGTCAGCTATGAGGAAGCGGTCCACGGCGCCACCAAGCGCGTGATGCTGCCCAATGGCAAGCAGGTGGAGGTGAAGATCGCCGCCGGCACGCTGGAAGGCCACCGCATGCGCATGAAGGGCCAGGGCGAGCCAAGCCCCATGGGTGGCGCGCCAGGCGATGCCTATGTGACCATCTCCTATGCGCCCCATGCCAACTATAAGCGGGAAGGCGAGGACATCCGCTATGATGCACCCGTGCCGCTTGAGGACGCGGTGCTCGGCGCCAAGGTGCGCGTGCCCACCCTGTCCGGCGCGGTGGACCTCAACATTCCCGCCTGGACATCGGGCGGGCGCACCTTCCGCCTGCGCGGCAAGGGGCTGCCCAAGGCAGCCGGCGGCCATGGCGACCTGCTGGTGACCGTCAATGTGGCGCTCCCGTCCGACCATGACGAGGCGCTGGCCGAACTGATGCGCAAGCGCCGGGGCACGGCCGGTGCCTGAGCGGGACCCAGACTTATCCAAGAAAAAGCCCGCGCCGGCTGGACCGGCGCGGGCTTTTCTCGTTTGGGGGGCTCATCCCCGCCGGGGTGAGCCCGGGTTTTTTCAGGCGGAAGGCGGGGGTGCCACGTCGGGGGCGGGGCGATAGATCTCGCTGCCGCCGTCGCGGAACTTCTTGGACATCTCGGCCATGCCGGCGGCCGCCTGATTGTCGGCCTCGGCGCGGGCAATGTCGCCGGCCTCGATCTTCAGCTCCTGGGAAATCTTCATGGAGCAGAATTTCGGCCCGCACATGGAGCAGAAGTGCGCCACCTTGGCGCCCTCCGCCGGCAAGGTCTCGTCGTGGAAGGATTCGGCCGTCTCCGGGTCGAGGGAGAGGGCGAACTGGTCGCGCCAGCGGAAGGTGAAGCGGGCGCGGGAGAGCGCGTCGTCCCGGATGCGGGCGGCGGGGTGGCCCTTGGCGAGGTCCGCCGCGTGGGCGGCGATCTTGTAGGAGATGACGCCGGCCTTCACGTCATCCCGGTTGGGCAGGCCCAGATGCTCCTTGGGGGTCACGTAACAGAGCATGGCGGTGCCGAACCAGCCGATCATCGCCGCGCCGATGGCCGAGGAGATATGGTCGTAGCCGGGGGAGATGTCGGTGACCAGCGGGCCAAGCGTATAGAAGGGGGCCTCATGGCAGACCTTGAGCTGCTTCTCCACATTCTCGCGGATGAGATGGAGCGGCACATGGCCGGGCCCCTCGATCATCACCTGGCAATCATACTTCCAGGCGATCTCGGTCAGTTCGCCCAGCGTCTCCAGCTCGGCGAACTGGGCGGCGTCATTGGCGTCCGCGATGGAGCCGGGCCGCAGGCCGTCGCCCAGCGAGAAGGAGACGTCATACCAGGACAGGATCTCGCACAATTCCTCGAAATGCTCGTAGAGGAAGCTCTCCTTGTGGTGGGCGAGGCACCACTTGGCCATGATCGACCCGCCGCGCGAGACGATGCCGGTGACGCGGTTGGCGGTCAGCGGGATATAGGGCAGCCGGACGCCGGCATGCACCGTCATATAGTCCACGCCCTGCTCGGCCTGCTCGATCACCGTGTCCCGGAAGATGTCCCAGGTCAGGTCCTCGGCCACGCCGCCGACCTTTTCCAGCGCCTGGTAGATCGGCACGGTGCCGATCGGCACCGGCGAATTGCGGACGATCCATTCGCGGATGGTGTGGATGTTCTTGCCGGTGGACAGGTCCATGACCGTGTCGCCGCCCCAGCGGATGGCCCACACCAGCTTGTCCACTTCCTCGGCGACGCCGGAGGTGACGGCTGAGTTGCCGATATTGGCGTTGATCTTTACCAGGAAGTTGCGGCCGATGGCCATCGGCTCGATTTCGGGATGGTTGATGTTGGCCGGGATGATGGCCCGTCCGCGCGCCACTTCCTGGCGCACGAACTCGGCGGTGATATCGGTGGGGATGGCGGCGCCGAGGCTCATGGCCTGGTGATGGGGATGGGCCCCGCCATTGGCGCGGGCGAGATTCTCGCGCGCGGCCACATATTCCATTTCCGGCGTGATGATGCCGGCGCGGGCATAGGCCATCTGGGTGGGGCGCTTGCCCGCCTTGGCGCGCAAGGGCTTGCGGTCGCCACGGTCGAAGGCGGGCAGGTGGCTCACCTGGCCAGGCTTCAGGCCGTCATCCTCGGGCTTGCGGGCACGGCCTTCCACCTCTTCCACGTCGCCCCGCTCCAGGATCCAGGCGCGACGCAGGTCCGGCAGGCCCTTCGTGAGGTCGATGAGGGCGGTGGGGTCGGTATAGGGGCCGGACGTGTCATAGACCCGAACGGGGCGCTCAGCCGGATCGGAGAGCGTGATCTCCCGCATGGCCACCTGCACGTCGGGACGGCCGGAGGCGATATGGACCTTCCTGGAGTGGGGCAGGGGCCCGGTGGTGACCTTCAGGGACGAGGTCGAGGTTTCGTCAAGCATGCGGATCTCCTTCAGCTCGCGCTGCAAATGAGATCCGGGATGAGCTTCAGGAGGCGGTTTGCCCAATAGGACTCCCACCGGGAGCTCTGGCTTGGGCTGGTTCCGATCCCTTCGCCGGCATGACCCGGATCAGGTTCAAAGGGTCATCGCGGCGCCGGCGGTCATGACGACCAAACCGGAAGGCGATCTCTCAGCCCCCTCGCAGGGCTCCCCTTGGAATAATGCCAGCATGGGCCATAGAGGATTTTTCTGTCAATCTTGCGCTGCAACAATGCAGGCCACGTTTGCCTTACAGGAGCCCCATCGCCTCCCAGAGATGGACCCGGTTCTGAAGGCTCCAGCCCACCGCTTCCCGTACCGTCTCCAGCCGCTCATGTGGCTCTGCGATCACCTTGCCGTCCCGCATCAGAGGCGTATTGGACGCCATGAGTGTCGGTGCGATATGGGCCAGGAGAGCCGCCTCATCGCGCGGCCGGCCGTGGGCAAGGGCGTCAAAGACCAGGGCTTCCACAGTGGTGAGCGTCGTACCGGAGCCGGTGAGCGGAGAGGCCATCTCTGCGACCGCAGCGCGCTGTTCGGCCACCGCACGGGCTGCGGCGTGGTTGAGGCGGCGTGTCGTCGCGCTCGGGGCGGGCGACAGGCCGCTTGGAACCGCAAGCGCCTGGCCTGAGCCGATCAGGATTCCGGCCATTTCCACCATTGAGGGTGCAGCGGGATCGTCCTTCAGCGCGGGCAGGGCCCTCAGTTCACCAAGGGTGTGGGGGCGGACCGCAAGCGCGTCCAGGATGGGCTCATAGTGACGGGCCGGCAATTGGGCGGAGCCTACGGGTACATCAAGGGTGAGGCGACAGGCCCCCCGGACGGCAGTCAGAACAAGGCCGAAGGGCTCCAACTGCCGGTCCCGCTCCCGGTCCGAGAGGCGCCGGGCGCCGCGTACGAACACGTCGCGCCGGAAAGGCCGGTTGACCATGTAGTCCTTCAGCGTCTCCCGATAGGGACCCGGCGGCACATCATCCAGGACGGCGCGCTGAGCAGGTTTGAGCATGAGGTCGGGAAAGTTTTCCATGAGCGCCGCGGAGCCCACGAAGGCCAGTTTCGCATCCGCCAGCAGGCCGGCGGTGTCCATGTGGTATTGGGGCTGCCAATTTGCGTTGAGATATTCATGGGCGAGATAAACGGCCCGGTCCGTGGCCGCCACCTTGCCGCTGCCGGTGCGGATCTGGTCAAGCAACGCCGGCCCGCCGACAACCCCTGAGCCGGCATCCTGCACCCGCCGTGCGAACTCAAGCGCCTGCAGCACCCGTTCATCCGAGCGGCCCTGCAGGAGGCTGGCCTGGCTGGCGAGCAGGCGCTGCATGGGCAGCAATGCGGTCCAGCCCGGCATGGCGTTGTAGGAGAGCGACACCGCTCCGCCGGGCTTCAGTCGGCGGGCGAGAAACGCGGCGATGTTGGCCCGGTCGGCGGCGCCAATCCATGACCACACGCCATGGAGCGTCACCATATCGAAATCGGGCAGGCCCTGGCCGTCCGCCATGTCGGCAAAGCTCAACTCCAGAAAGGTGACATTGCCGATACCCGCCGTCTGCGCCGCATCGCGCGCCCGGGCGATGTGGGCGGGGTTGAAGTCGGTTGCAACCACTTGGATGGTGGGATTGGCAGCCGCAATCACGATCGCGGTGACGCCCTGGCCGCAGCCGAGCTCGCAATAGGTGAAGTCGCCCCCAAGGCGCGGCGGCGCGATGCCGTTCAGAAGGCAAGTCAGGATCACATGGCCCGGTGCCTGCTCGACATAGAGGCCCGGCAGATATTCCACGTCGCTGACATAGCCGGACGACCAGGTACACGTCATGAGGAGCCTCTGAAGATCGGTAGGGGATCAGCCGAGCGTGCCCGGCCGGAACAGGGCATCGTCGCGGGGGACGGGACTTGGGCCATCAAGGAGCCAGGAGGTCTGACCGAGGCGACCAGCGCCATCATCCTGTGGCCCCCTGGCGAGACGTGCGGCGGGCACTTCGGCGGCGGCGACCTTAACGTTCAGGTCGAAGGAGAATTCAAGGCCACAATAAAGCTCCACCAGATCGCGCACCCGCGCTGCCGCGGCCGTGCCGGGCAGCAAGGCGTGCAGGCGTGCGTGGTCCACGGGGCCGATCTCGATGCGGAAATTCTGCTGCGCCACAAAGGCACGGTCGCCCAGCATGGCACCGCCCCCCAGGCGGGCATGCTGGCCTTGCGGGTTCACCGCACCGCCGAGCCGGGTGCACTCCTCGGCGGGCAGGCGAACCCAGGTGCCGACGAAGGGGTGAATGATCACTGGTTCGCCGAGGGCCTGCGAGAGCAGGGACTGGAGCCCAGCCATGGGCCGGGCTTCGGCGCTGAGCAGGCCTGCGCTGCCCAGAAGTGCACCATGGTCCACCTCCATGCGGCCCTGCATGGAGGAAAACCCAAGGCTCGCAAGACTTGCCAGGACGGTTGTGAACGTATCATCCGGCTCCTGCGCCGGCTTCTGCGACAAGGCAATGCGATATTTGCGGGCCGCATCGCAAAACAGGCTGATGGCCCGGTGCTGAAAGATGTCGAGGAAGTCGCTGAGGGCTTCGTCATGCAAATGCCGGGACTGAATGGCATGGGTTGTGTAACTGAACGGCAGGACGCCCTGGGGACCCATCAGCCCCATCAGCGCAACCGTCAGGCGCACGCCGCCATCCTCCATCCGCCGGGCATCCGAGATGGCCGCTTCTGGATAACGCAGCGACACCTCGCCGATGAAACGCACCGGATCCCGCCGCCCACAGCCCTGGGCGGCAGCTTCGGCCTCGATCACCCGGACCGCTTGCACCAGATCGAAGCGGTCGGGATGTGCGAGAAGGGTTTCGATCACAGGACGGTGCGATCGCCGGCGCGGGCGGGCCATGTCTTCAAGGGTCCTGTCTGGCCCTTCACGGTCGCGGTGAGGCGAGTGAAGGAATTGATGCTGGCTTGGAGAGCGAAGAAACGATCCAGAACCATGGCAAACAGATAAAGGCCGCTGGAGCTGAAATGGCTGGGATCCAGTTCCACGGCGATGTCGATGCCCCGGCACACAGCTTCCGCCCAAGGCGCGTCACCCTCCCGGCGCGGCGCGCGGGCAACCCCTGGCCGCGCCGAGAGCCCGGTAATGCCCTGGATCAGGCGATGGGTCTCGGGTGAGGCGCGGAAGTCGTAGAGGCGCAGGATCTCCTGAAGCGCCTCGAGCCCGCCCGGCCCGACAAGGGAAAGGTGGTTGAGGATCAGGTGTGACATCAACCGCCAGTGACGGCGATCATCCGCGGGAAGGCGCAGGGCATGGGTGAGGGCGGAGACACAGGCCACCTCGCCCACGCTCCCGGCCCCTTCGACCAGGGTGAGCACGGGGTGGCCGCCGCCATAAGGTAGCCGGGCCGGCAAATTCCCGTTCAGGCACAAGGTGTTCACGCTGGCGACGAGGTCGTCTTCGCTGAAATCGGGGTCCACGTCGCTGAACGAAAGGAACATCTCCGTTGCAACCTCGCGGCCCGGGGCCTCGCGTCGGGAGGCCGCCCAGCGCGCCGCGCCCGCCCGTTCGGCGCCGGGTGTCTGGGCGTAGAAGGGCAGGACCTCTTTCAGCGCCCCAGCCGCGTCGGATACGGAGACAGACAGGATGGAGTGCACCTCCAGTGCGTCCGGTCGGCGCGCATCCGGGATCACGCGGTGCTCGAACCGCTCACTGGACACGAGAATCGGTTCCGCCCGCTGTCGGAAGAGATTGATGACGGGCGTGCAGCCAAGGGCAAACGCCTCCTGGTTCACCGACCGCTCAAGGGCCACCACGCTCTTATCGAAATAAAGAAAGACGCTGAGTTCGCGGCCGGCGCTCCGCAGCACCTTTGCGGCCAAGTCCACATCGAAATACAAAAACTTTTCTGGAAACGCGAAGTATTCGGTCAGCAGCCGATAGGCGGGTTGAGCCCTGTCGGCATGGGGCAGAAGGCCCTCGTCCGCGGCGAACCCGACGGGATGGATGGCAGAGGGGGGCAGGAAGACCGGCTCGGGATCGGCGGGCCCCTCCGCCAGAGCCACAGACACGGTGTGATTGAGGATCAATTCCTGCAGGCCATAGGTGAGGGAAGGCTGACCCCGCAGGAAGAAGCGCAGATGGTCCGGCTGGAGTGCGCCGAACGTTTGGTCCGGCGCCGTACACCGCAGCTTCAGATGAAGCGTGGCGGCTGCCCCATGGGCGTGAGGGTTGATCGGTCCCACAAGCGGCCGGCCGCGCAGGCTCGCCTCCGCCAGGTCGATGGGCCACACCGTGACGGGATAGCAGGTCCGGAACCGGCACGCCTCACCCTTGACCGGCTCCGTCTCCAGCTCGGTTCCCACCGGCACCTGCTGTGGGACGGTGACTTCTGCCTTGGGCTGGAATTGCACCGTGCTCATGGAGGGGATGGGCGCGAGATAATAGGGATAAAGAACGTCGAGCAGCGTGTTGACGAGTTCCGGGAAGTCGTCGTCCAGCTTGCGCGCCACGCGCGCGTTGAGGAACGCCACGCCTTCCATGAGCCGGGCCACATGGGGATCGTCGACGGCGTCCGCCGAGAGGCGCAGATGGCTGGCGATCTTGGGATGGCGCGCGGCGAACTCGCCGGCCATGTGGCGGAGATAATCCAGCTCGTCATTGTAATAAGGGAGCAGAGCGTCGGTCACGGGTTCACGCTCGTCACAGAGATGGTGCTGCCGATGGTGTCGATGAGGGTGTTGAAAACGACGGGCTCATATTCGGTATCGATGCGCACATGCCCCTCAATGCGGATGCGCAGAGTGCGGTCTCCCGGGGCGGCATTTTCCAGGGCGAAGATCCGCATGTCGCGCACCCGGGGTTCGTGGGTACGCAATAAGGCGCCCAATTCCTCAACGACCGCGGCACGGCGCTGCGGGGTGGAGAGGTTCGCCGTCGAAAGATCCGTGATGCCGTAATCGAGCAGGGATCCCTTCAACTCGCCCAGCGCAGCGGGCCAGCCCAGGACCCGGCAATTGGTGTTGAACAAATCTTCCAGGTCTCGCTTCAGGCCTGCGCGCACGCGGGCGGTGAGGCTGCCCTCGCCTCCCGCCAGCCGGTCGAGCAGGTCTGGGCCGGTCAGACTCATGGGGTCTCGAACTCCAGTCGGCCCAGTTCCAGAACGGTGAGGCTTTCCTCGCCGGCCAAGAAGCAGCGCAGCCCTTCGCCCCGCATGCAGTCGGGACCGATTTCATGCCATTCCGTTTCCCGTCCGAGCGCGGCGGCCTGCCGCTCTCTGGCGGGGGCGAAGGGATAGATTGCGGGAATGATCACTTCGCCTTCCGGCCCGCCCCGCACTGAAATCTCCGCAGCTCGCCAGGTGCCATCTATGATGCGGGCGGGCGCACGGAACGCGATCAATTCCACCCGCTCCATGGGGACCCAGAAGTATTTGCCCGTTGAAGCAAGTACCTCCAGAACGCCGGCGGTGAGATCGTCGAGATCGCGGAAATCATCAAAAGCCACGCCGTCATGGTGGCCGGATAAGGCGGGCCGGGCCTCCTCTGCGTCGGTAAGGGCCTGAATCGCTTCACTGACGCGGCCGGCCCGCAGGTGCATGAGACCTTCGAGACGCAAAGCCAGATGGGGTGGCGGGGCGTCCAGCAGTTCCGGGGTTCGGCCTTCTCCCCACACCTGGGCGCGGGCCATATCGGCTCGAATGAACTGGCGCAGGGTCGCGATCTGCACGGCGGTGGCAGGATCCTGGTCGGCCAGGGCGGCCAGTTGCGCGTCGGCCCGCTGGAGGTCGCCCGCCACGCACAGCAACTCCACCAGCAGGCTGCGGGCTGCGATGTCCGCGGGGTGAGACCGTACCTCGGCGCCCATGGCCGTTATGGCATCGGCCAGGCGGCCTTCGTTGAACAGGTCGACGGCGGACTGTGACATGGCGAGCCTTCCGAGTCAGGGGTCCATGCGGGCCGGCGCCAGCGCCAGTTCCGTCACGAGCTTGAAAGTGGTGAAGACGTGGTCGAGCTGAAAATGAGGGCGCAGATGCAGCACGCAACTGAGAGCGCTGGAGCGCCCTTGCGCAGGTCGCACCGCCACGCGGGCCTCGCGCAGTGGGTAGCGTGCCTTCATCTCCGCCGAGGCGTCGTCATTGCCGAGGCAATAATTGTGAAGCCAAGCCTGCAGATCGCGCTCGCAGGCATCGGCGGTGACATAGCTGCCGATGCGGTCACGGATCTTGATCTTTATGTATTGGGCGAAGCGCGAGACGCATAGAATGTAGCGCAGCATGGCTGAGAGTCGGGCATTTGCCCCGCCGGGAGACAGGTCGGAGCCGCTGACCGCTTGAATCGAGACCGAGGAATGGAAGGCAAGGCGCGGTGTGTCCTTGCAGACATTGAGGGTCATCAGGCCGCATTGCCAGAGGTCCTGCTCCACATGGGAGGGGATGGCCAGCTCGCTGGGGAAGCGGGGCACCACACCCGGCGCATCGGTCTCTGCCGAAGGTGCGGTCAGGCCAGCCACCACGCCATGGTCCAACTCGTCGCGGCGGGTGCCGCAAATGTCCGCGAACCAGCCATGGAGGTGGAAATTGCGTATCAGCACTTCGCCGAATGCGAAAACCGCTCCACCCCAACACAATTGGTCGGCGGTAAGGCCCGCCGCATCCTCCCGATAGCGAAACGCTAGCCCCGACACGCCATCCCTTCTGCGCGGCTTACGCAGCAGGATCCGGGGCAGGACCAGCCCCAAGAAACGGGCGTCTTCCCCATCCCGGAGACGGTTGAAGCGGGCATATTCGATCGGGCGGAAGACGCCGGCTAGATTTTGGATGTGATCCAGTTCGCGGAAATCATCAATGCCCAGCAGGCGAGGGGAGGCGTTCAGTATGGCTGGCGCGAAAGCCGCCGCCGCAACCGCGGCCAGGCCCGACAACGGGGAGACGTCATCAACCGCATGATCCGGTGTGGTCCGGTGCTGCACCTTGTAATCGCATAGGAGCACGCCATAGGGCTTGCCGCCGGGCATGCCGAATTCTTCGCTATAGACCTTGGTGAACAACGCGCTCTGGTCGATGTCGTTGGCGCGATCGAAGTCATTGGCGAGTTCATGCCAGGCCGCATTGAGAACCCGCACCAGCACGTTTTCGGCGCCCGCCGCGCATGTCACCAGATAATGCAGGCCACGCCAGGAGGCTTCCAGTTCCAGGAAGCGGCGATGGTGAAGCACGCGGTTGAGTTGGTCGGTGAGCATGGCGTCGAGAAAGGCGATGTCGCGCTCTATGGCTGCGCAAAGCGTGCGCCCGTTCCCGATCACCGCGAGGTCGTTCCCGAACCAGTCTGCGAGGGCCGACTTCGGATCGTCGGCGGCCAGAAATCGGTCAAGCCGCGTGCCGTCACTGCGGCCAAGGGCCATGTCCACCGCCTGGCGGCGCAGTCCCGGGCGAGCGCCGACCGTGCGTTGCCCGCTTGCCGACGCCCCATCTGTGAGCATGGGAGGAAAAGGCCCGCCCCCGTGGGACGAGCCTTCTTCCGTTTCTTGCATGGGATCCGGCACGCGGGCGCCTTCTGGCCGTCGCGCCTCAGGCCGCCGCGGGAATGCGGGCAACCATGCGCAGGGAGGTGGTGAGCTCCTCCATCTGCAGCCAAGGACGCAGCCACGCCACCGCATTATAGGCGCCCGGCTTCCCCGGGATCTCGCGCACTTCGACCTTGGCCTCGGCGAGCGGATACTTTGCCTTCATTTCCTGCCCGGCGTCGGGGTTGCCGTTGACATAGTTGATGATCCAACGGTTCAGCCAGGCTTCGCAGTCGCTGGCTTCCATGAAGGAGCCGACCTTGTCGCGGCCCATGATCTTCAGGTAATGGGCGAAGCGGGACGTGGCCATGATATAGGGCAGACGGGCAGAAATGGCCGCGTTGGCGGTGGCTTCCGGCCGGTCATACTTCTTCGGCTTCTGGGTGGTCTGCGACCCGAAGAAGACCGCATAGTCCGTGCCCTTGTAGTGGCACAGGGGCAGGAAGCCGAGCTTGGAAAGCTCCGCCTCGCGACGATCGGTGATGCCGATCTCGGTCGGGCATTGCTGGTCGGTGTCGCCGTCGTCCGAGACGAAGACATGGCTCGGCAGGTTTTCCACCTTGCCGCCGCCTTCGGCGCCGCGAATGGCGGTGCACCAGCCGTGCTGGGCGAAGGCGTCGGTCAGGCGTGCGCCGAGCACATAGGCGGAGTTCATCCAGCAATATTCATCATGCGCCATGCCGCGCGCGACGCCGCCCTGGATCGGGCTTTCCTCGTAGTCGAACGCATCAACCGGCTTCGTCTGGCTGCCATAGGGCAGGCGGGCGAGGGTGCGGGGCAAGGTGAGGGTGACGAAGCGGGAATCCTCACTCTCGCGGAACGAACGCCACTTGGCGTATTCCACGCTGTCGAAGATCTTCTCCAGGTCCCGGGGCTTGGACAGTTCGGTATATTCGTCAAAGCCGAACAGCTTCGGGCTCGCCGCTGAGATGAAGGGCGCGAACGCCGCTGCCGCCACCTGGGAGACCTGGCTCAGCAGTTCCACGTCCTCGGGATGGCTGGTGAACTCATAGTCACCAATGAGCGCGCCATAAGGCTCGCCGCCGGGGCTGCCGAATTCGGTCTCGTAGATTTTCTTGAAGATGACGCTCTGGTCGAACTCGGAGGCCTTGGTGAGGCTCTTATAGAGTTCCTTCTTGGTGCAGTTGAGCACCCGGATCTTGAGGCTGGTGCCGGTCTCCGAATTCATCACCAGATGATTGAGCCCGCGCCAAGTGCCTTCCAGCTTCTGGAAGTCCTCATGGTGCATGATGGCGTTGAGCTGGGCCGACAGCTTGTCATCGATGGCCGTGATGGCGGCATTGATGGTCTGGGCCAGGTTCTTGGAATAGGTCAGGGTGCCCGAGAGCGCTTCCTGGGTCAGGGTGCGCAGCAATTCGGCCGTGCGGTCCGGGTCGGTCTGCTTGGTGGCGGCAATGGCTTGGTCGAGGAAGGAGAGCTCCTTGGTCTCGACCAGATCCGCGGCCTGGGCCTGTGCTTCAGCGGCGCTCATGGATCAGCCCTCCGTCTTTTCTTTGGACACGCCCAGTTCCTCGCCGAGGGCCTTGAGGCGCGCGTCGTCGGACAGGATCTGCTCGAGCAGCGTCTCAAGGTTTTCTGACCGGTCGGCCTTGGAGAGCAGGTCGCGCAGCTGGCTGCGCACGTCCATCAGCTTGCGCAGGGGCTCAACGCGGTTCACCACCGCGGCCGGCTCGAAGTCCTCCATGGACTTGAAGGCCAGTTCCACGGACAGCTCGCTGCCATCGTCGGCGAGCGTGTTGTCGACCTTGATCTTAAGACCGGGGGTCATGCGCGCCAGCACCTGATCAAAATTGTCCCGGTCGATCTGGATGAACTTGCGCTCGGTCAGCGGCTTGAGGGGTTCGGCGGGGTCACCGGAAAAGTCGCCGAGAACACCGACCACGAAGGGCAGTTCCTTCTGGACCATCGCGCCTTCGGTCTCCACATCATAGGTGATGTGGACGCGGGGCTTGCGCACCCGGTTCAGCTTGTCATGGATACTGGGCATCGCGGGCATGTCCCCCTTGGAGCGAATAACGGGAGTGGGCGTCGAATTTGGGTTCAGTCGTCACCGGCCGGCGGGCGGATGCCGGAGGCGAGGTAGAAGTAGCGGCGGGCGTCCTGGTCCACGATCAGCTCATCGAGAAGCTCGGTCATGGACATGCGGGCGCGGCGCACGGTCTCTTCGAGGACGTACGAGACGGGCGAGTGGGGCTCGCTGACACGAAAGAAACGCGCGATTTCAAGGATCTGCCCGAGCGCCTGCTCGCGGCTCACCGGCCGGCGCGCCGGCAAGGAGCCGGCCGCTTCACCGTCGGCCGTTTCTTCCTCTTCCGCGTCGTGCTCGGCATCGCCGTCTTGCCGATTGGCCGCCTCATGGGAACGGGCAGCGGCGGCCTGTGCCAGCTTTTCGGCTGCGAAGGCCTGCACTGCTTCCCGGTTTGTTTCCAGCAGGGCCCTGATCGCTCCCGCCGGCGGGGCATCAGCGCCGACCCGTGCTGAGAACGCATCGGACAAGGCATTGATACTGGCAAGGGCGCCATCGATCCTACCGACCAGCCCCATATAGAAGGCGGGAGAACCTTCCTGAACCGCAACGGTGAATGCATCCAGGGACAGGGCGCCGCCTTTGATCCGGGCCTCGCGCTTGGTGGCATCGCCAATGCGGCTGACTTCCAGCGCCTGCTCATACTGCCAAAGCGGAACTCCCTCGGCACCCGGCGTCAGCGGCACCTTGCGGAGCGGCTGTACCAGCGTGCCGTCTGCGCTTGTGCCATTCAGCGCGATGAACGGCGCCAAGCGCGGTTCATCGCCGTCCTCGTCAGGCAGGGGGAAGAGCGTGTCCCAAAAGCCTTCGACCAGCCCGCGGGCCACTTCCATCCCGGTGCGCAGCCCGGTGAAGCCGTCAAGCCTCAGCAAGGCTTCGATCATCCAGGCGCAGACTTCCAGATCCTTGCCCTTCTCGGCGAGAATGTCATAGCCAAGGCGCGCGACCTGGTCCCAGTCCTCAAGCGCGGAGGGCGCGTCGGCATCAATGTCCCGGGCCCGCTCCTTGCGTCGCGCCAAAGCGCGCGCATCCTTCAGTGCAAGGAACGGTGAAGATGGCGAGATATCCGCTCTGGGGTCAGACCCTTCCGGAGCGTTCTCGCTGATCGGCGACAAGAGTAGCCGGGGATCAAATGTGAAATTATCCGTCATGGCCCTTGCATGATATGCAGAAAACAGCACGCAGAGATGAAGGGATCATGCTCCGAAAATTAACAAGACCGGATATCATTCAACATTATATTTGAGTTTTACATCAGCTTGATGACACGGATTCCACGCCCGAATCGTCAGCCGGCCACGAGGGACGGCAGGCACCTGAAGCCCGCCAAAGGGTTTTGCCGGAACGGGTTGTTCACGCTGGCGGCATCCAGGATGAAGCTGGCGCTGCGCGGA
Organism: Aquabacter sp. L1I39; assembly: GCF_017742835.1. Lineage (GTDB taxonomy): Bacteria > Pseudomonadota > Alphaproteobacteria > Rhizobiales > Xanthobacteraceae > L1I39. Next base: position 2,887,558 of record NZ_CP072392.1, read on the forward strand.
CCCAGCGTTACGGTGAAGGCGAACCGGCTGGGTCCCTGCCTCACGAGTTTCTGGCCACCGATGAACCGCAACAGGGCCCAAGGGCCGGAGACCGAGAAAGAGGACGGCTGGCCCGGCGTCGAGGTGCCAAATTCCAGCCGCACACCGGACGTCGCGCCAGGCCATTTGAAGGCGACCGATTGCGGCGGGCCATACTGGTAAAGCAGCCACTGGCCATCAATATCGAGGCGCACCCGCATGGCGCCGGCATCCAGATCGGTGGGAGTAATCTCGAAGGTGAGCTGAGGTGCGGTCGTCCCCTGCGGGAAAAACATGGTGCGGATGCGGTCGGCCTGCTCGAACAGGGCAAGGCCCTGGGGGGTGATGTCTGGCGCCGCGCCCGTATTGGCCAACATTTTCCAGGGTGAAACCGACATGTCCACGAACGGCTTCAACTGACGATCAAAGAAATGGTCAAGCAGACCATCTGGGCCGAACATGCGGGTGAAGTCTGCGAGAGTCGTGTCGCTGGATGAAATTGCAAATGGATAGCGCCCCCCGATCGCTTGTTGGCAAAAGGGGAGGATCTGCGTTTTCCATGTGGCGTCGAGGTCGGCCCGCACGCCCGCATTGGTTATGGAGGAGGTTTGACGGACAAGGCCGAGGATGGAATCCGCCAGACCGGGAGGCGCCGTCACGGTCGATAGCTTTAATTGGCTCAGGATCTGGGCGAAGCCCGCGCCGGCGGTGAGCTCCGTGAGTTGGCCCGGATTTCCCGAGCCGACACTCGCGGCCGGCCCAATCACCATGCGCAACTGGCCTATGGCCTTCAGCACCTCCTCAAGGGGGCTCGGCTGCCCGGTGACGAAGCGGTGGAGGCCGGAAAAGTGCTCGGTGACGGTCTGTGCCAGGCCAGCCATTGGTGTACTTGGCGCCGGCGCCTCGCCACCCGGGATCATATTGCGAAACGGCTCGGCGGCGGTCTTGGTGGGATCCGGTGGCGCGGGAGGGGTGAGGGTGGTCTGCTGGGCCACCGACTTCAGATAGCCATCCAGGGGCGATGGCGGACCAATGAGAGCCTGGAGGACCGCCACCTCCATCTGCAGGCTGTCGAAGGGCAGGATTGCCACGTCGCTGAGCAGGTTCTGCCATTCGGCAATGTAGTCGCTCACATAAAGCGCGCGGATCTCCCGCCTCAATTGGGCCGCGCGATCTCCGGGGGGCGTGTCGGGAGCGCTGGGAAACCGTACCCAGTCCTCGGAGGCGAGGCGCTGTGCGATCCGATCGATCGCGGGAAGCACCACCGCGAAGAACTGGTCCGCCGTGTACATGCCCGCAATGGGTGTGGAGAGTGGCTTACCGGAGCGCCGCGTCAACGCATAGGGAGAGAGCGGGCCGGCCACGTCCGTCAGCCGCCAGGGGATCATCGACATGATTTCCGGCAGCTTCAGGAGCTCGGACATGCCCCGTTCGGCGGAGGGGTAGGCGCTGAGTTCGGTCCGCGCTTGCGAAACCAGTTGCTGATTGAGCTCCAATGGCGGGAAGCCGATGGCGAGGAGGTTTCTCACATGCTCCAGAATTGCGGTGCGCAGCGGAGCCTGGGCCGGGCCGGGATAGGCGGCGATCAGGTAGCGTCGCATCCAGTCGGAAATGGCGTCCCGGTTCATCGGGCCGGCACCGCCTAGCATCAGATAGACCATCAAAGAGCCGTAGAGGTCCTGCGGAACGCCCAGGGAGTCGGTGACGGCCTTCTGCACGACGGTTTCGAGCCGAGGCAGCAGCAAGGAGAGCAAGGCGTCCTTGTATTCCTGGACCGTGACGGCGGAGAGGTAGGCCGTCTGAGACAGGCCCCCGCCCATGCGCAAGGCCCTTGGTTCGTCCTTATGGACCCACCCGGTGGGGAGGTTCTCAAGGGCATTGAGGGTCGGCACCACGGCGGACAGGTCCATCTGCTCGGCGGCCGTCTCCTGGATCGAGGAACCCAGATCATTGACCACCTGCTGCGCCTTTTGGGTGGCCTGACTCAGGTCTTCGACCTGGTACCGATTGGCCACGAAACTGACCGACCACCACAGGATCATCGCCGCCGCCGCAATGCCGCCGAGAGCCGTCAGGCCCCATCGCAGCGCCGCCTCGCGTCTGCGGGACGTGGGGTCGCGCTCGGCCAGGCCCGCTTCCGCAAACACCACTTTTTCCAAAAGGTCGCGAATGAAATAGCCCTCGCTGCGCCGCTCGGCCGGCTTCCCCTCGGCATCCACAGTGGGCGCAAGGGAGGGGGCATTGGCCGGGACGTGCGGTGCGGCGGCAAAGTAAAGCCCCCGCAGCAGAAGCGGACGCTCGAAATCGGTGGGGCGGAAGACGTCCTCGACCAGTTCGGCGATCATGGGTTTCAGGGTCGCCAGTTGCGGCACGAACAGAAAGCAGTCGAGGCGCTCCTGCACTTCGAATGCCGCGTTCACCTGCGTAAGGGTGCGGGGACGTTGCCATTGCAGGAAGTGGTCGAACTCCGTCGCGACCGTTGCCGCCAAGGGCCTGCCCTTGGTGGTCGTACCCTTCTCGTCATAGAGCGGCAGCGTCAGCCCGAACACGCCGCGCCGCTCGGAGGTGGACAGATTGGCAGTGAATGTCTCAAAGCCCGGAACCTGATCCATATGGCTCAAGACCACATAAACCGGAATCCGCCGGCGCACCTCCCGCTGCAGCCGTTCCAGTTGCTCGCGCAGGTCCGCATGGAAGGAAAAGCGGGTGACCTCTGAAGCGGCAAGCACCTCCGGCAGGCTCATCACGAGGATCACGCCATTCAGAGGCTGACGGGCACGGTACCGCCGCAGGAGCGTGCCAAAGGTGGTTATGAGGCCCACCTCTTCATCGGGAGAGGAGAAGAAGTTGGCCTCCACCACGACGGCATGTTCTGTGAACGAAAAGCCCAGCGCGCCGGCGCTGATGCGCCCGCTGCGGCGCTCGTTCAGGGGAAAGCGAAGGCCCGAGGCATGCAGCAGCGCAGTCTTGCCGGCCCCCTTCGGACCGATGATGGCGTACCATGGCAGCTCGTACCGGTAATTGCTGCTGAGTAAGCGGGGCTTACGGATTCGCCGCAGCACCCCCATCGCAAGGCGGAAACCGCGCTCCTGCTCCCGCACGTGGCGGATGCGGACCTCACGCGGCTGATCGGCGCGCACGTTCTCCCGGCGTGCCATCCGGTCGCCTTGGCCGCCCAGGACCCAGAACAAGGCGATCATGGCACTCAGCACCGCCACCAAGATCAGCGCCAGGATGCGCGAGGACAAGTCGGGCAGAAGGCTGTGGCCGGCCACTGACACGTGCGGGAGGACGAACCAGACCAGTGCTGCAAGCAGGAGGGCGCCGACCACCAGCACAACCCAACGCCAGAAGGTCCAAGAGGGACGAGGGGGCATTATTTTCCCTTGGCGCCTAGAGCGGGGTCACGAGGATCTCGACCCGCCGATTGCTCTGGCGGCCCTCGGGCGTATCGTTGGACGCCACCGGGTCTTCCGCCCCGCGCCCGGTGGCGGTGATGGCGGGACGCGGCGTGGCGGTGATGTCGGCACCCAGCATGTCCGCAACCCTCTGGGCACGGGCGAGCGAGAGCGCCAAATTGTCGGGGAAGGTCGCCGAGCGGATCGGCACATTGTCGGTGAAGCCGCGCACGTTCACCTCCGCGGCCAGGGGGCCGATGGCGGACGCAACACTTTTCAGCACAACGGGAAATGGCGCGCGCAGGCTGGTGCTGGCGGAGGCAAACACCTCGCCACGGGTGCGGATCACCACTTTTCCGTCGCGCTCCATCACCGTCAGCGTCCCCGCTTTTATGTCCGGCGCCAGGGCATTGGAGATGATCTGAAACGGCGTCAGAGTGGGGGGCGGAGCCGGGCGCGCGGGAACGGTCACGGGAGCAGGCACAGGAGAGGCAGGTGAGATCGCGGCCACCGGTGGCGCCGCAGCAGGGGCATCAGGCAATTTTGGCGGCGGCGGTCGCACGGTGGGGGGAGGATCGATCAGCAGCGCGTCCACCTGGCGGGCGACCAATCCCGCATCGCGTCGCAGGGTGATGGACAGGACGAGGAAGAACACGAGCAGCGCCGCCATGGCGCCGAGGGCACCCAGCCAATGGACCATAAGATCCCGCGGCTTGCTCCGTCCAAGCTCAAGCCCGCGCCAACTGGGCGAAAGGTCTGGCTTGATGGTGCCACGCACGGAGCGCAGAAACTGGAACAAGTCGTCCTGAATGCGCGAGAGCTCGCCGGGACCGTTGGAGGCAAGCCTGAACTTGCCCTCGAAGCCGAATTCGATGCAGAAGAAATAGAATTCCACCTCCCGCACGGCGGTGTGCGGCGCGGTCATCATCTGTTGGAGCAGCGTAAAGAAGCGCTCGCCGCCCCAGGTTTCCTGGAAATAGGCAGAGATGAGCGTCCGTGAGGTCCAGTCGCTGTCCTTGGCCCAGGGGGTCTGCAGGATCGTGTCGTCGGCGGTGGCCGCCAGGGCGTAGAGAATGAGCTGCACATGCTGGTGCGACAGACCGTGGGCGGCCGCGCGCGTCTCGAACGCATGGAGCTCTTCGAGCATCTGAGCGTGCACCGCCCGCACGTCCACGAACTGCTCACTCTTCAGGTGGACCAGCATTTCGAAGATGGGCACGGCCAAAGCGAGGCCAAGATTGTCCCGATAGATGTCGACGGCCGCCTGGACCGCTTCCGGGCGGCGCTCCCTGCTGAGCGAAATCGTGGTCGCCCTCGGAGCCGTGCGCGCCCTGCGATGTGTGGGTGGCGCGGTGAAAGGAGCTGAGGCCTGGCGCAATTGCCCAGATCCGGCGGTCTCACCCTGGGCCGCTGGGTCGGGCGGACGGGGCAGGGGAATCCGTTGGGTCTCGGCGGCAGACGAATCCCTGCCTTGCCCCCGGCGCGCCGCTGCGGCTGGCGAGAAGATGGTCGTGTCTTCACTTTCCGGGGCTTGTGCGCCCGTGGTCATGCCCGATCAGCCCCAGCAAATGACGCAGGTTTGGCGTGGAGCTGTTGCATTCGCATGACGGTGCGGCGGCGCGCCCGCATCCGCGCTCACCGGCGGATGGCCCACAATGCCAGGGTGGCGTCCGGGAAGTCGCCAGCCAAGTGTACGGCAATACCACCCGTGGTTGCCATCTGACGCCAAAGGGGACTGTCTGCTTCCAATTCAAAGTAAACAGCGCCGGCAAGATAGGGGATCTGGCGCGGCGCCACCGCCAGTGGCTGAACCCGGATCCCGGGGAGCTGAACGTTAACCAGTTCCCGAATCTGTTCCACCGGACCGATCTTTACCAAGGCCGGCAAGGACCGTCGGATGGTCTCGCCCGGCAGGCTCGCCTTCACCACCAGCACGAACACGGCGCTCGCCACCAGGCTGCGGTCAGGAATGGTGCCGACCCGGATGCCATAGCGGCGGTCCTCAAGCGGAATCTGCACGGCGCGTTGTTCAAGCACCATGCTCAGCGAGCGACGCAAATCATTGAGCACCGCGGCAAAAGGGGTTTCCAGGTCATCATGCCGGTAGCTTGGGAAGTCCATGGGCCGCTTATGTGCCGCGGTGAAGGTCGACAATTCTCCGGCCAGAGCCAGGAAGGAACAGAAGAGCCGCTCGGGATGAAGCGTTTTGATACTGGCGAGATGGACCAGTTCGGGTTCCACGCGGTTGATCATCTGCAGCATGAGAAAATCGGCAATCTCCGCGACCGCGTGGCCGCTGGAGCCGCTGACCCGTGGCGCGAGGGCTTGGCCGCGATGGCGCAGCATGGCGGTGACTTCCGTCAAGGCGCCGGTGAGCACCTTTGAGACCGAGGCGTTCAGGCAAGGTTCGATATAGTCGGGATCGAGAATGATGCGCTGGTCCGCGGTAACTTCGGCAATCCGCGCAATGCCCAGGCACTGAAACCCGGCCCGATCCTCGTGCTCCAGCATCAGGCTGAGCCGAAGCCGGGCCGTACGCACCTGCGCCACGGCCTGCGACCCGGCAATGGCGTCCATCACCTCCTGGTCTTCGGCCCTGTAGCGAGCGGTCGACTGGATCTGGCCGCCCATGTCCACTTCCGGCGCGCCGCGCAGAACAAGCGGAACGCACAGATAGACGATGCTGTTGGTGAGGGCGATGGGTGGGATGAGCGGCGCGGGATGGGGATCGTCCTCGGGTACGCAGAAGGGGGTTCCGTCCTCGAAGACACCCTCGCAGCGGTCGAGTGCCAGCTTGCCGAGCCCCAGCAACTCACGGTTCAGCACGAGGCTCCGCAGGCCCCAAGCATAGGGCGCCATGGCATCGGTGCGTTGGCGCACCAAGCGTTCCACGTACCGGTCCTGTTGCTGGAAATGCTGGGCCTTGAGGAACATGCCCTCGGACCACACCATCTTGCTGTGGTTGCTCATGGCGCGATCTCTCCCTCGGCCGCTCGGTCGATTCCGGTCGGATGCGCCGTGTCTCGACCCTCAGTTCCGGCCGAGGACCGCGACAAGCGCGCCGCAATAGTTGCGGACAGGCTCGCAAGCCTGAGCGAGGTCCAGCCGTGATCGCCGGCCTGCAGGCGGCAAAGTATGGCGTCCGGCGGCCCCTGGAACAGCTCAGCGCCTTCTTCGCCCGAAGCGCAGGCGATACGTGCCAGGGCTTCGATCAGGGCCAACGTGAGCGCGTGCACATCGCCCGCCGGCTCATGCCCATCCTGCAGCGGCGCGGGTGGGGACACCGGGATGTGCTTCAGTTCCGCATCCCAGTCATCCGGGATCACCTGGGGTGAAACTCGGCTCGGTACGAAGGCCTCGTGCTCCGATGGCACATGGTCGTGCGGTGTCACCGGCGCCGCCGAGCGGGTCGCGCCCGTTTCCGAGGAGCCTGTGGAGTGCAACCACGGCGGCGGTTCCGTCACGCGCGGTACGAATGGAAAACCGGAGGACATGGGCAGAACAGGCGCTGCGCTCGCCGCCGCCGGCACTGGGTCCAGCGTGGGGACGATACCGGACACTCCCTTTCGCGGCGGTAGCACGCCGCGCAAGGGGTCGCGGTCCTGGTCATGGGCCTCGCCGAGCGCCACCGTCACCTCAACACCGGCCAGATGGAGAACATCCCCGTCGCCCAGCAATGCGGAATTCCCCCGGCCGAGGGGGCGTTCCGCGTCATTGATGACGAGGCCGTTCACCGAGGTGTCGATGACGGTGAAAAGACCACCAGAGGCCATAATGGTGCAATGGTGGCGGGAGATGAGGCGCTCGGGATCGGCGATGATCCAGTCATTATCCGCGTCCCGACCGATGCGCAGACGGCCATCCCGAAGGGTCCGGATGCGATCGTCCGGCGCGAGGTCGGATGGGCCGATGACGGTGAGGGTCAGGACCGCCATCATGGGCGCTCCCCAATCTCGACCAGTCCACTGCCTCCATTGGCGATGTCGAAGCCGATGGTGAGCGCGGTGTCATGGCGCGCGGCGATGTCGCGGGCGGGTCCCGGCACGCAGCTCAGGATTACGGAGGCCCCCACCGCACTGCCGGTCAGCGCATCGCCAGGAGGGATGACCAGGGCGGTTTCGGGTGGAGCAAGGCTCCCACCGGACCAATAGACGCCAAGCGCCGCATAGGCGGCTGCGGTGGAAAAGTCGAGGACCTGCGCCGGCGCATAGGCCGCGCGCCGCTTGGCATCGCCGGGCTCGTAGACCCAGGACTCGACAGCGGCCCAGCAATCCTCTTCTTCCGGTCGGGTCATCGGCGTTGGAAAGTGCCGGGCGACGGCACAGGCCCACCACACCGCCTCGCGGCGGGGCAGGGAGACAGCCAGGTAGCGGATCGCGGCGACCCGCTCTCCCGCTTCCACCAAGGCGATAAAAAGATCCGACGCGGACCGGCGGGGCATGAAAAGGGGCTGCACATCGTCATCCGGCGGCAGCACCGCAGCCAATTGCGCGGCGGTGGCGAAGCGCAGCTTGGGAAGCAGGGCGACGCGTTGGATCTGCTCCATGGCCATTCCTAGTTCAGCGTCACCAGGCCGCCCTGGACCTGGACGGTGCCGTCGCCATTCACTTTCACCATGGGCGCACCAAGCTGGAGCTTGGCATCAGCCGTGATGGTGATCTGGGTCGCCTTCAGCGTCATGCCGCTCTGGTTGATGGTGAGCGAATTGCCGCCAACTTTAAGGGTGATGGACTGGGCTGCCTTAAGGGTGATGGAGCCGCCATCGCAGGTGGTGCTCGCATTGCCAGACCCGAGCGAGAGTGAATGGTTGCCGCTGCTCACTGTCGTGCTGACATTGCCCTTGGATACGGTCAGGCTGTCATTGCCCTGCGAGACGGTGACGGAGCGGTTGCCCTTGGACACCGTGACGCTTTCATTGCCTTCTTGGATGGTCTCGGTGCGGTTGTTCTTGATGGTCAGCGTCTGATCGTGCTGCACGGTCAATGTGTCGTCATTCTCCACCTCACGGGTGAAGTCCTTCTGAGCGTGCACGTAGACCAGCTCCGCCCCCTTCTTGTCCTCAAACCGCAGTTCGTTGAAGGTGGCAGCACTGCCTTGGCTCGACGACCGGGTCTTGATGCCGCTCTGGGTCTTGTTGTCGGGCAACGTATAGGGGGGCAAATTCTGTCCGTTGGGGACGCAGCCCACGATCAGGGGCCGGTCGGGGGCGCCATCCAGGAACACCACCACCACTTCCATTCCAACCCGCGGGATGAAATGGGTGCCAAACCCGGGTCCCGAGAGCATCTGCGCCACGCGGACCCAGCAGGAGCTCTGGTCGTCTTTCTTCCCTAGCCGATCCCAGAAGAACTGCACTCGGACACGACCATACTTGTCGCAATAGATCTCTTCCCCGGAGGGCCCCACCACGAGGGCCGTCTGCGGACCAGGAATGAGAGGGCGGATGGGAAGGCCCGGCGGCCGCAAGGCGACGGTCGAGGGGACGGCAGCGAAAGTGTTGGTATAGGAAATGACGTTGTCCTGATTGCCAAGATGGGAAACATCGGCGGCGCGATGGTCCACCGCACTCAAGACATAGGTCTTGTTCTCCTCCGCTGACACTTCGTGGTCCGACAGGGTGAAGCGCATGCCGGGAGCAAACTGCGGCAAAGTGGATTGGCCTTCGGCTTCACCATAGCCGGCCTCTATGGCTTCCATGCGCGTGCGCGAGCGAGAGGTTCCGTCGCCCTTCTGGTCATAGCCGCCCGGATAGTCGAACACTTCCCAGCCCTTGAAGGCGGCATTGTCCAGGACGGTGCTGGTGGAGGCCGTCAGATCAGACGTGGGCTGCTCGAAATTATAGTCCCGCAACGTGGTCTTGCCGGAACGAAAGGAGGAGCGTTGCTGGAACGATTGCACAGCAAGCGTCAGCCCGCTCTCGGGGGGCGCATGCTGCACCTTGGTGGCGAGGACGTCGCCGTAGCCTGAAACACTGTCCGACAGGATGAGGGTATGCTTGCCTTCGGCATGTTGGAAATAAAAGTAGATGCCTTCCTCGGCGCAGATACGCGCAAGGAAGTCGAAGTCGCTTTCCCGGTACTGGACGCAATAGTCCCGGGAGGGATGGCTGCTGGAGAGAGCCTTTGTCTGGTAGTCGGAAATCCCGCCTTCCGAGAGCAGGGTTTGCGCGATCTGAACCACGCTTTGGTGCTGGAAAACGCGGCAATCCACCGTACGGGTCAACAACCAGAGCCTGGGCGACAGCACGGCCTCATAGTGGCGAAGACCATCCACAGTGCGCGCTCCGGCGCTGAAAGCAGAGACAATCCCATTTATGGGCCGCGGGCTGGAGGAGGGCAGGTTCAGCATCACCGTGACGGGCTTGCCGAGCAATTGGGCGGCCGTGATGCCCGCATTTGCGGACACCAGTGACAGCTTGAACCGGAACAGGTCCGATATCGCCTCCCGCCCCTCAATGGCCGTCGCCAGGAGCACATCGCCGCCAAGCGGGGTCGTCAGCGTGATCAGGCGTCCGGTCTGGACCGGAGGTGTGGCAGAACTCATGGTGACGGCAAACCTTCATTGCCAAAGTGGCTGAACCTTTGAACAAACGTATGACAGACGGTGGATCGCCCGCCCTTCTCCCGGGCACAACGCCATGCGCCCCACCCTCGGGGGCCATGAGGCACCAGAGGGCAGGGCAAACGCGCTTGGGCGAACGGCTGGTCTCGATCAGGCCGACTTGGTGGTGGCCAGGTCGTACGACACAGTGACCGGGGTGCCGGCCTTGTTGTCATCGCCATAGGGCGTGAACTTGAACTCGAGCTTGGTGAAGGAGATCGACACGGACTCCGTCGGGCGGTCGCCGGAGGTGGAGACCGAGTAGGAGGAGATCAGGGCGTTGGTCAGCGTGTAGGTCACATAGGTCACGCCGGGGCTGCCGGTGCTGACGAGATCGATCTTGACGGTCTTGCCGGCATTGCCGGTGCAGGACTCGTTGAACAGCTTGGGCGAGGCGGCGTCGAACATCTTGACGATGGACACTTCGCTCACGGACGGCTCGGAAGCCTCGCGATTGTTCGTGGAGCCCGACGGGGTGGCGATGGCGCGGCCCACGCCCCAGGACAGGGACAGGACGTCGATCCACTTCTGGTGGTCCTGGTGGGTCGCCTCGCCCTGAATACCATCATAATTCAGATAGATAGCCATAGTTCATGCTCCAGGTTCGGCGGACCCCCGCCATTCGGGATGCCGCTAATGGGTGTCTGCTGGGAAGACGAAGGTGCTGTCCGCGTGCGCCCCTGGCTCTCCTGCCGAGGCGTGGACGCTGACGGAGTTTTCCCGAGCGGCGCTGGGACTGACCGCGCCAGTCAGTGGCTTCCAGGTCTCATTGAGGGCGGGGGCGGCGGATCCGCAGACGTCCCCCGTCGCTTCGTTGAGGTGCCCATGTGCTTGCGTCGTGCTTAAGGTCTGCGCCGGCTGGACGACCGTTTCGATGGCCTGACCTTGCCACGTTTGGTTCCCGCTCCGGCCCGAGCCGGGGATGGGTTCAGGCGATGACGGGGAGGCGAGGGCGCCCGTGCTGAGGTCGTTCGACTTGTCCCTGATTGCCTCACGCATCTGCGACATACAGGCGGCGCTCTCGTAGGATTTGAGGGTGGCCATCCTCGATGCCTTTCAGTCCAGATGTGCATTCGCACCCGATTGTTTGCGAAAATGCGAAAGACAACGTTGGGCAGCGTCGTTCAGACTGGCGGACTGCGTCGGATTGATTGTGTCTTGCAGTCGCAAGATGGGGTCAGTCGAAGTGTTATCGCGTTTGGATGACGGCCGAATAACGAGTTACATGCCTCAACCCTCTTTCTTGTAGGCCATCCCCTGGCAGCGATAATGCATGTGGGAGCGCTCGTGCAGGCGCACGCGCCAGACGATATCCTGTGGTGGAACTGCGGGCCGGAGAGGGCTGGGGTACGGGCTGAAGGCTGCGGCCACCAGGGCCGGCAGGTCAGCCTCGTCCTGCCAGGCTGCGGCGGGGGTCGCGTGGGGGGCCCAGTCGAAGGGCGTGGCAAGAAACATATGCCCCCCCGGCGCAAGGATCCGGTTCGCCTCCTGCACGGCGCCAGTTGGAGACGACACGCAATCGAGGAGATTGAGCGCCATGACGCGTCGAAAGGTGCCTGCGGCGAAGGGAAGGTTCAGCGCGTCGGCCACCCAGAAGTCCGCACGGCCTTCGGTGTCGAGCGGGGCTGACAAAATCCGCGGCTCGTAGCGATTGCCGATCCGCCGGTGGGGATAGCGTGCAACCCCTTGGCCGATGACACCCCGCGCGATCTTCAGCAGGGGCCAGTTGAGATCGATGCCGAGCACGAGGTCCAAGGTCCTGTCCGCCAGGTCGAAACTCGTCCGGCCTGCGGCACATCCCAGGTCGAGTGACGGCCCGCTGGCCGGGGGCAGCGCGTCGAGCAAATCGGCCGCCATCCGCCTCACCCCGCCGGGCGCGGTGTGCTCGCAGCCTGAGGCTGGGTCGAGGTCGCCATAATGCTCATAGCCATAGCTGGCCGCCTGCTGGCGGACCACGGCAAACGCGGTGTCGGGTCCCAGTGCGCGTGCAAGCAGGCCATCCACGCCCGCGTGATAGACATCGCTCTGAAGAACCAAATGCAGGTTCGATGCGAGCCAAGAGGAAAGGTCGGCCAGCAGGATCGGCGCCCCCTGGAGGATCGGATAGGTGGCCTGGCATTCCGGTGAGGGGCAGGCCAACAGGCCGGTCTCGACGTCGTCCTCGCGCATCACAGGATCGATGAGCGTCAGCGGGCGGACCTCGCCGCGCGCGCCGCAGACGGGGCAGACCGGCTTCAGTGTATGAAAATGACGCAGCCGCATCGGTCAGCCGCCGATCATCACGGTGGGACAGCCCGGTGGAAGCACCGTTCCACTGGGGCTGGGAATGGGGGCGACGCAACTGGCATGGAGGGTGCTGTCGCCCACCCGCGCCGCTGGCAGCTTGCCGATGAGCACCGTGGCCGAGCCCTTCAGGATCATGCCGGGTCCCGCCGGCACGCACCCGCCCAGCATGCAAGGCATGGTGGTGTCCGTCATGCGCGCTGCCGGCATCTTGCCGATGAGCACCGTGGGGCAGCCCTTCATGATGGGCAGTGGCATGGCAGGATGGGGGACCGGAGCAGGTACCGGGGCGGGGGGATGGATGGGGGCGTGGCAGTGGGGTGCCGCTTGCAGCACCTTGTCGCCGAGACGGGCTGCGGGAGGCATCAGTGAATGTCGAAGGTGAAGCCATCCGGCCCGAGGCCAACATGGATGGCGTCGATGGATTGACCGTTGGCCATGCGCTCCAGAACCCGGGACGACAGGTCGGGGAGCAGGCTGCGCGAGAGAATGTTCTCGATGTTGCGAGCGCCGGACGCGCTTTCCGTGCAGCGCTCCGCTATGGCTTCCAGCAATGTCGGCTCGAAGGAAAAGTCGGCCCCATAGGCTTCCCTCACGCGCCTGCCGATGCGGTCGAGCTGCAGGACCACGATTTTGCGGAGCACGCCTTCGCTCAGCGGCAGGTAGGGCACCAGCGTGACGCGACCGAGAAAGGCGGCCTTGTAGTGTTTGCTCAGTTCCGGCCGCAGAGCCTCGGCCAGGACCGCAGGTTCGGGAGCGGTGAACGGATCCGCGCACAGGCGGGCGATCTGGTCGGAGGCTGCATTGGAAGTCATGAGGATGATGGTGTTCTTGAAGTCCACGTCCCGGCCTTCGCCGTCCTTCATGTGGCCCTTGTCGAACACTTGGAAGAAGACGTCCTGCACGCCCGGATGGGCCTTTTCCATCTCGTCCAGCAGGATCACCGAATAGGGCCGCCGGCGCACCGCCTCGGTCAGGATGCCCCCTTCGCCGTAGCCCACATAGCCGGGAGGGCTTCCCATGAGAAGGCTGACCTTATGCTCCTCCTTGAACTCCGACATGTTGATGGTGGTCAGGTTCTGCGAGCCGCCATAAAGCAGTTCGGCGAGGGTGAGCGCCGTCTCCGTCTTGCCGACGCCCGAAGGTCCCACCATCAGGAAGACGCCCAGGGGCTTGCGCGGATCGGTCAAGCCGGCCCGCGAGGTGCGGATGGCTTGCGCTACGGCGGCTATGGCGTGGGATTGGCCGACGATCCGTTGTTCCATACGCTCTTGAAGGGCAAGGACGGTGTGGATTTCGTCCGAGCGCATCCGGCCTGCGGGAATGCCGGTCCAATTCTGCACCACCTCGGCGATGGCCTGGCCATCCACCAGTGGATGCACCATGGGCTCCTCGCCCTGTAGGGCAGCAAGGGCCGCGCGGGTGGCCGTGAACTCCTCCGTCAGGCCCTCCGGCGCCGGCTCCTCCGCAGTGGCGCCTTCCACTTCCTTGCGCAGCCCGGAAAGCTGCTCGACGAGCGTGCGTTCCTCCTCCCAACGCGTGGTCAGGGCGTCGCGCTCGGCGGCCAGGCGCGCCTGCTCCTCTTCCAACGCTGCCCGACGTGCGGTGTGGTCGAGGCCGGTGGCGCTCTCGCGTGCCAGAAGCGTCAGTTCGTCGCCGATCAGGTCAAGGCGCCGCACTCGGTCTTCCACCGCGGTGGGAATGGTGGTCTGGCTCACCGCGACGCGTGCGCAGGCGGTATCGAGAAGGGACACCCCCTTGTCGGGCAACTGCCGCGCAGGAATATACCGGGCTGACAGGCGCACCGCCTCGGTGACCGCTTCGTCCAGGATCCGCACCTTGTGATAGGCCTCAAGGGTAGGAACGAGGCCGCGCAGCATGGCGGCCGCCACCGGCTCGCTCGGCTCTTCCACCTTCACCACCTGAAAGCGGCGGACCAGCGCGGCGTCCTTTTCGAAATACTTCTTGTACTCCGCCCAAGTGGTGGCGGCGATGGTGCGCAGCTCGCCACGGGCGAGCGCCGGCTTCAGCAGGTTGGCGGCATCACCCTGGCCGGCGGTGCCCCCCGCACCGATTAGAGTATGTGCTTCGTCAATGAACAGGATCACCGGGTTGGGACTGGCCTTCACAGCGTCGATCACTGCGCGCAGACGGGCTTCAAATTCCCCCTTCACGCCGGCGCCGGCTTGAAGGAGCCCCAGGTCGAGGGAGCGCAGCGTCACGTTGCGCAGAGCGGGCGGCACATCGCCGGAAGCGATGCGCAACGCAAACCCCTCCACCACGGCAGTCTTTCCAACGCCCGCCTCCCCCGTGAGGATCGGGTTGTTCTGCCGGCGGCGGATAAGGATGTCGACGATCTGCCGGATCTCGTCGTCGCGGCCGAGGATGGTGTCGATGCGCCCATCGCGCGCTTGCGCGGTCATGTCGACGGTGAATCGCGCCAGAGGATCACCGCCCGCGCCGCCCTGTACGCCCGGGCTCGTCGTGTCCGTGCCAGCGGGCGAAGCCAAGGCCATGTCGGCTTCGCGCGATTTCGCCGTGAGCGCGGGGAAATCCCGCTTCAATGCATCAGGAGAGAGACTGCGCAGCGGGGGCGCCATGTCGGTGGTGCGGGGTGCGAGGCGCTCATCGGCAAGCAAGGCGAGCAACAAATGGCCGCTGCGAATCTGCGCCTGCCCAGCATCGATGGAGGCCAGGAACCAGGCCTGCTTCACCTGCTCGATCACATCGGGCGACAAGCCGGGAGCGCGGCCGTTGCCGGTGCGCAGTCGGTCCAGAGCCCGGGTCAGGTCTTGGGAGAGGCGGCCCAAGTCGAGGCCGGAGCGCGTGAGCATGAGCGCCAGGTCGCAGCGCTCCTCCTCCACCAGCTTCAGCAGCCAGTGCTCCAGCTCCACATTGTAGTTTGTGCGCATCAGGGCCAATCCCGCCGCGCCCTCCAATGCCGTGCGGCAGAGCGGATCGAGCCGCGCCATCAAGGCCTTGAGGTCGACGGACGCCATGCAACGCTCCCCCTTCGGTCGGCGCCCGGGCGCGCCGAAACGGGCCGCAATTGGGCCCCTTTCCGAGAACCTTAGGGACATTGCACGAGAACAATGTGTCGGCCCTCCCCCCTGGCGGAAAACCTTGAGCCACAAGGCCTTTCAGGTCTTTTCGATGAGGCTTGTCGCGCCGCTGTCACAGATTGCGTGGTTTAAGCCGCGAAGGCGTCCGGCGCTGGACGCGAGACGGCCCTACCCCGCACCCCCTTCCTCAAAGTCTCAAGGCTGCGTTCGCCATGTTTCTTCGCCGCCCGATCGCGGCTTCTGCTCAATTGCCCCGGGCGCCCTCCCGCCGGACGTTCATTCTTGCGGCTGCGACGTTGCTGGGCGGGTGCGGAGCAGCTCCTCCGCCCCGGCAGACCACGCTTGGCATGCGCATTCTGGTGGATAGCGACTCAAATCGCGGTCCCAACGGCCAGCCGCTACCCATTCTGGTCCGGCTTTATGCGCTGAGGTCTGATATGGATTTCCAGCAGACTGACTTTCTCACCCTTTTCAATGCCGAGGCCCAGGCTTTGGGCCAAAGCCTTGTGAGCCGTAAGGAATTCGTCATCCCGCCCGGCGGCACCGAGGTCTATGTGGACAATTTGCCGACCGAGGCCGCCTTCATCGGGGTGATGGCCGCATTTCGCAGCATTGATCAAGCCCAATGGCGTGCCATTGCGCCGCTGCAGCCAGGGGTCGTCAACGATCTGCAGGTGAATGTGGTGGACTTGCAGGTGGTCGCTCAGGTTGTT
Source organism: Aquabacter sp. L1I39 (assembly GCF_017742835.1). Lineage (GTDB taxonomy): Bacteria > Pseudomonadota > Alphaproteobacteria > Rhizobiales > Xanthobacteraceae > L1I39. The sequence goes on from NZ_CP072392.1 coordinate 2,903,632, forward strand.
CGGGTGGGACCGAAGCCCTTCGCGTTACCGATCTAAAACGTTCCAGCCCATCAGGGAAGCGTTTCTTCTCTATATCTTATTGTTTTAAAAGAACTTTCGTCGCGCCCGCCGGTTGTCACGCCGCTCCGATAGGCCGTGGACGCACGCGCCCTTCTTCGTCAGCCGGCCGATTACCGGCTGGGCGCGGTGAGATCCCTCTCATCGGCCGCCTCAATATAAGCGAGCACATGGCGCAAGCCCTCCACATAGGGGGCTTGCGGCTCGATGGCGGCGAGCACGCCCGCGCTGCCGAGGCGCACCAGATCCTCGGTGAGCGGCAGCACGGTGGCGACCGGGGTACGGAAGGCATTTGTGATCTGGTCCGCCAGTGCGCCATAGTCGGCGCCGGACAGCACTTTGTTCAACACCAGAAGCAATTGCGGCACCTCCAGGCGCCGGGCGAGCTCCAGGGTCACCGCCGTGCCCTGATAGTCCTGGTGATCCGGCCGGAGAACCAGCAGCAGGCAGTCGGAAATTGCGATGGAGAGCAGTGTCTCCTCATTGACGCCGGGGTGGGTATCGATGAGCAGGAAGTCCAGATCCAGGCGCTCGCACAGACCCTGTATGCCCTCGTTGAGCAGGTCGACCGGATAGCCTTCCTTGAGGATGCGCGCGATCTCGCCCGTGCGCATGGAGGAGGGCACCAGGAAGACCTGGCCGGCTGGCGGGGCGCCCTTGGGCAGGGCCTGGGCCGTCACATCGAGGGTTGCCTCCTCAACCGCGCACCGCCCCCACAGGAAGTCGTTGAGGGTGGTGGTCACCATGCGTGGCTCGATGCCGAACAGAACATGGATGCCGGGAGAATGGATGTCGGTGTCGATGATGCCGACCCGATGGCCGTTCTGGGCGAGCAGGGCGGCGAGGTTCGCGGTGATGTTCGACTTGCCGGTGCCGCCGCGATAGGAGTGCGTGGAGATGATGCGCGTCATGTCTCTGCGTCCGGTTCGCCCTTATGGCGGGCCCGCATCAGGCGGGCGCGGCTCTGCAGGTCCCGGAAATAATCGGTATCGGCGATTTCTCCAACTTCCCGGCGGAACTGCTTGCGGTCGATGTCGATGCGCAGCTTCTGCACATGGGCGGAAAGCTGGGCATTCTCCTGTGTGAGGCGGCTGTTGGCGGCCTCCAGCTCCCGCTGGAGGGTGCGAAGGTCCTCGATCAGCCCGGACAGGCGCATTTCGCGCGCCTCCACCTGCACCAGCATAAAGCCGAAGGCTTCCGCCAATTGGTGGATGGTGGGGGAGGCGTCCTCGGCGGTGGTGAGGGCGAACAGATCCTCGGTGTGCTTGTAATTGCCGTGGGCGATTTCTCGGCACACGCGCTCCAGGCGCTCAAGCGGGTCTGCGGACAGCGGACGGCGCGTGGCCATGTCCTTGGGAAGGAGGTCGCGGCTCATGGGGCCACCTGCGGCGCGAAGATGGTGACAGCAGTGGCATCATCCTGCGTTCCCGCATCCAGGGCTTCGGTCACGATGCGGTCGGCGAGATTTTCCCCCCGCGCGGCGATGAGGTCCCGAAGCAGGCTCGCGGGGAGCACGTTGAAGACGCCGTCCGAGCACAGAAGGAGCGTGTCGCCCGGCGCGAAAGGGACAGTGACGCGATCGAGCTTCAGGCGGGGAGCGGAGCCCACCGCCCGCGTCAGCACGGTGCGGCTGGTGCCAGCTGCGCCGAACGGGATCTTCTCCACATGGTCCGTCGTCAACAGATAGAGCGCGCCTTCGTGGTGGAGATAGATGCGCGAATCGCCCGCCCACAGGCAGGCGGCGCGGTCGTGTCCCACCAGGACGAGGGCGATGGTCGACCCCATGGTGAAAGGGGGCGCTGCGCGGCAGCCGGTCTCGTAGAGGCTGCGGTTGGTCCGAAGCACGGCATCCTCCGCCAGGCGCACCTGCTGCTCGAAGGGCAGGCTCGTTCCGGTGGCCTCGTCCTCAAGCGCCTGCACGATGGAGCGGCTGGCCCAGTCTCCGTTGGGCAGTCCGCCGATGCCGTCGGCAACCGCGAACACGCCGGCCCGAGGCGCCGCCAGAAAGGCGTCCTGGTTCCGGGTGCGCGCGGCACCCTGGCAACTGGAGGAGGACACGGTCAGGTGGGCAAGAGCCGGCATAAGGCTTCCGGTGGCTGGGCGCAGCGCCGATTCTGCGCGAGAATATCCGCCATTCTGGGTGGTGAACGTGTCGGCATCAATTCAGAAGCGCGACAGAGCCGCAAAGTCCCTTTGCAAACAGGACCGACCGGCGGCCCTGCGCCCCGGGGTCTCGACGGGGCGCCCGCGGGATGCTTTGGTGCCCCGGACTGACCGTTGCCCCCGAAGCCGGACCTCGACCATGCGCATCTATCTCGACCTCCTGCAGCGCCTCCTTGATGAGGGCGTGGTGAAGGGCGACCGCACCGGCACCGGCACGCGTTCCCTGTTCGGCTACCAGATGCGCTTCGACCTGTCGGAAGGCTTTCCGCTCGTCACCACCAAGCGGCTGCACCTGAAGTCCATCATCCATGAATTGCTGTGGTTCCTCGCCGGCGACACCAATGTGCGCTACCTGCAGGAGAACGGCGTCACCATCTGGGACGAATGGGCGGACGCGCGGGGCGAGCTCGGCCCGGTCTATGGCCATCAATGGCGGTCCTGGCCGACGCCGGAAGGCGGAGTGATCGACCAGATCGCCCATCTGGTGAGCGACATCCGCCGCAATCCCGATTCGCGCCGGCTTATCGTCACCGCCTGGAACCCGTCGGACGTCCCGCGCATGGCGCTTCCGCCGTGCCACTGCCTGTTCCAATTCTACGTGGCCGAGGGGCGGCTGTCCTGCCAGCTCTACCAGCGCTCGGCCGATGTGTTCCTGGGCGTGCCCTTCAACATCGCCTCCTACGCGCTGCTCACCCACATGGTGGCGCAGGTGACGGGCCTTCAGCCTGGCGACTTCGTCCACACGCTGGGCGATGCCCACCTTTATCTCAACCATGTGGAGCAGGCCGAGCTTCAGCTCTCCCGCGCGCCCCGTCCCCTGCCCAAGCTGGTGCTGAACCCGGATGTGACCGACCTGTTCGCCTTCCGCTACGAGGACATCCGTTTCGAGAATTACGACCCCCATCCTGCCATCAAGGCCCCCGTGGCCGTGTGAGGCCTCACGCCATCGTGCATGACGGGTGCGTAATTCCGGCGTCGCGGGCACCGTATGGTGGGCATGGTCCACCGCGGATGCACTGAATGACCTTGCTGCCCTCGTCCCTGGTTTTTGAACGCAACGGCCGCCTGAGCCTTGAGAAGAGCGCCGCCCTCATCGGCGTGTTCCTCCCGCTCGCCTGGCTCGGCTGGCGCGTGGCGGTTTGGGATTTCGGCGCCCGGCCGGTGTCCGAGGCCATTCACTTCACGGGTCTGTGGGCGATCCGCTTCTTGCTCCTGAGCCTTGCTGTCACGCCGGTACGCCGGCTGTTTCATTGGCCGAAGCTCGTCCTCGCGCGCCGCCCCATAGGGCTCGCCGCGCTGGCCTATGCCCTCCTGCACCTCGTGCTTTATGCCGCCGACCAGGGGTGGGATCTGGGGCGCGTGGCCAGCGAGATCGTGCTGCGCTTCTATCTCACTATTGGGGCCCTTGCGCTCCTGATGCTGATGGCGCTGGGCGCGACCTCGTTCAATGCCGCCATCCGGGCCATGGGCGGCAAGCGCTGGAACGCGCTGCACGCCAGTGTCTATGGCATCGCCATCGTCGCCATGGCCCACTTTTTCATCCAGTCACGGCTGGATGTCACCGAGCCCGTGATGATGACCGGGCTCTTGGCCCTGCTGCTCGGCTATCGGCTGGTCTTCTGGCGCTTGCGGGTGCTGGGGCCGCTCGGCTTCGCCATCCTGTCGCTTGTGGCGGGGGGCTTCACCGCGCTGGTCGAAGTGGCCTGGTATGGGCTGGCCACCGGCATCGATCCCTGGCTGGTGGCGGGTGCCAATCTTGATCCGGCAGGGGGACTTTCGCCGGCTTGGTGGGTGGCGGGAATCGGCCTTCTGGTCGCCGCCGCCGCGCAGGCGCGCCATTGGATCGCACCGCCCAAGCCGAACAAGGCGGGGGGCAAGGCCGCCGGCAAATCGGACGGCGCCGCACGGATCTCCCCGGCGCGGGGGTGAGTCAGGCCTCGCCCGTATATTCTGCCAGGAACACGCCGGCATCGGCCTGCCGCTCTGGCCCGTGAAAGCTCAAGGCCCGCCGCACCGCCTTTTCCTCCCGCCGCACCAGCATGGGCAAGGGCGGTGGCACGAGGCCTTCGTCCTGTGCCTCCTGCCCCGATTTGCGGTCGAAGGGATGGCGGCCCGTCAGCAGCAGGTGGACGATGCAGCCCAGCGCATAGACATCGTCGGAGGGCGTGAGCGGTTCGTTGCGCAGCCGTTCGGGGCTGGCATAGGCGGGGGTGAGCGCGCCAAGGGCCGCGGCATCGAAATCCAGCGCCTGGGCGGTGGAGGAAATGCCGAAATCCAGGATCTTCAGCCGCCCGTCTTTGCACAAAAAGAGGTTGGCGAGCTTCAGGTCCGCGTGGATCACGCCCCGGCCATGGGCGAAGGCGACCCCCGCGCTCATCTGGAGGATGGCGTCGCGGGCAAGCCCGCTGCCGGGGAAATGGGGCCGCTCATAGATCACCGCGTCGAGGGCGGCGCCGTCCAGGAGCTCCATCACGATGAAGGCATGGCGGCCGTCGCGGTCGAAATCGTGCACGTGGAGAATGGTGGGGTGGGTGAGTTGCTGGGTGCGCCGGGCTTCCGCCTCCATGGTGCGCAAGGCATCGGGATGGGAGGAGAAGTCCTCGTTCAGCAGCTTGATGGCCACATAGGGGTCGGGTGCCCCCGCCTCCAGGCGCCGCCGGTCCACGGCGCGGAACACCACGCCCATGCCGCCGCGCCCCAACTCCTTGTCGAGCACGAAGCGGTCGCGCAGCATCAGGCCGACGAGGGCCTCCGGCGTCGGACCGGACGGCAACGCCAGGCTGCGCCGCTGGCCTGCGACCGCCGCCTTGGCGTCCTTTCGGAGCCGTAGACTGCGAAAGGTGGAGAGGCTCGCGTCCAATTCGTCGGGCTTGTCGGAAGGGGCCGAGCGGCGGCCGGAGCGCAGGGGCTTGAAGCGATCAACCAGGGCGGAAATGATGGCTGTATCCACCGTCTGGTCGGCACTCTTGCGTGCCTTGTCCCCTGCGGGCGCCCCGCCGGTTCGCTCGGTCACCAGCCGCCCCACCTCGCGCAGCAAGCTCTCGGCCATGTCGAAGGGCAGATAGCGGTCGTCCGCATAACGCTGGAGGCGCTGGGCGAGGTGATCGAGGTCCGCCGTCGCCTGGCAGGCGCTCGCCAGTTCCCGCGCCAGTTGGTCGAAGGTGCGCCGACCGGCGAGGAAGGCGGTCAGGGCCACGTCCATATATGCGTTCTGCGCCATCACCGAGCCCGACCGCCGGAAAGGGGCGCACCTTAGAGCCGGCGGGGGCGCAATTGAAGGGGCGGACGCGAGGTTCCGCCCGCCCCGACGTCTCAGCTGGGCAGAAGGCCGCCGGAGGCAAAGCCCCCATCCACGCAGATGGTCTCGCCCGTCACGAAGGACGACTTGGTCTCGTCCAGCAGGAAGGCGATGGCGCCGGACACTTCCCGCGGTTGCGCGTAGCGGCGCAGCGGTACGGTGCGCATCCAGGCCTCGCGGGCCTCCTTGGTGTGCACCTCCTTCACCAGGGGCGTCTCGATGGGGCCGGGAGCGACGCCGTTGACGCGGATCCCATAGGCGGCGAATTCAACCGCCAGGATCTTGGTGAGCGTCAGCACGCCGCCCTTGGATGACCCATAGGCGGCACGCCCCATATTGCCCCGCATGCCGGACACGGAGGCGATGTTGACGATGGAGCCGCCGCCATGGGCCTTCATGACCTTGGCGGCCTCGCGGGCGACGAGGAAGGTGCCAACCAGGTTCACGTCAAGGATCTTGCGGAACATCTCGACCGAGGTTTCCAGTGCCGGCACGTCCTTGGCAATGCCGGCCGAATTCACCACGCCCCAGAGCGGGCCGAATGTGTCGTCCGTGGTGGCGACGAGATCGGCGACGGCGGTCTCCTCCGAAATGTCCACCTCCGCGAAACGCACCTGGTCGCCATAGGCCGTGAAGGCCTCGCGGGCGCGGGCGATGGCGCCGGGGGCGAGATCCGCGGCCACCACGCGCCAGCCTTCCTTCAGGAGGTCTTCTACCACCGCAAGTCCGATACCCGAGGCACCGCCCGTGACGATCACGCTGCCAGTCTTGGACACTCGCTTCTCCCTTTGGTTTTGATGAAGTCGGGCGGCGGCCTCAGGCCGCCGGCTCCTTCGCGCCTTCAAGCGGCAGCGCGCCGCGGGCTTCCAGCTCTTCGCGCACCATCTTCTTGGTGATCTTGCCGTAGGCGGATTTGGGCAGCGCCTCCCAGAAGAAGACGCGCTTGGGCAGCTTGTAGCGGGACACCTTGCCGTCCAGGAACGCGAGGATGTCCCTCTCGCTCACCGGAGCGCCCGGGCGGGCGACGCAGACAGCGACACCCACTTCGCCCCACATGGGGTCGGGCACGCCGAGAATGGCCACCTCGACGAGGTCCGGATGCTGGAGCGCCTTCTCCTCCACCTCCCGCGGATAGACGTTCGAGCCGCCCGATATGTACATGTCGGAGGCGCGGCCGGTGATGTAGACGAAGCCCTGCTCGTCCATGTGGCCGAGGTCGCCGGTGCGGAACCAGCCATTGCGAAAGGCCTTCGCATTGGCGTCCGGGTTGTTGTAATAGCCCGCGAACACCGCCACGCCCGCCGCGCAGATTTCGCCGGTCTCGAACGGGGCCACTTCCCGCCCGGTGTCGTCCTGGATCTGGACCATCATGCCGGTGCGCTCGAAGCCGCAGGTGCCGAGCTTCACATGCGGGCCGTCTTCCGGCTCGTGCAAGGCTGGGGGCAGGACGGTGATGTTGCCGGTGACCTCGCCCAGGCCGAAATACTGGACCAGCACCTTGCCGAGCTTGGCCAGCGCCCGCTTCTGGTCCTCGCGATACATGGGCGCGCCGGCATAGATGACGTAGCGCAGCGAGGAATGATCGTAGCTGTCGACGGAGGGGTGCTCGGCCAAGAGCTTGGTGATGGTGGGCACGGTGAAAAGGTTCGTCACCCGCCAGCGCTCCACCAGCCGCCAGGCTTCCGCTACGTCGAATTTCTCCGATGGCAGGAGGATGGTCTTCACCGCCCGTGCCACCTGGCAGAGCTGGTGCACGCCGGCTCCGTGGGAGAGGGGCGCCACCACCAGGGAAGCATCCTCATGGGTGGTGCCCGGCATCAGGTCGCACAGATGGTTGGTGATGACGAAGCCCATCTGGCCATGGGTCAGCACCGCCGCCTTCGGACGTCCGGTGGTGCCGGAGGTGAAGAAGAACCAGCAGGGATCGTCATGCTCCACATCCGCCACCGACACCTTCTCGCCCATATGGGCGGCGACGAGGGCGTTGTACTCGTCGCCAAAATCGGTGGAGCCGATGCCGATCACGGAGGCGATGGCCGGGGACTGGGCGCGGGCGACCTTCACATGCTCCGGGAAATCGCCATGGCAGATCATGGCGATGGCGCCGGACGCCTGCGCCAGATAGGCCACTTCGTCCGGGGTCTGGCGGAAATTGGTGGGCACCCACACCGCGCCGATGCGGAAGGCGGCGAACATGGATTCGAACATCTCCAGGCAGTTCTTGGACTGCACCAGGATTCGATCGCCTTTGCCGATGCCCCGCTTCACGAGCGCTGCCGCCATGGCATCCACGCGGGCGTCCATCTGTGCCCAGGTGGTCTCGGATGAACCGTGGACGAAGCCGATTTCCTGCGGGAAGCGGCGGGCCGCCTGCCGCAGGACGTGGGCGAGGTTCATGACCCGCTTGGAGCAGGGCACGAGCCCGCCCTTGGGAGCAGACGCGCCGCTCACTTCTGGCGCTCCAGGATGGAGACGTAATTGGCGACAGCCGCGCCGCCCATGTTGAAGACGCCGGCGATCGAGGCGTCCTTCACCTGCATGTCGCCGGCCTCGCCCATGAGCTGCATGGCGCTCAGCACATGCATGGAGACGCCGGTGGCGCCGATGGGATGGCCCTTGGCCTTGAGGCCGCCCGAGACATTGACCGGCAGCCGGCCATCCTTCTGCGTGATGCCCTCGCGCACCACCTTGTAGCCCTCGCCGGGCTTGGCGAGGCCCATGGCCTCATATTCCAGCATCTCGGCGATGGTGAAGCAGTCGTGGGTCTCCACCAGAGAGAGGTCATCAAGGCTGAGCCCCGACTGCTCCAGCGCCTGCGCCCACGCCTGGCGGGCGCCGGCAAAGGCGATGGGGTCGCGGCGGGAGAGGGGGAGGATGTCGTTGCGATGGGCGCGGGCGCGGAAGCCGATGGCGCGCTTCATGTCGGCGGCGGTCTCAGCATCGGCGATCACCAGGGCGGCGGCGCCATCGGAGACCAGCGAGCAGTCGGTGCGGCGCAGCGGGCCGGCCACCAGCGGATTCTTGTCCGAGACGGTGTTGCAGAAGTCGAAGCCGAGGTCCTTGCGGATCTGGGCGAAGGGGTTTGAGACGCCGTTGCAGTGGTTCTTGGCGGCGATCTGCGCCAGCTCTTCCGAGCGGTCGCCATAGCGCTGGAAATAGGTCTGGGCGATGCGGCCGAACACGCCGGCAAAGCCACCCTCGATGTCCGCCTCTTCCTTGCGATAGGAGGCGTTGAGCAGGATGTCGCCCACCTCCGCATTGGGCTTGGCGGTCATCTTCTCGGCGCCCACCACCAAGGCGATGCGGCCCCGGCCGGATTCGACGAAGTCCAAAGCGGAGAAGATGGCGGCCGAGCCGGTGGCGCAGGCATTTTCCAGCCGCGTTGCGGGGGTGTGGGCGAGGCGCTCGTCGGCGAGTGCCACCAGGGCGCCCTGGAAGTCCTGCTTCTGGAAGCCGCCGTTGAAGACGCCCACATAAATGCCGTCCACATCCTGCGGCTCGACGCCGGCATGCTCCAGCGCCGCCATGGACACGCGCGCCATCAGCGCCTCGGTGTCGGCATCCTCAAGCTTTCCGAACGGGGAATGGGCATAGCCCACGATTGCTGCGCGCGTCATGGTCTCACCTTCTGAAGGGGGCGGGGCGCCTGGCGCCCGGTGCGGGGGAGGGGGGTAGAGCGGGACGGGCTGCCCTGGGGCGCTGCCGTCGGATGGGAAAGGGACTGCGTCAGCAGCGCCGATTCGCGCTTCAACAGGGGAATGAGCTCGGAATGGCGGCTCTCGGGCAGGCGGCTTTCCACCGCGGCGATGGAGAGCGCGCCCACCGCGCGCCCGTCCGCGCCAACCACGGCCACGCCGACGCCCCAGGAGCCGGCCATGACCAGGCCGGGATTGAAGGCGTAGCCGCGAAGCCGTGTATCGGCCACCAGCGCACGCAGGCGCTCGGGCGAATAGGCCGGATAGTGCTGCGCCAGCACCTCGCCATTCGTTACGATGATGCGTTCCACCTCCGCGTCCGGGAGGCTCGAGAGGAGGGCAAGGCTGCCCGCCCCGACGCCCAGCGGATGCCGGTCACCCGCCTGGAGCACATGGGTGCGCAGCGGAAATGGTCCCTCCTCCCGATGGAGGCACACCGAATAGGTGTCGCGGGGAACGGAGAGGAAGACGGTGTCGCCGGTCTCGCGGGCAAGGCGCGCCAGCCCATCGAGCGACAAGGCGTGAATGCCGAAGCGCGCGGAGGCCAGGGTCCCTAGGATAAAGGCCTCAGGGCCGATATGATACCGGCGTGATACCTCGTCCTGGTCCAGAAGACCTGAACGAACGAGGGCCAAAAGAACACGCCGTGCCGTCGGCTTGGGGAGGCGGGATTGAACCACCAGATCGGACAGCCGCGCGCCGGCGGTGCCCGCACGGCCAACCATCAGCAGGAGCGCGATGGCGCGCTCGATGCTTTGCGTGCCGCCACTGGACGGATCGTCACCCACGCGGGACCCTCGTTTCTCCCCAGATCCAGCATATGGACCTGAATTGTTGTTGTATCCGGCTCATGATGCCAGTAATTGCAACGACCATAGCCCCCTTGCCTTGAACCAGCAAGTGGGTCAGCATGAGTGTTACAAACAATGGGTCCATATGATGGACCTGAAAATATGGGAACGCCGGTCCGTCCCGGACCACAAGACTGGAGGAGCATGACATGTCGTTGAGCCGTCGCGCGTTGTTGAAGGCGGGTGCCGCGGGTGCGCTGGTGGGTGGCGTTTGCGCGCCGTTCGTGGCTCGCGCCCAGAGCGCGGAATTCTCCTACAAGTACGCCAACAACCTGCCCGTCACCCACCCCATGAACGTGCGGGCGAACGAGATGGCGGAGGCCATCAAGCAGCAGACCAATGGCCGCGTGGAGATCAAGATCTTCCCGTCGAGCCAGCTCGGTGGCGACACCGACATGCTGAGCCAGCTGCGCTCCGGCGGCGTGGAATTCTTCACCCTCTCGCCGCTGATCCTCTCGACCCTGGTGCCCAACGCCTCGGTCAGCGGCATCGGCTTCGCCTTCCCGGACTACGACACCGTGTGGAAGGCCATGGATGGCGAGCTCGGAACCTATGTGCGCGGGCAGATCGCCAAGTCCGGCATCGTGGCCATGGACAAGATCTGGGACAACGGCTTCCGCCAGATCACCACCTCCACCAAGCCCATTGCCACGGCTGAGGACCTCAAGGGCCTGAAGATCCGCGTGCCGGTGTCTCCGCTGTGGACCTCCATGTTCAAGGCGTTCGAATCCTCGCCCGCCTCCATCAACTTCGCCGAGGTCTACACGGCTCTCCAGACGAAGGTGGTGGACGCGCAGGAAAACCCGCTCGCCATCATCGCCACCGCCAAGCTCTACGAAGTGCAGAAATACTGCTCGCTGACCAACCACATGTGGGACGGCTTCTGGTTCCTGGCCAACCGTCGCGCCTGGGAAGCCCTGCCGGCGGACCTGCGCACCATCGTGGCCAAGAACATCAACGAGGCGGGCGTGAAGGAGCGGGGGGACGTGGCCCAGCTCAATGCCAACCTGCGCAAGGAGCTCACCGACAAGGGTCTCACCTTCAACGAGCCCAAGGTGGATAGCTTCCGCGACAAGCTGCGTTCCGCCGGCTTCTATGCCGAGTGGAAGGGCAAGTATGGCGACGAGGCCTGGACCATCCTCGAAAAATACGCCGGCAAGCTCTGAACCCGCGCGGGGCGCCCCAGGGCGCCCCGACATCCGCCGGGGGACGTTTCCCCCGACATTTGCGCGCCCAGATATTGACCAAAGGGCATTCCGTAAGGACGGGGCAGCACTGCCATGGCTTCCGCATTCGATGAAACCTCCATGCCCGTGCTCGCGGAGACCGATGAGCCGCGCCGAGGTTCACCCTTTCTCAAGCCGGTGGAGTGGATCGCGGCAGCCCTTTTGGTGACCGTGGTCAGCCTGCTGCTGGTGGGGGCGCTCTCGCGCTATCTGTTCTCCCTGCCCGTGGTGTGGATCGACGAGGCAGCCTCCATCTCCTTCCTCTGGCTGGCGATGCTCGGCTCGGTCATCGCGCTCGACCGCAACGAGCATCTGCGCCTGACGCTGTTCCTGCACGCCTTGCCGGAACGCTGGCAGCGTTTCGTGGACACCTTCGCCCTCCTGGTGGTGGCAGCCTTCCTTCTGGCGCTGGTCTATCCCGCCTACGACTACATGGTCGAGGAATGGTTCGTGACATCCCCGGCCCTCAACATTCCCAACAGCTTCCGCGTGGCCGCCCTGCCGGTGGGCATCTGCATCATGGCGGCGATCGCGGTGGCACGGGCGGTGCGGCGGGCCCATGTGGTGGATATCGCGGCCTCGCTTGCCATCATTGCCGGCCTGTTCGTGGTGCTGTGGTTTTCCGCGCCCAGCCTGATCCGTGCCGGCAACATCACCATCGTCCTGTTCCTCGTGGTGTTCGTGGCGGGCGCTTTGGCGGCGGGCGTTCCCATCGCCTTTTGCTTCGGCGTTGGCACCCTGAGCTATCTCGCCTTCGCCACCCGGGTCCCCATTTTCGTGATGATCGGCCGCATGGACGAGGGTATGTCCGGCCTCATCCTGCTGTCGGTGCCGGTGTTCGTGCTGCTGGGCTGCGTTCTCGATGCAACAGGCATGGGCAAGGCCATCGTGGATTTCCTCGCCTCCATTCTCGGCCATGTGCGGGCGGGCATGTCCTATGTGCTGCTCGGCTCGCTTTTCGTGGTCTCCGGCATTTCCGGCTCCAAGGTGTCGGACATGGCGACCGTCGCCCCGGCCCTGTTCCCGGAAATGAAGCGGCGCGGGCACAGCCCGCGGGAGATGATCGCGCTCCTGGCGACAGGGGCCGCCATGGCGGACACGGTGCCGCCCTCCATCGTGCTGATCGTGCTCGGCTCCGTGGCGGGCGTGTCCATCGCCGCGCTGTTCACCTCTGGCTTCGTGGTGGCCATGGTGCTGCTGGCGGTTCTCGCCGCGCTCGCCCGCATCAAGGCTCGCAACGAGGACATGCACGGTGTGAAGCGCGCACCGGGCAAGCTGGTGCTGCGTACGGCCCTGGTGGCGGCTCCCGCGCTCGTCCTGCCCTTCCTCATCCGCAGCGCGGTATCGGGGGGCGTCGCCACCGCGACCGAGGTGTCGACCATCGCCGTAGTCTATGCGCTTTTCGTCGGCATCGTGCTCTATGGCGGCATTTCGCTGCGCACCTTCTACGGCATGCTGGTGGAGACCGCCGCGCTCACCGGCGCCATCCTGATGATTCTCGGCACCGCCGTCTCCATGGCCTGGGCCATCACTCAAGCAGGCATTGCGCAGGAGCTGGCCACCTTCATGGCGTCCCTGCCGGGCGGGTGGATCACCTTCCTCGCCTTCTCGGTGGTGCTGTTCCTGGTGTTGGGCTGCGTGCTGGAGGGGCTGCCGGCCATCGTCCTCATGGCGCCGCTGATGTACCCGATCGCGCGCAAGCTCGGCATCAACGACGTGCACTATTCCATGGTGATCGTCACCGCGATGAATATCGGCCTGATGACGCCCCCCATCGGCATCGGCTTCTATCTCGCCTGCAAGATCGGCAACGTCTCGCCGGACGAAGCCATCGGGGCCATTTGGCCCTATCTGGTAGCGCTGTTTGTCGGCCTCCTCGTGATCGCCGCCGTGCCGTGGCTGTCCATCGGCTACCTCTGACAGGCCGGGCGAGAGGCGCATAAAGGAAGCGTTAAGAGTGATCCGGAGCGGCTCTTCCAAAGGGACGGCCCGGCCGCTATTGGCAAAAGCGTGGCGGCTGCGGTTCAGGCCGGATAGCGGGCTGTCCTGCCTCCCTGGCTCCATCCAAGGTGAATTGCCCTTGGGTGAGTGGGTGTTGCGAGAGTGTGGCAAACCCGCGCCAGCACACGTTTCATTACAGCATGTTAACCATGGCCACAGGCTTGCCGCATTTTTGCCCCGTTCCATGTCACTCTTGTGTTCATTCGGACGGTGCCGTGCCATATTGGCAACGGTCCTTGAGTCGCCGGGTGCTGCGGCATCGGAGACAAAACTGGACAGGACGGACATGACGCGCGAGCATCAGATCGGATCCCAAATCCGCCTCGGCGGCGGTTCCGTCGGTATCGCTATTCTTTGCCTCGCCCTCGCCGGCTGCAGTGGCGCCAACAAGCTGGGCAGCACGATCGATCCGCGCTACGGCGTTTCCGCCAGCCCTCGCGTGGTGGCCGATGGCGAAGCGGTGCCGAAGGGTGGCGGCGCGTATCGCGTGGGCAAGCCCTACAAGATCGCCGGCAAGACCTACGTGCCGAAGGAAGACCCCAATTATGTGGGCGAAGGCGTCGCCTCCTGGTATGGCGACGATTTTCATGGCCGCCTCACCGCCAATGGCGAGGTGTTTGATCGCGGATCCATCTCCGCTGCCCATCCGACGCTGCCGATGCCGTCTTACGTTCGCGTCACCAATATCCGCAACAACCGCTCCATCATCGTGCGCGTGAACGATCGCGGACCTTATCATTCCAACCGCATCATCGATGTCTCCCACGCCACGGCCGATCTGCTGGGCTTCAAGAGCAATGGCATCGCCAAGGTGCGCGTCGAATATGTGGGCCGCGCCCCGCTCGACGGCTCCGATGATCGCAAGCTCGCCGCTACCTTGCGTGACGACGGCCCGGCCCAGGTTCCTTCCAATTCCGCCATCATGGTCGCTTCCGCGGCTCCGTTCGTGCCCTCGCTGGCGCGCGTAATGCCGCCGAAGTCGGACGACGGCGAAGTTCCCTTCCCGCTGCAGCGTCCTTACGACCTGGGACATCAGGAGAGCGAGCCGGTCACCCCGTCGGCCGAGCCGGTGCGCCAGGCGGCCAATGTGGAAACGGCTCCCATCCAGCAGGCTGCCGCCGAGCCCGCGCCCGCTGTCCGACAGAATGCGCAGGCGGCGTTCCAGGCGGTTCACCCGCCGGCGCAGCCGCGCAGCACGGTGGTGGCTTCGGGCTGGGCCGTCGGGGCGCAGCCTGTCTCAGGCCTTGGTTATTCGGGTGTCCCAACCTATGCCTCAGGACGCTGATCTGAACTTCAATCGCCTCTTCAATATGGCCCGCGCCCGGTTCGCCGGCGCGGGCCTGTTGTTTGTTGCCTTGCTCGCGCTGGTGGCGCAGCCGGTGCCGGCCGCCGCGCAGGGCACGTTCCAGACACCGGCCCCCTCGGCCATTCTGGTGGACTTCTCCACCGGCGCCATCCTGTTCGAGAAGGATGCCGACCGGCGCATGGCGCCTGGCAGCTTGGTGAAGATCATGACTGCGGCCGTGGTCTTCAACGAGCTGCATGCCGGCAAGATCACGCCTGACACACCCTTCATGGTGTCGGTGAATGCCTGGCGGCGCGGTGGTGGGCCGTCCGGCGGGGCGGCCATGTTCGCCGAAGTGAACAAGCCCGTACGGGTGGAAGACCTGCTGATCGGCGCGCTCACCGTCTCGGGCAATGACGCCGCCATCGCGCTGGCGGAGGGCGTCTCGGGAACGGAGACGGCTTTTGCCATGAAGATGAACGAGTTGGGATCGGCCATTGGGCTGACCAACTCGGCGTTCCGCAACGCCCAGGGGTTCGCCGATCCGGACCAGGTGTCCACCGCGAAGGACATGGCACAACTGGCGCGCTACGTGATCCGGACCTTTCCGCAATACTATCCGCTGTTCTCGGTGCCGGACATCGAGTGGAGCAAGATCAAGCAGCGCAACCGCAATCCGCTGCTCAATGCGGGCGTGGGCGCAGACGGCTTGCAGGCGGCCTGGCTGCGGGACGTTGGGTATCACATCGTGGGCTCCGCGCTTCAGGCCAATCGCCGGCTGATTGTCGTGGTTATGGGCGCGAAGAGTGAGAAGGAGCGGATCGAGGAAGCCAAGCGCCTTCTCGAATGGGGTTTCCATTCGTTCGAGTATCGCCAGCTCTTCGCCGCGCAGACCGAGCTCGGCCGGGCCAATGTGTTTGGCGGGGATGCCGGGTCTGTCGGCCTTGCCCCGCGCGAGCCGGTGATGCTGCTCCTGCCCCGCAACACGCCCGACAAGATCGTCTCGCGCGTCACCTACACCTCGCCTTTGCGCGCGCCCGTCGCCAAGGGAACGGAAGTGGCGAAGCTTGAAATCATGCGCGGTCAGTTGAAGGTGCTGGAGGTGCCGCTGGTAACCACCGAGGAGGTTGCCGTGGGCAGCCTGTGGCAGCGGGCGCTGGACGGGGCCACTGTCACCGTGGGAGACACGGCACGGGACCTGACCAACCAATTGATGGCCAAGCTCAAGAAATGACCCATGAACGGGGCCGCTTTCTCACCCTCGAAGGCGGGGAGGGCGGGGGGAAGTCCACCCAGGTGCGGCGGCTGGCTGACGCTTTGCGTGGCGCCGGCCGCGACGTGGTGACCACCCGCGAGCCGGGCGGCTCACCGGGCGCGGAGCGCTTGCGCGAAGTGCTGCTTTCGGGTGCCGCCGAGCCGTTCGGGCCGGACGCCGAGGCCGTATTGTTCGCTGCGGCGCGGGCCGATCATGTGGACCACACCATTCGTCCAGCCCTTGATGTTGGCAAATGGGTGGTGTGCGATCGCTTCATGGATTCCACCCGCGTCTATCAGGGCGCCGTGGGCAAGGTGGATGTGCGGTTCCTGGCCGCCTTGGAGCGCGTGGCCGCGCCCAACCTGACGCCCGACCTCACCTTCATCCTCGACGTGCCGCCGGAGATCGGTCTCCAACGGGCGGCCGTGCGCGGCAAGGGGGCGGCGGCCGACCGGTTCGAGAGGGAGGGTCTCACCTTCCATGCGGCCGTTCGCGCCGCCTTTCTCGATCTCGCCCGCAGCGATGCCGGCCGTTATGTGGTGGTGGATGCCACCCGCCCCGCCGAACAGGTGTGGCAGGACATCCGCGCCGCCCTGGAAGCGCGCCTCGGCCTCACTCTTCCGGCGCAGGAGAACGCATGAGCGAAGGCGATGTGCTGGCCGGCGCCCCCCATCCGCGCACCCGCGAGCACCTGTTCGGCCATGCCGCCCACGAGGCGGACCTCATGGCCGATTGGCGCGCGGGGCGCATGCCCCATGCGCTGCTCATCGGCGGGCCGGAGGGGATCGGCAAGGCGACGCTCGCCTATCGCATCGCCCGCTTCGTGCTGGCCGGCGGGAACGGCGCGCCGAACCAGCACGATTTCTTCGTCTCGCAGCGCGACCCCGTGTTCCGCCAGGTGGCGGCCATGTCCCATCCCGACCTTCTGGTGCTGAGGCGGGCGGCAGAAAGCGGGGAGGACAAGATCCCCACCGTCATCCCGGCCGAGATGGTGCGCAAGGTCCGCCCCTTCTTCGGTTCCACCGCCGCCTCCGGCGGCTGGCGCGTCTGCATCGTGGACGCGGTGGACGAATTGAACGCCTTCGGCGCCAATGCGCTCTTGAAGACGCTTGAAGAGCCGCCGCCGCGCGCGCTGTTCCTGCTAGTGTGCCACGCGCCCGGCCGGGTGCTGCCCACCATCCGCTCCCGCACGCGCCTGCTGCGCTTGCGCGAACTGCACGAGCCGGACGTCCTCTCCGCCCTTGACGATCTCAAGCAGGACGCGGAGCTGGACGAGGCAACGCTGCCCGCGGCCGCAGCGGCCTCCGGTGGCAGCGTGCGCCGCGCCCTGGTTCTGGCGCGGGGGGAGGGGCTGGAGGTGCGTGTGGCGACGCAGCGCCTCCTGGATCAGCTGCCGCAGGTGCGCCCGGAGGACCTGCACGGCCTTGGCGCGCGGCTCCAGGGCGACCGTGCGGGCGGGCTCGATCTCTTCATCGAGGCCGTCACGGACTGGGTCGCCGCGCAAACCCTGTCGGGCGCGCATGAGCGCGCGCGCCTTGTCCGGCTCTCCGAGGTGTGGGAGAAGGTGCGACGCGCGGGAGCCGAGGCCGATACGTTCAATCTCGACCGCAAGGCCCTCGTGTTCCGCATTTTCACCGCCCTCGCTGAGGCGGCCCGCTAGCGGCGGAAGGGCAAGGTCCGCGGGATCCGGCGGCCCTGCATCCGGCGCGACGACCCATCGGTGCGCCGGGCTCCGGGCCGGTGCCGAGCGTCCTTGGGGCCACAGGCGGCGAGGCCTTCGATTGGTCTGCCATGTCGTCCAGGACGCCATTCTATATCACCACCGCCATCGCCTATCCCAATGGCGTGCCCCATATGGGCCATGCCTATGAGGCGATCGCCACCGATTGCATCGCGCGCTTCAAGCGGCTGGACGGCTATGATGTGCGTTTTCTCACCGGCACGGACGAGCACGGCATCAAGATGCTCCAGACCGCCCAGAAGGCGGGCCTGACCACGCAGGAACTTCTGGAGCGCAACGTTCCGCGCTTCCAGGCCATGGTGGAGGCGTTCGGCCTCTCCAATGACGACTTCATCCGCACCACCGAAGCTCGCCACCACCGTTCCGCCCAGGCCATCTGGGAGCGGATGCAGGCCAATGGAGACATCTACAAGTCCACCTATGCCGGCTGGTATTCGGTGCGCGACGAGGCCTATTACGCCGAGGACGAAACCACCCTTAACGACCAGGGTGTGCGCCTCGGCCCCCAGGGCACGCCGGTGGAATGGGTGGAGGAGGAGAGCTATTTCTTCCGCCTCTCCGCCTATCAGCAGCGCCTGTTGGACCATTACGCCGCCAATCCCGACTTCATCGCCCCCGAAGCGCGCCGCAACGAGGTGGTGAGCTTCGTGGCGGGCGGGCTCCAGGACCTGTCCATCTCCCGCACCACCTTTGACTGGGGCATTCCCGTGCCGGGCGATCCCAAGCACATCATGTATGTGTGGGTGGATGCGCTGACCAACTACATCACCGCGCTTGGCTATCCCGACACGCAGGGCGAGCTGTTCCGCACCTATTGGCCGGCTGACCTGCATGTGATCGGCAAGGACATCACGCGCTTCCACGCGGTCTATTGGCCGGCCTTCCTGTGGTCCGCCGGCCTTGCCGCGCCCAAGCGCGTGTTCGGGCATGGTTTCCTGTTCAATCGCGGGGAGAAGATGTCCAAGTCGGTGGGCAATGTGGTCGATCCGTTCGACCTCGTGGCCGCCTATGGCGTCGACCCCGTGCGCTATTTCTTCCTGCGGGAAGTCTCGTTCGGTCAGGATGGCTCCTATAGCCACGAGGCCATCGTCACCCGCATGAATGCGGATCTGGCCAATGATCTGGGCAACCTCGCCCAGCGCTCCTTGTCCATGGTCGCCAAGAATCTCGATGGCATCGTGCCGGAGCCCGGCCCGCTCTCGCCGGAGGACGAGGCCATCCTCGCCGCCGCCGACGGCATGCTGGCCAAGGCGCGCGAGGCCATGGAGAGCCAGGCCATCCACCACTATCTTTCCGCCGTCTGGGCCGTGGTCGCCGATGCCAACCGCTATTTCGCCGCCCAGGCCCCGTGGGCACTGCGCAAGACGGACCCGGCGCGCTTTGGCACCGTGCTGTGGGTGACGGCGGAAGTGATCCGGCAGATCGGCATTCTCGCCCAGCCGGTCATGCCGGCGAGCGCGGCCCGCCTCCTCGACCTCTTGGCCCTGCCCGAGGACGAGCGCATCTTCGCCCGCCTCGGCGCCACCGGCCGCCTGCCGCCTTCCATCACGCTGCCGGCGCCGGTGGGCGTGTTCCCGCGCTATGTGGAGCCGGAGGCCTGAGGCGCTTCTGGCATCCTGCACCTGTTTGGCAAGGCCGGGCGCGCGCCCGGCCTTGTTGCGTTCAGGGGATCAGAACGTCATCCGCCCGCCCACATAGATGGCCCGCCCATTGCCCGGCTCGAACAAGGCCTGGTTCTGGCTGGCGCGCGCCGTCACGTTGACGCTGGCAATATAGTTCACGTTCAGGAGGTTGCGCGCGTCCATATAGACCGAGAAGCGCGAGCCCGGATCATAGCCCACGCGGAAGTTCAGCAGGGCATAGGGCGAAGTGTTGAGCGTGTTGGCATCATCCACGAAATAGGCGGTGGGCACCCATTCCACGTTCGGTCCCGCATAGAAGCCGCTCGGATGCTTGTAGAGCAGCTCGGCGCGGATGTAGTGGCGGGGAATGCCCGGAAGCTGGTTGTTGCCCCACACCGGATCATTGTCGAAGAAGAAGTCTGAATAGGTATAGGCAAGATTCAGCCACACGCTGTCGGCAAGCGGTCCCTTGGCCCACAGCCCTTGCGCTACCTGCCAGTTGGCGCCCACTTCCATGCCCTGGTGGATGGTGTTGGAGAGGTTGACCACCGTGCAGGTCAGCCCGAGCAGGATGCCCGTGTCCTGGCACTGCAATTCGTTCTGCACCCAGGAGCGATAGAGCGAGACGTCCCAGTTGAAGGTGGGCGTCTGGCCGCGCGAGCCGATTTCCACCGTGGTGGCCGTCTGGGCCTCCAGGTTGGCGATGTCCCCCACGGCGAAATTGGTCAGTTCCGAGAAGGTCGGCACCTCGCCGGAGCGCGAGACGTTGCCATAGAGCTGCGCATTCGCCTGGAGTTCCCAGATGAAGCCGCCCTTGGGCAGGAACAGCTGGTAGTCGTTGCCGCCAGACACCGTGCCGAGATAGGCGACGCGGTTGAGGCTGGCATTGAGATACTGGAACGCGCCCACCAAGGCGAAATCCTTGGTCAGGTAGAAATTGTCCTCGGCATAAAGGGTGGTGGTGGTGGCTTCGTCGGTGGTCAGATAGACGAGCCGGCCCGAATTGCCGCTGACATTGGTGTAGCGCTGGGCATCCACGTTTCCGGTACCGAAGTTGACGCCCATCACCAGGCGGTTGTTGAAGCCGCCAATGGTGCGCTCGTCCACCATGCGGGCGAAAGCGCCCACCTCCTCATAGCCATAGTCCAGCACCTGGAAGATGGGATGAAGCAGGGAGCGGTTGTTGTAATAGAGCCCGGCATCCAGCTTGGTGGTGTCGGAGAGGATGAAGGTGGTCTTGTTGGCGGCGCGGAAGGCCTGGATGTTGCGCTCATAGTCCAGCGCCACATTGGTGGGGTTGGCCGTCTGGGGCGAGTTGAGGGCCACCGTCTTTGACACCGCGCCGGGAATGTCCTGCTGCACATCGGTGGCATTGAGATAGAAGCGCGTCTCGAAGGTGGAGGAGGGCTGCCAGCCGAAATTCGCGCTGCCGCGCACCGATTCGCCCGACGAATGCTGCCGGAAACCGTCCTGGGTGAGATAGGAGGCGGTGATAAAGCCATCGAAGGCCCCGTTCACGCCGCCTACATTGGACTGCACCCGCCCGAAGCCGAAGGCGCCGCCATCGACGCGCACCTCCATGCCCGGCGCGCTGCGGCCGGTGGGGGAGACGAAATTGATGGCCCCGCCCAGCGCATTGGCGCCGTACTGATAGCCATTGGCGCCCTTGAACACCTCCACATATTGGAATGCGGTCGGGTCGATTTCCTGGAAATCACCGCCGCCGTCTGCGCTGCTGAGAGGAATGCCGTTCTGGTAGAGCTGGATGCCGCGCAGATGGGAATTGCGGGAGATGCCAGAGCCGCGAATCGACAGGCGCGTATCCTCGCCCCATTTGGGTTGGGCGAACACGCCGGGTACATAGTCCAGCATGTCCTTGATGGTGGCGGCCGGGGTGTCGCGCCATTGGGTGTCGGGCACCACCTCAACGCCGCCCGGCGTCAGGTCGATCGCCTGCTGGGCCTGGCGATAGGACTGGACGGTGAGGCTGCCATCCTGGCCGGCATTGATGGAGATGACGGGCAGTTCGTAGCTCGTCTCCTGGGCAGAGGCGGCATGGGTCAAAACGGGCAAGGCGAGGGCAGCGAAGGGCGCTGCCAGAAGGGCGCGGGGTAGGGGCCCGGTTCCGGGGGAGGAAAAGCGAGAAGCCATGAGGGATCCTGGCGCCCCCGGCATGCGGCCTTGTGGGGCGTGAGAAGGAAGGGGACGGCGCGCCCCAGGGCTGCGGGGCGCAGAGCACCCGCCGGCTCAGGCGACGACGGCTGGAGAAGGGGCGGCTTTCAGGCCGGAAGGAGGGGCGGACGCGGCGGCGCGCGCGTGCGCGCCCCTTCCCGGATCGACCACAGGCGGGGTTCGGCTGGGCGGGAGACTATATCGCCCGTCGCGCTGAACGACGCACCGGGGCCGGAGACGGTCGGGGCCGTAGGAAGGACCGGGATGTGGCCCGCCTGCGGGCAGAGCAGGCAATGGGGTGGGTGGTGCGGCGCCTGGTCCTGCGGGATGGAAGCGTCGGTGCTGCCGGTGCAGAAGCCCGCGCTGTCGTGACCCTGCGCGGCCATGGCTGTGCCGGCGGCGAAGCCGGTGAAGATCAGCTGGGCCAGGAGCAGATAAGCAAGGCCCCAGCTCAGGGGAAGGCTGGCACGCCACAGGCCGGCGCGCTGGCCGCATGGCCACGCCCTCACCCTTCTGCGCCCGCTTGCGCCCCGGCTCTTCATCCACCCCACCCTGAGGAGACCGGCCCTGGCCGGATGATCCACGTATCTGGTCTGTGATTGGCCGGAAAAGGCGACGCTCCATCCCCACCCGGTCGCAGAACCAAGACGATAAAGGGGATGAGGCGCACCAGCCACCGGCACGCGCAAATTAACATGACCAACGGGCAGGGGAAGGGGACTGCGGCAGATATGCGGCTGCTGTGACCCTGCCTCCACACGGGTGCGACGCAAAAAGACTTAACGTGCACGCGAAAGTGAGGCTATAAGTGCCGTCAGCCAGCTTCGTCCCTCGCGGGATCGCCAGCCAAATCAGCCATATTCTGACGCCGGTGACGCGATGACGACACGCGATAACTCGGGCATGCCCTCGGTATGTCCCCGATGGCTCCCGCTTTTCGCCGTGATGGCAACCCTCGGGCTCGGGACCGGCGGGACTGCCCTGGCGCAGAGTGCGCCCGCACCGGCGGTGCCTGCTGCCACCGCACAAGCCCCTTCGCCTATGCCGGTCCAGGCTGCGCCCACTGCTGCTGCACCCGCCCCGGCCACGCAAGCACAGCCGGTGGCGCCTCCTGGCGGCCCTGCTGCGCACTTCCATGCGGCCCCGCCGCCACCCTCGGCCGTGCAGGCCCTGCCGCCCACCGATGCCGCGGCTGCTCCTGTTCCCGGCGCCGTCGCCCCAACCGGCACCCCAACAGCTGCGCCCGCTCCTGCGCTCGGCATGTCCATGGCGACGCCGCCCGATCATCCCCCGGCTCTTTTGCCCCATGATCTTTCCCCCTGGGGGATGTTCATGGCGGCGGCCCTGGTGGTGCAGATCGTGATGGTGGGCCTCGCGCTCGCTTCCGTCGCCACCTGGACGGTCTGGCTGGTGAAGTCCGTCGAACTGGCCATGGGCAAGGCCAAGGTGCGCGGCCTGCTGCGGGCGTTGCGCGGTGCCACGAGCCTCGACGGCGTTCTGAGAGCGCTGCCGGCCGGCCGCACCGATCCGGCCGCGACCCTCGTGCGCTCCGCGGCTGCCGAGCTTGAGGCCTCCCGCGCCTTGCCGGCGGATGGCGTGAAGGAGCGTGTCGCCATTTCGCTCAACCGCATCGAGGCTGCTGCCGCCCGGCGGATGATGACCGGCACCGGCATTCTGGCGACGATCGGAGCCACCGCGCCCTTCATCGGCCTGTTCGGCACGGTGTGGGGCATCATGAACAGCTTCATCGGGATTTCGAAGGCGCAGACCACCAATCTGGCGGTTGTGGCGCCGGGCATTGCGGAAGCGCTGCTGGCCACCGCGATCGGCCTCGTGGCGGCCATTCCCGCCGTGGTGATCTACAACATCTTCGCCCGCGCCATTGCCGGCTACAAGGCGGAGCTCTCTGACACGTCTGCCGAGGTCATGCGCCACCTTTCGCGCGATCTCGACCGCGCCCAGGCGCGGCATGTGTCCCATCTGCGGGCTGCGGCCGAGTAAGGGAGGCCAGGTCCCATGGCGGCCAAGCTCGATCTCGGCGGCGAGGAACTGCCGGAAAATCACGAGATCAACGTCACGCCGTTCATCGACGTGATGCTGGTCCTGCTCATCATCTTCATGGTGGCGGCCCCGCTTTCAACGGTGGACGTGCCGGTGGACCTCCCTGCTTCCACCGCTCAGCCTCAGCCGCGACCCGACAAGCCCCTGTTCCTGACTGTGCAGTCGGACCTCGGCCTGTCGCTGGGTAATGATCCTGTGCCGCGCGACGGGCTCGGGCGCGTGCTGGATGCCGCCACGAGGGGTGACCGCCAGCAGCGTGTGTTCGTCCGCGCGGACAAGGCCGTGCCCTATGGCGACGTAATGGAGGTGATGAACCTCCTGCGGGATTCCGGCTACCTTAAGATCGCCCTTGTGGGCCTGGAAGGTGTTCCCGGCGCTGCAGCGCCCGCAGCACCTGCGACGCCTTCGCCCCCCGCTCCTGGCGGAGCGCCCCGGTGAGCGCCATCCACTGGTATGAAGGCGGTCCCGGCGGGGGGCGCTTGGCCGGGCGGTGGCTGCTGGCCGGCGCGGTGATTCTCACCGCCCATGCGGGCGGCGTCTATATGGCCGTGCATTGGCCCGCGCCCGCGCCTTCGGATCCGCCCGCCGCCGCCTTGATGATCGAACTCGCGCCCATGCCGGTGGCCCCGCCCTCGGAGGTGGAGGACGTGGCGCCCGGACCGCAGATGACGCAGGCTCCCGATCCGGTGAAAGACGCTCCGGAAACGGAGGAAGAGCCCGAGCAGCCCCCGCCTCAGCCGGAAGTGGTTGAGCCGATCGAGGAACTGCCTCCGCCCCCGCCGCCGGCCGCCCTGGCCGAGGCATTGCTGCCGCCTCCTCAGCCTGAAAAGAAGCTGGAGGAGACGCCGCCCCCGCCCAAGCCCGTGGACAAGCCGAAACCCAAGCCCAAGGCGAGCCGCAAGCCCCCCGCGCCGGTCACCAGCGCCGCCCCGCGCTCCGATGCAGCGCAGGCCAATGCCATGGCTGCGCCCACCAGCGGGGCCTCGGCCAGCAATTCCACCGCGCCGGCCACGTGGCGCAGCATGGTCATGGCCCACATCAACCGCCACAAGCGCTACCCCGCCGAGGCGCGGGCCCGGCGGGAGGAAGGCGTGGCGCGGCTGCGTTTCACTATCGATCGGGCCGGCAAGGTTGTGGCGGCCTCGCTGCTGACCTCCTCCGGTTCGGCGACGCTGGATGGTGAGGTGCTGGACATGATCCGCCGCGCCTCCCCGCTGCCAGCTCCTCCGCCGGAGGTGCCTGGCGGCACCATCACCTTCACCGTCCCGGTGAATTTCGACCAGCGCTGACCGGCGCTGGTTCCGCTTGCGCGATCAATGGCGCGTTCAGCGGAAGGGCCAGAGGGGAAGAAGCTCGCGGGCGATCGGCGGCCAGCCGGTGAGGGCGTTCAACACATAGGCCACATCATACGGAAAGACCGACCACATGGGCTTGCCGCCCCAGGTCCAGGTCCACGGCACCAGAAGGAAGACCAGCAGGAGCAGTGCGGCCTGCGGCTTGGTCACGCCGGACAGGAAGCCGCGATCCAGCACCCAGTGAACGGCCTCCAGCGGAAAGGCGACGATGGCCACCACCCGGGTCTGGTCGTCGCTGATGGCGCTCACCATCACCGCGCCCGCCAGGGCGAGGAAAAAGGGCAGGGCGCGGCGCCCCAGGTCGGCATAGCGCACGGCGATCAGCCATCCCGTTCCCAGGGTTGACCACACCACCACATGGGCATGCAGGGCCGCGGCGGCGAGGAACAGCGCAATGTCCGACTGAAGATAATAGAACCGCCCCGAATTCACCTTCATCCCGGCGAGGAAGAAGACGAGGTAGAGCGCGATCTTTCCCACCACTGTTCCCGAGAGCACGCGCAGGGCGAACAGGGGGCCAGCCGGCAGGGGCGTCCAGGTGTGGGCGCGCAGCGCAAGAGCTGCAAACAGCACCACCATGGACAGGGCACCCTGCTCGAAATTCTGCAGGCCGAGGCCGAAGCCGCAGATCACCGGGGCAAACCGCCAGCGCCGCGTCGCCAGGGCGAGCGCCATCAGGAGAAGGGTGAGCGAATCATAGCTCACCCAGAACAGGGCCGTGGTGGAGGCCGGCAGGGCAAAGAAGGCGAGGAGGGCGATGCGCGCCTCGTCCCGCGGCAGCTCCCGCAGGCACAACGTGATCATAAGGGCGATGAAAGCCAGCGAGAAGCCGAGGTGGAGCAGATAGAAGGCGAGGGGGCTTGTGGCGCCGAAGACCCAGGCCAGGAAGGAGTCGAGCCAACTCCAGACGATGTAGTGCGCCTTGGCCTCTTCAAACGGATTGGTGAAGGGATTCTGCGCCAGGATCTGCGAATAGGTAATGTTGGGGATGTACCAGGTCCCGGTCCGCACCAGGGCGATGGCGCAGAGCCCCCCGAGAAACACCCAAAGGGGCGTGCCGAAAATGAAGCGCTCCAGCAGCCTGATTGCGCGCACCCCGCTTCTCCCTCGTCCCAAGCCCACATGTCCGCTGACGGCTTGCCAAGATTTCCGCGCGCTGGGAAGCCGCCTTCAGGGGCCGGCTGCATGCGGTAACGTGTGAGGGGGCGTGCGGTTTGGGCGCGGCACAGCTTTGGACTTGGCGCCCGCCCTGTGATAAGCGAGCCGCCTGCCCGGAAATCGCGGACATCGGTCAAGAACCGCGCCGGAACCTCGGAGACCGCCAATGGCCTCGCTCGACGCGAACCATTCCTCTGTCACGGAGGAAAACAACCGCTTCTTCTCTGCCACCCTGGCGGAGAGCGACCCGGATATCACCGCCGCCATCACGGCTGAACTCGGTCGCCAGCGGAATGAGATCGAGCTGATCGCGTCCGAGAATATCGTGTCGCGTGCCGTGCTCGAGGCCCAGGGCTCGGTGCTCACGAACAAGTATGCCGAAGGCTATCCGGGCAAGCGCTATTATGGCGGCTGCCAGTTCGTGGACGTGGCCGAGAACCTCGCCATCGAGCGGGCCAAGAAGCTGTTCAATTGCGGCTTCGCCAACGTGCAGCCCAATTCGGGCAGCCAGGCCAATCAGGGCGTGTTCTTCGCGCTGCTCCAGCCTGGCGACACCTATCTCGGCCTGAACCTGGCCGCCGGCGGTCACCTGACCCACGGCTCGCCGGTGAACATGTCCGGCCGCTGGTTCAACGTGGTGCCCTATGGCGTGCGCCCCGATGACCACCGCATCGACTATGAAGAGGTGGCCCGCCTCGCCGACCAGCACAAGCCCAAGCTGATTGTGGCCGGCGGCTCGGCCTATCCGCGCGTCATCGATTTCGCCAAAATGCGCGAGATCGCCGACAGCGTGGGCGCCAAGCTCATGGTGGACATGGCGCATTTCGCCGGCTTGGTGGCGGGCGGCGCGCACCCCAGCCCCTTCCCCCATGCCCATGTGGTGACCACCACCACCCACAAGACCCTGCGCGGCCCGCGCGGCGGCATGATCCTGACCAATGACGAGGAACTGGCCAAGAAGTTCAACTCGGCCATTTTCCCCGGCATCCAGGGCGGCCCGCTGATGCATGTGATCGCCGCCAAGGCGGTGGCCTTCGGCGAGGCGCTGCGTCCGGAGTTCAAGCTTTACGCGAAGAACGTGGTCGAGAACGCGAAGGCGCTTGCGGAAACCCTGCGCGGGCACGGCTTCGCCATCGTCTCCGGCGGCACCGACACCCACGTCATGCTGGTGGACCTGCGCCCCAAGCGCCTCACCGGCAAGGTGTCGGAGACCGCGCTCGGCCGGGCCCACATCACCACCAACAAGAACGGCATTCCGTTCGATCCCGAGAAGCCCTTCGTGACCTCCGGCGTGCGCCTCGGCACCCCGGCCTGCACCACGCGCGGCTTTGGCGTGAAGGAATTCCAGCAGGTGGGCGACATGATCGCCGAGGTGCTGGAAGTCCTGTCCCAGAAGGGCGTCGATGAGGACAGCCTGGTGGAAGCCGCCGTGCGCGAGAAGGTCGGCGCCCTGCTCGACCGCTTCCCCATTTACTGAGCGCGGTCGGGACACCGGAGCGGGAGAGGTACCATGCGGTGTCCCTATTGCGGCAGCCTGGACACCCAGGTGAAGGACAGCCGTCCCACCGAGGACAACACCGCCATCCGCCGCCGTCGGGTCTGCCCTGATTGCGGCGGGCGGTTCACCACCTTCGAGCGGGTGCAGCTGCGCGAGCTGATGGTGGTGAAGCGGTCCGGCCGGCGGGTGCCGTTCGACCGGGACAAGCTGGCCCGCTCGGTGGAGATCGCCCTGCGCAAGCGGCCGGTGGAAACGGAACGCGTGGAACGCATGCTTTCCGGCCTTGTTCGCCAGCTGGAAAGCCTCGGAGAAACCGAGATCACGTCCGAGATCATCGGCGAGATGGTCATGGAAGGCCTGAAGCAGATCGACGACGTGGCCTATGTGCGGTTCGCGTCCGTCTATAGAAACTTCAGGGAAGCCAAGGACTTCGAGAGCCTTCTCGGAGAGCTCGGCCACCAGGGCGAGCCGCCCCGGAGCGTCGAGTGAGCGACGGCGGGCTCAAGGTCTCCGACCCCTACCCTGTCACTACTCCGGAGGTCGACGAGCGTCTCATGGCGCGCGCCCTGGCGGTGGGGCAGGCCGGTCTCGGGCGGACCTGGCCAAACCCGTCAGTGGGCGCGGTTGTGGTTCGTCATACATCCCAAGGCCCTGAAATTATTGGAGAAGCGGGAACCGCTCCGGCGGGCCGGCCGCATGCCGAGCCTCTCGCCTTGGCCCAGGCCGGGGAGGGCGCGCGCGGCGCGACGCTCTATGTCACCCTCGAACCCTGCTCCCATTACGGCCGCACCCCGCCCTGCGCCGACGCCGTAGTCGCCGTCGGAATCCGCAGGGTGGTCACCGCCATTGAGGATCCCGACCGGCGGGTGAAAGGGCGCGGCGTTGCCCGTCTGCGGGCGGCGGGCATCTGGGTGACGGTGGGTGTCGGTGCCGAACAGGCCTTTCTCGACCATGCCGGGCACATCAGCCGCGTCACCCGCGGACGCCCGCATGTCCTTCTAAAGATGGCGGTTTCCGCCGATGGGAAGGTCGGACTGCCCGGACCGAAGCCCGTCGGGATCACAGGTCCCCAGGCGGGCGAGAAGGTTCATGGCCTGCGTGCGCAGACCGATGTCATTCTGGTCGGGATCGGCACGGCCCTGGCGGACGATCCCCTCCTGACCTGCCGTCTGCCTGGCCTGGAAGGCCGCTCGCCGGTTCGGGTGGTGCTGGACGGGGACTTGCGGCTGCCCTTGTCGTCCCGCCTGGTCGGTACGGCCGAGCAGGTTCCGCTCTGGGTGGTCTGTGCGGAGGATGCGCCCGCCGACAAGGAGAAAGCTCTTGTAGACCAAGGGGTTGAAGTCTATCGGGTGCCGAGGGGGAGGCGCGGGCGGCTGGATCTTTCGGCCGTCATGCACCTGCTCGGTCTTGTCGGGGTCACCCGGGTGATGGTGGAGGGCGGGCCGCATCTGGCGGCGGGCCTCTTGGAAGCGGGCCTGGTGGACGAGGTGGCCGTGTTCCAATCCCCTGTTCCGCTTGGGGATTTCGCCCTCGACGCCCTGCCCGGCCAGCCGCTCGGCCGGCTGCTGGAGCCGGTCGGCTTCGTGCGGGTGGAGGAGGCAAGCTTCGGTGTGGACCGCATGGTCCGGCTGGTGCGACGCTGAATGCCGCGCACGGCAGATGCGCGCTGAGGCGCATCGACATACCGGCTGAAATGGTCGAAAAGACCGGCGAATTTCTTCTTCTCAGAGCGGAAGTGCGCCATGTTCACCGGCATTGTTTCCGACCTCGGCCTTCTGACCGAGGTGCGCGCCCATAACGAGGTGCGCACCCTCACCATCGCCTCCCATTACCCAGCGGAAGGGGTCGAGATCGGCGCCTCCATCTGCTGCTCGGGCGTCTGCCTGACCGTGACCTCCGCTACCCCCGGCGGGCCGCTCGGTTCCCTCTTCACCTTCGATGCCGCCCCCGAGACGCTAGCCATCACGACGGTGGCCAAGTGGGGGGAGGGGCAGCGGGTCAATCTGGAGCGAGCGCTGGCCATGGGGGCGGAGCTGGGCGGGCACCTCGTGACCGGCCATGTGGATGCGGCGATCCCGCTGGTGGAGCGGGAGGACTTCGCCGAGACCAGCCGGTTCACCTTCGAGGCGCCCGATCATCTGGCGCGGTTCATCGCCGCCAAGGGCTCGGTGTGCCTTGATGGCACCTCGCTCACCGTCAATACGGTGGCGGGCAATCGCTTCACCTGCCTGCTCATCCCCCATACGCTGGCTGTGACCAGTTGGGGGACGGCGAAGGCCGGTGATCTGGTGAATCTGGAAGTGGACCTGATGGCGCGCTATGCGGCGCGGCTTGCGGAGTTCCCCCGAGGCTAGTACCCGTCAGCGCGGATCGAGGAGAGACATCATGGCAGGCACGCGCAGCGCGGGCGCGAGCGACACGAACGAGCCGGTCACCGGCGCCCGTGTTCTGATCGTGGAAGGCCGCTTCTACGAGGAACTGGCGGACGAACTGCTCAGCGGCGCCAAGGGCGCGCTGGAGGCGGCGGGTGCGCGGGTGGACGTGGTGACGGTGCCGGGCGCGCTGGAAATCCCCATCGCCGCAGAGATCGCCATGGAAGGCGCCGAGCTTCAGGGCGACCCCTATGAGGGGCTGGTGGCGCTCGGTTGCGTCATTCGCGGCGAGACCTATCATTTCGAGATCGTGGCGGGCGAATCCTCCCGCGCCCTGATGGACCTGGCGCTGGCCCATGGCCTGCCCACGGGCAACGGCATCCTGACGGTCGAGACCGAGGCGCAGGCCTGGGAGCGGGCGCGGGTGGCCGAGGGCAACAAGGGTGGCGGCGCGGCGGAGGCGGCCTTGTCGCTGATCCGCCTCAAGCGGCAGGTGTCGGCATGAGCGAAGGCAATGGCAAACCCCTGAAGAAGAGCGCGGCGCGCCTCGGGGCGGTGCAGGCGCTCTACCAGATGGACGTGGCCGGAACGCCGGTTCAGGATATCCTGGCCCAGTTCCAGAGCTATTGGCTCGGTCGCGAGGTGGAGGGCGTGGAATATCCCGACGCCGACACCAACCTCTTCCGCGACGTGGTGCAGGGCGTCCTGCGCGAGCAATTGCGCATCGATCCCATGATTGACCAGGCGCTCGCCGCCGGCTGGCCGCTGCGCCGGGTGGAGACGGTGCTGCGCGCGACACTGCGCGCCGGCGCTTACGAGCTGATCGGCCGGCCGGACATTCCCGCCCGCGTGGTGGTGGCCGAATATGTGAACGTGGCCGGCGCCTTCCTGGAGCGGGACGAGACCGGCATGGTCAATGCGGTGCTCGACACGCTGGCGCGGGAGCTCCGCGCCGCCGAATTCTCCCGGCCAGGAGCCGCCTGACATGAGCGACGGGTCGGGAGAGGACGCCTTCATCGCGCGCCTCTTCCGGCCGATCGCGCGCCACCCCGCCGCACGCGGGCTTTTGGATGACGCGGCCCTGCTGCGTCCGCCACCGGACAGCGAGTTGGTTCTGACCAAGGACGCGCTGGTGGCCGGCGTCCATTTCTTCCCTGATGATCCCCCCGCCTCCATCGCGCGCAAGCTGTTGCGGGTGAACGTGTCGGACCTTGCGGCCAAGGGCGCGCAGCCCGTCGGAGCCCTCATCGCCCTCGCGGTTGCCCGCAACACGGCCCCGGAATGGCTGGAGGATTTCGCCATCGGCCTTGGCGCGGATTGCGATCTTTATGGCTGCCCGTTGCTGGGCGGCGACACCGTGCACACGCCCGGTCCCGTGACCCTGTCACTGACCGCCATTGGGAGCGTTCCCACCGGACGCTTTGTGCCGCGCACCGGCGCGCGGCCGAATGAAGCCATCATCGTCACCGGCACCATCGGTGATTCGGCCCTCGGGCTGGCGCTGCGCCTGACGCCGGACCGGCCGGGCTTTGCCGCCCTCACCCCCGTGCAGCGGGCCTTCCTGCGCGATCGCTATCTCCATCCCCAGCCGCGCCTTGCTGCGGCGGGCATCCTGCGCAACCGGGCAAGCGCGGCCATGGACCTATCGGACGGCCTTGCCGGGGATGTGGCGAAGATGCTGCGTGTGTCTGGCTGCGGGGGGCTCCTGCGGCGGGACGCCGTTCCGCTCTCTGACGCCGCGCGTACCGTGCTTGCGGCGGAGCCCGCGCTCTGGGAGGCGATCCTGGCGGGCGGCGATGATTACGAGATCGCAGCCTGCGTTCCGTTCCGCCGCGCCGAGGGGTTCATCTCCGAGTTGGGGGCTGCTGGCATCGCGGCCCGGATCGTGGGCGAGACTTTCGAGAGCGCGGGATTCGAGATCCTGGATGGCGAGGGCATGCCCGTGCGCCTCGCCCGGCTGAACTATAGCCACATCTGAACGTCCGGCCCTGACAGCGCGGCGACCTGTCAGAGGATGATCTGTCCCCAAAACGGAAGACGGGCGTGGCCGAAGCCACGCCCGTCCGGGGAAGGATGCAGGTGTGGGGGCGCATCCTTCCTTTCCTGCGGCGCTGCCAAAGCGCGGCGACGCCAAGGGGGCAGCGGGCATGCCGAGGCATGCCCGCTGGGGGAGAGCACAGGTGTGGGGGCGTGCTCTCCCGTTCGCATTCAGTTCGGCATGGGTGGCGGGACCGGCACATGGGACGGGCGCCCCGGCTCCCGCATGGCACCGGGCGGCGGGGGAGGAGGTGGCAGCATGGCCTCGAACTGCGCCACCCGCTGTAGCTGGGCCGGCGTGAGCTTCGTCTTCAATTGCTGGATGGCGGCGAGGAGCTGTTCCGCCTTCTTTCCTTCGGAGGCCAGGCGACCTGCCATCTCGCTGGCGCGGGCGAAGGGCTCATCGGTGCGCGCCGGTGCGCCGGCGGGGGGCTGGGGGACCAGGGCGATGGCCGCATCGGTGAAGGTCCGCCAGGCATCGATCTGGTCTGCCTTGACGCCGACATAGGTTTCGGCCGCGGCGAGAAGCTGGGCGAGCCGTGCGGGGCCGGGCAGGGGCGGCGGGCCGACGGGGCGGGGGGGCTGGACATCGCCCGGCCCGCCCGGTCCGGCATTGCGGGCGGCCGGACGCTCTGGCCGAGGCGGCGCGGGGGACAAGGATGGAGCATCGGTTCCAGGCGCAGCGGCGAGCACAATGCCTGACGCAAGCTCGGAGGGGCGAAGGGATCCGACGCCGGCGGTGTCGGCGATGGCCCATCCAGCTACGGCTACCCCGGCAAGGGCTGTGACGACCTTAAGGATGGTGCCGCGCTTTGGCCTGATTGTCCGGCTCATGACTGTTGTCCCATGACCTTGAATGGGATCAAGCTAGTCCTCGCACATTGCCCGACTTCGTCCCGCCATTGCCGGGAGGTGTCCCTCGGGTGGAGAATGGTGTCTGAATGTTGCCGGGCCGCCGGTGGAAACACGCGCTTGCAAATGCCGACACGGCCGCACCAGTAAGCTCGGTTACAAGCGCCTTCAGCAACACATCGAGGCAAAGGTCGCCGTGGAAGCAACAACGCACGTTCTGGTGGTCGATGACGACCATGAAATTCGCAAGCTGCTGGGTCGCTACCTCACCAGCCAGGGATTTCGCGTCTCCTCTGCCGCCAGCGGGCGAGAGATGGAAGAGGCCCTCGCCACCAACCGGATCGACCTCGTGGTGCTGGACCTGATGCTGCCCGACGCCTCGGGGCTTGACCTGTGTCGCGCGTTGCGCGGGCGCTCCCGCGTGCCGATCATCCTTCTCACCGCGCTGAAGGAGGAGGTGGATCGGATCATCGGCCTAGAGGTGGGAGCGGACGACTATCTGGGCAAGCCCTTCAATCCGCGCGAGCTGGTGGCGCGCATCCGCGCGGTGATGCGGCGCTTCTCTGACCATGACGAGCACGCGGTCTCCAACCGCCAGTATCGCTTTTCAAGCTTCATGGCGGAGCCCAGCAGCCGGCGGGTGCTCGACGAGCAGGGGCAGGAAGTGGTGCTCACCGCCGCCGAGTTCGACCTTCTCGTCGCCTTCCTGGAGCGGCCTGGTCGCGTGCTGTCGCGGGAGCAATTGCTGGACATCACCCAAGGGCGGGAGGCCGGGCCGTTCGACCGGTCCATCGACGTGCTGGTGAGCCGGTTGCGCCGCAAGCTCGGAGACCAGGGCACGTTCAGCCTGCTCAAGACCCAGCGCAATGGGGGCTACCAGTTCGCGGCGCGGGTTGAAGTGGTCGAGTGTGACGCTTGACGTCGCTCCGCACCAAGGTCGCCGCGCTCGTTGTCGCCGTGCTTCTGGTGGTGGTGGTGCTTTCGGGCGCCATTACATTCTTGGTGCTCGATCGCGGTGCCCCGCCGCCACGTCCGGATCTGGCCTCGACAGTGACACAGGCCGCCTTCATCGCGGCCCTGTTGGAAGGTGGAAATGGCGCCGAGCGGACGCGCGCTACCCTCGTGGCGGACACCCCTCCCAAAGGAACCGTTGAGGGGCGGCGGACTGCCGAGGTGGCCGATGCCCTCGCGCGGCTCGGCCGTCAAGCAGAGGTTCAGGTGGTGCGCCTGCCCGATCCCGAGCCCGGACGCGGCGACATGGCGGGCCGCCCGCCTCCGCTGCCACCCGACGGACCCGGCCCGCGGGAAGTGGTCGCGCTCAGGCTGGCAGATGGGCGCTGGCTGAACGTGCCCATGGATGTGAGCATGACACTGCCGCCGCCCTCGTTCCCGTTGCGCCTGGTGGCTTGGCTGATGCTCACCGGCATCGGCTTCACGGCGGTGATCCTGGTGGTCGTCAATCGCCTGCTGCGCCCCCTGGTGCTGTTGCAGAAGACCGTGGACGAGATCGGCCCCAACGGCGAATTGCCGGTGCTGAAGGAAGTGGGCTCCGCAGAAGTGCGGGCTGCGGTCCGCACCATCAACGCCCTGGGGGAGCGCCTTCGGGGGGCCATGGAAAGCCGCATGCGCATCGTCGCTGCGGCGGCGCATGACCTTCGCACTCCGCTCACCCGGCTGCGGCTGCGGGCCGAGTTCCTCTCCGACGAAGACGAACGGGAGAAGTGGTTCGCCGACCTGGAGGAACTGGACCGCATCGCCGACAGTGCCATCCGCCTGGTGCGGGAAGAGGTCTCCACCTCCGAGCTGGAAGTGCTGGGCCTGGATGAACTGGCGGGCGCCGTGTGCGACGAGGCGCGCCAGAGCGGCCTGAGCGCCGACCTGGAGGAGGGCGAGCCGGTGCTCGTCCCCGCCCGGCCGCTATCGCTGAAGCGCGCGGTCCGCAATCTCGTGGTCAACGCAGCCACCCATGGCCGCGGCGCGCGCCTGAAAGTGTGGAGCGATGGCGAGAACGCCCACCTCCTCGTCCAGGACGAGGGGCCCGGTATCCCCGAGGCGCTCTTAGACCGGGCGTTCGAGCCCTTTTTCCGCATCGATCCCGCGCGGCAAGCGGCGATTCCCGGTGCCGGCCTCGGCCTTGCCATCGCCCACGAGATCATCACGCGGCACGGCGGCACACTGCGGCTGACCAATCGCGCCAAGGGCGGTCTGTCGCAGCACGTCACCTTGCCCCTCGAAAAGCCGCTTCCTACCGCGTGATCTGGCAAAGCTCAGCGGGAGGGGCAACAGGGGAACATAAGCGGCCGGCAGGCGTTCACGAAAAAGAGAGCGGATGGATTTTATATTGTGCGCGATTAAATTGCGTATTATTAAAATCCCATCACGGCAACGGGCCTCACGCCGAGGCCGCACTCAGGAGAGACGCCATGTCGGTCGATGTGAAATACACCACCCAGGCCACTGCCACCGGCGGCCGCGACGGTCGGTCCACCACTGCGGACGGGACCCTCGATGTGAAGCTGACCACCCCCAAGGAACTGGGCGGCGCCGGCGGCGAGGGCAACAATCCCGAGCAACTGTTCGCGGCTGGCTATTCCGCCTGCTTCCTCGGCGCGCTGAAGTTCGTCGCCTCCCAGGAGAAGGTGCGCATCCCCTCCGACGCCACCGTCACCGCGACGGTCGGCATCGGTCCCCGTTCGGAAGGCGGTTTTGGCATCACGGCTTCGCTGAAGATCAACCTGCCGGGTGTGGACAAGGCGGAAGCCGAGCGCTTGGTTCAGAAGGCACATCAGGTGTGCCCCTATTCCAACGCCACCCGCGGCAATGTGGATGTGGGCCTGGAAGTCGCCTGATCCCGGCACGGCCCGGGGCTCCCCTCGGGCCATCGCCTGATGGACATGAAAAACCCCGCCGCGGCCACGCCGGGCGGGGTTCTTCATGTCAGGTCTGCCGAAGCCTGGATCACCAGGCCGGACGACAGTGCAGGCCGCCATAGGGGCCGCGCCAGCAATAGCCACCGCGCCAGCCGGGACCCCAGCCGGGGCCGTACCACCAGTCGATGAACAGGTTGGCATTGGTGCCGGTCTTGGGCAGTTCGTCGCCGCCGAGCACGCGGTAATTGTAGGTGAGCGTATCGCCGTTCAACTGCGGATCGGTCAGTTCAACCACCGTGGTCACGGACTTGCCGTCGACGGTCACCGCCAGGGTGGCGTTCGGCGGGTCCTTCTGGAAGTCGGACTTGCCGCTGTTCCAGAACTTCACGAAGGCGGGGGTAGGCGCATCGCCCGTCATGCGCTCGGGACGGTCCGAGAACATCAGGGTCTGGGGAGCGACGCCCTTGAGGGTGATGGTCTTGTCGTCAATGGTGACCTGATCGGCCACCTGGACGAACAGCCAATTGGCCGGCGGCATGTCGATGACATTCGCGGGCTTGCTGGTCTGGGCTTGCGCGAGGCCGACCGCGCCGACCATCGCGAAAAGCGCTCCGTAAATCAATGACTTCATCGATCTCTCCAACGCAGGACTATTGTCCGTCACCGCGCGGGCACCATATCACCGTCCAAGCCGAATGCCAGTCCCACCTCCGGTTCTGCCCTCTGCAAATCGCATTACATTTAAGACAGAAATGGAGGAACTATGTGTTCCAATGGTGTGTACCCATGGTCTGGGCAAAGGTTGGAAATATTGGGCACCTCCCTTTGAGGTAAGCCGCTGGCGCAATAGTTCAAAATGGATCTAATTTATACAGCCGGCCAAATCGTGACTGAGGAGAGAGGCGGCGCGGGCAGACGCCGCCTCTTGTCGGTCAGTTCATCTCATCGAGCAGGCCAGCCAGCTTGAGCGCCACGCCCTGCGAGCCCTCCAGCTTCAGACGGCCCGTGGTGAAGGCGAGCATCGGCCCCATGCGGCCCGTGATGAGCTTGTCCAAGGTGTCACTGGTCAGCTTGAGGACCGCGTCCGCCTCGCCCCGTTCCTCGGACAGGTCCGCCCCGCCATTGGTGGCGTCGAGGAGGATCGAGGACTCCAGGTCGGTCAGGTCGAAGCGGACCTTGTAGCCGAGGGTGGACAGGGTGGCGGAATGTTCGCCGAGCTTCTCGATGAGGGTTGCGGCGTCGGGCATCGGGGTCGGGCCTTCCATGAAAAAGCGTCCCGCCCGGGCGGGCGGGACGCGAGGTGTAAGCCGAAAACGCGCGGTGTGGCGCGTCAGAACAGGTCGGCGGGCATGTCCATCATGGACGCCTTGCCGGTCTTGATGGAACCCCACAGGCCGGCCACCTGGGGCAGCAGGCGGTCGATGAAGAAGCGGGCGGTGATGATCTTGCCTTCATAGAAGGCCCGGTCGGCGTCGGGCTCGTCCTTCTTGGCATAGGCGACTTCCGCCATGCGCACCCACATATAGCCGAGCGCCACCAGCCCGAAGAGGCGCAGATATTCGGTGGCGGCGGCGCCCGCCTCATCCGGATCCTTCAGGCCCTTCTGAGCGATATGGGCAGTGGCGAGCTGGAGCGCGCCGAATGCCTTGCTCAAGGGGCCGACCAGCGGACCCAGATTATCGTCGTCCACCTTGCTCTCGATATAAGCGAGCACGGGATGGAAGAAGGCGCGCAGATAGCGGCCGGTATGGGCGCCGAGCTTGCGGCCCACCAGGTCCAATGCCTGCACGCCATTGGTGCCCTCATAGATCATGGCGATGCGGGCATCGCGCAGATACTGCTCCATGCCGTGGTCACGAATATAACCGTGGCCGCCATAGACCTGGACACCGAGCGAGGCATTCTCGAAGCCGAGATCGGTGAACAGCGCCTTGACGATGGGGGTCATGAGGGCGGTGAAGTCCTCCGCCCGCTGGCGCTCTTCCGGATCCTGGGCGCGCTCCATCAGGTCGAGATTGCGGGCCACCCAGCCGGAGAGGGCGCGGCAGCCCTCATTATAGGCCCGCATGGTCATCAGCGTGCGCCGCACATCGGGGTGCACGATGATGGGGTCTGCGGGCTTGTCGGGATATTTCGCGCCGGTCAGCGCGCGGCCCTGCAGGCGCTCCTTGGCATAGGAGACCGCGCCCTGATAGGCCGCCTCGCCGACGCCCAGGCCCTGCGCGCCCACCGAGAGGCGCTCGGAATTCATCATGGAGAACATGGCGCGCATCCCCTTATGGGGTTCGCCCACCAGCCAGCCCTTGGCCTCGTCGAAGGACATCTGGCAGGTGGCCGAGCCATGGATGCCCATCTTGTGCTCGATGCCGGTGCAGGTGACGCCATTGCGCATGCCCGGGCGACCATCTTCCGTGGGCAGGAACTTGGGCACCAGGAAGAGGCTGATGCCCTTGATGCCCTTGGGCGCGTCCGGCAGGCGCGCCAGCACCAGGTGGACGATGTTCTCGGTCATGTCGTGTTCGCCGGCCGAGATGAAGATCTTCGAGCCGGTGATGGCATAGGAGCCGTCGCCGAGCGGCTCCGCCTTGGTGCGCAGCAGGCCGAGATCGGTGCCGCAATGGGGCTCGGTGAGGCACATGGTGCCGGACCACACGCCCTCCACCATCTTGGGCAGGAAGCGCTCTTTCAGCTCCTGCGAGGCATGATGGGAGAGCGCCACATAGGCGCCGTGGGTGAGGCCGGGATAAAGGCCGAAAGCGATGTTGGCGGAGCACATCATCTCCTCCACCAGCTTAGTCACGCTGGCGGGCAGGCCCTGGCCGCCCCATTCGGGGTCACAGGCAATGCCGTTCCAGCCGCCCTCGCGATAGGTCTCGTAGGCCTCCTTGAAGCCGGGCGGGGTACGCACCACGCCATTCTCATAGGTGCAGCCCTTCTGGTCGGCGACCACATTGAGGGGGGCGAGCACCTCAGTGACGAGCTTTGCGGCCTCGTCCAGCACGGCGTCGATGAGGTCGGGTGTGACCTCTTCGAGGCCCTTCATGTCCTTGAGCGCTTCGCTGCCATGAAGCTCGTGCAGCACGAAACGCATGTCGCGGAGCGGCGGCTGATAGGTCTGCATGGGCGTCTTCCCGAAATTGTTCTGCCTGGGGGTTATCCCTGGAACACCTCCCGCTGCCGGGCAGCGGGAGGTTGAAGGCGGCTAATTGCGCAGCGGACGGCCCGTCTCGAGCGTGTGCTCGATGCGGGCAAGCGTTCCATTGGTGCGGATGAGGCGCATGAAGCCGGCGCGCTCCAGCTCCAGCACGTCCGCTTCCTTCACCGGCTCGATATGGTCCGCCTTGCCGCCGGAGAGCACCTCCGCCAGCGCGTCCGCCACCACCAGATCATGTTTGGTGGCGATGCCCCGCTTGTGGAAGCCTTCCGCCGCCATCACCAAGGCGGTCTTGCCGGAGGGGCCGGGCAAGGTGAGGTCCACGGGCTTGGGCGGTACATAGTTTTCCGCCAGCGCCAGGGCCTTGGCCTTGGCGTCCGCCAGCAGGCGGTCGCGGTTCATGGTGATGCCGTCGGTTTCGCGCAGGAACAGATATTCCTTCGCTTCCGCCGCCGACTTGGACACGGTGGCGGTGGAGACCATCTCGAACACCTTGGAGGTGGCCGGCATGGGCCCGTGCGGAACGCCCTTGGCATTCTGCCAGCGGGTCAGCATCTCCTTGCAGCCGCCCCAGCCGGGAAGCAGGCCGACGCCGCATTCCACCAAGCCAATATAGCTCTCCGCATGGGCCTGCACGGCATCCGAATGCAGCAGGATCTCGCAGCCGCCGCCGAGCGCCATGCCGGCGGGCGCCGACACCACGGGGAAGGGGGCGTATTTGAGCTGCTGATAGGTCTGCTGGCCGGTGGCCACCAGCTTCTCCACCTCGCCGAAGGCCGCGATGTTGCAGGCGAACAAGGCAAGGCCCAGATTGGCACCCACCGAGAAATTGGTGCCCTCGTTATAGATGACGAGGGCCTTGTACTTGGACTTCACCAGCGGAATGGCGCGGGCGAGCAGCGTGATGATGCCCTCGTCCAGCGAATTGCCCTTGCTGGTGAACTCCAGGCACACCACGCCGTCGCCAATGTCCCAAAGGGCCGCCGATCCATTCTTCTGGATCGGCTTGGAGCGCAGCTTGATGTCGGCGAGCAGCAGCACGCCGTCCGGCCGCACCACATCGTGATAGTCGCCGTCGGTGCCCAGATATTGCTGGCGACCGTCGTCCACCCGGTAGAAGGATTTTCCGCGGGCGGCGGCAAGCAAGGCGGGAACCTCCGCACCCTCCGCCTCCAGGCGGGCGGCGAGGGTGTCTGCGCCGATCTTGTCGATCAACTCGAAGGGGCCGAGCTTCCAATTGTAGCCAAGGCGCATGGCTTCATCGATGGCCACCACGGTGTCGGCGGCCTCGGGGACGAGGCGGGCCGCATAGGCCAGCGTTCGACCCATGACGGACCAGGCATAGCGGCCGGCGGGACCCTCGCTGGCGAGCAGCGCGGGCAGGTCCTTGGAGAGGTCCTCAAGCTCGGAAAGCTGGGCCTTTTCCTCCCGGCGATAGGCGCCGGTCGACAGGTCGATGGCCTCCTTCACCTTGCCGCCGCCCTCGCGGTTGAGGCGATAAAAGCCGCCCTTGCCCTTCCGGCCGGTATAGCCGTTGGCGATCATGTCGCGCAGCAGCGGCACGTCACGCAGCAAGGCGTGGAAGGGGTCCGACTTGGGCAGCGCCCGCTCCAGGCTACCCTGCACATGGGGCATCAGGTCGAGGCCAACGAGATCCAGGAGGCCGAAAATGCCGGTCTTGGGGATGCCGAAGGGGCGGCCCATGACCGCGTCGGCTTCCTCGACGCGCAGACCGAGGTCCAGCGCCGAGATCACCGCGGCTTGGATCCAATAGGTGCCCAGCCGATTGGCGATGAAGCCGGGGGTGTCCTTGCAGTCCACCACGGTCTTGCCGAGCTTCACGTCGGCGAAGGCTTTCACCCGGGCAGCCGTTGCCGGGTCCGTGTCGGCACCGGCGACGATTTCCAGCAGGCGCATGTAGCGCGGCGGATTGAAAAAGTGGGTGATCAGGAAGTCGCGCCGGAAGCCCTCGGGCAGGCCGTTTGTCAGGTCGGCCAAGGGAATGGTGGAGGTGTTAGAGGACACCGCCGTGCCGGGCGTGCGCACCGCATCGATCTTGGCATAGAGCGCCTGCTTGATGTCCAGGCGCTCGATGACCGCTTCCACGATCCAGTCGCACGAGGCGAGGTCGGCGAGGTTGTCCTCGATATTGCCGGGCTTCACCAGGCGCGCATTGCGCTTGGACATGAAGGCAGCAGGATCAGCCTTCAGGAGGCGCTCCACGGCCTTCTCGGCGATGGCGTTGCGGTTGGTGGCGCCCTCCGGAACGATGTCGAGGAGGAGCACCTCGATGCCGGCATTGGCCACATGGGCGGCGATGCCGGCGCCCATGACGCCGGCGCCGATGACGGCGACTTTCTTGATCTCGCGGGGCGTGTCGCTCATGGCGTGCGCCTCCCTCAGATCCGCTCGAGGACGGTGGCGATGCCCTGGCCGCCGCCGATGCACTGGGTGGCCAGCGCATAGCGCCCGCCCTCGCGCTGCAGGAGCGCGGCCGCCTTGCCGACGATGCGCGCGCCCGTGGCGCCCAGCGGATGGC
This sequence comes from Aquabacter sp. L1I39, assembly GCF_017742835.1. Classification (GTDB taxonomy): domain Bacteria; phylum Pseudomonadota; class Alphaproteobacteria; order Rhizobiales; family Xanthobacteraceae; genus L1I39. The sequence continues at coordinate 2,944,894 of NZ_CP072392.1, forward strand.
CGAGCGCGATGGCGCCGCCATCCTTGTTCATGGTCTCACCCTTGATGCCCAGCTCGCGGGCGCAGGCGAGCGCTTGGGAGGCGAAGGCCTCATTCAGCTCCACCACGTCCACGTCGCCGATCTCGATATTGGAGCGCTTGAGCGCCTTGCGCGTGGCCTCCACGGGGCCGATGCCCATGATTTCCGGCGCACAGCCGGCCACCGCCACGCCCTTGAGGCGCGCGAGGGGCGTGAGGCCGTTACGCTCGGCATAGGCTTCCGTGCACACCAGCACGGCGGCGGCGCCGTCGGTCAGAGGCGAGGAGGTGCCGGCGGTCACGGTGCCGTTCTGGTCGAAAGAGGGCTTGAGGCCGGCGAGGTCCTCGGCGGTGGTCTCGGCGCGGATGCAGCCGTCCTTGTCGATCACCGAACCATTGGCGCGGATGGCGACGATCTCGGAATCGAGCCGCCCTTCCGCCTGGGCGGCCGCGGCCTTGCGCTGGCTCTCCAAAGCGAACACGTCCTGGTCGGCGCGGGTGATCTGCCACTTGCGCGCGACATTCTCTGCGGTGTCGCCCATGCCCATATAGGCGGCATGGTTCTTGGCGTGCAGCGCGGGGTTCGGCATGGGGTTGAAGCCGGTCATGGGCACGCGGCTCATGCTCTCCACGCCGGCGCAGATGAACACTTCGCCGGCCCCGAGCTGGATCTGCCCGGCCGCCAGGTGCACCGCCTGCATGGAGGAGCCACAGAAGCGGTTCACCGTGACGCCCGCCACCGATTGCGGCAGCTCGGCGATCATGCCCACCAGGCGCGCCACATTGAAGCCTTGCTCGGCTTCCGGAAAGGCGCAGCCGAGGATGAGATCCTCGATGTCCTCGGCATTCACCTTGGTGCGAACGATCAGCTCGCGGATGACCTGGGCGGCCAGGTCGTCAGGCCGCACCCGGGCGAGATCGCCCTTCTTGGCGGGGGTGAAGGGCGAGCGAGCATAGCCCGCGATGACCACGTTCTGCATGGGCTCTCCTGCCAGAAACACTGTCGTTGTTCTTTGCCGGCCGCCGGCTTTTCCGGCGGCGGATTGCCGATCGGGGACCGGATCAGCCGGCGGCCTTGGCCGCTGCCACCTGCTGCGCCAGGGCAGCCAGGGTCTGGTCCTCGATGTCCTTCAGTTCGAGGATGCTCTCCTCAAGTGCGAGGCGCTGGTCCTCGAGCATCTCCAGGCGCGTGCGCACCTTCTTCAGGAGCAGGCGGATCTGCTCCGTCTGGGAGGGGTCGATGTCGTAGAGGTCGAGATATTCCTTGATCTCGCGCAGGCTGAAGCCCAGGCGCTTGCCCCGCAGGATCAGCACCATGCGGGCCCGGTCGCGCTTGGTATAAACGCGGATGTTGCCGGCGCGGCGGGGCGTGATGAGGCCCTTGTCCTCATAGAATCGGATGGTGCGCGGCGTGATGGCGAGATCGCGCGCCAACTCCGTGACGGTGAAGAACGTGTCCGTCAGTCCGCCATGGGCAGTGCGAGGGGAATCCACAGCCGTCACCTCACCTATACGTCAACTCACGGCTCTTACGATACATGCTTTGACCTTGGCTGCAAGAGGCTGCAAAGCCGTCCTTCCGGCATTCGTTGCTGCGCCGCAGAAGGTGGCGAAAGGTTGTCCGGCTGCAGATGTCGCGGCGCACAACCGCGCCCGAGCCGATTCTTCCCTCCACCCCTTGAAAACGGTCAGTATGATTGACGTGTCATGGGTGCCCATTCGTGCAGGAGGGGCGGAGACTCGCCGCGTTATTGCCGTTGAGATGCCGCTTTCGTGACTGAAATGCCACACCCTCAAAAGGAGGTGAGGGAAGATCGTCGGTCGCTGCATTTGCCCGGTTGACGATGCTGGCCGCTTGTTCATGCTGGGTGACGTATAGGGCATCTGATGCACGAATAAGTGCGCCGCACAAAAGTCGGATGCCGGGAAACGCTCAATTCTAAGGGGGCACCATGTCCATCGCCAGCGGCCTGTCTCGCACTTCCCCGGCTCTTATTGTGCCGGTCGTCCTGCTGGGCGCGGCTACGGCCGCGCAGGCGGGCGGCTTCGGCCTTCGCGAACAGAGTGCCTATTATCAGGGGTCATCTTTCGCCGGAAACGCGGCCGGCGGGGCGGGCCTTGCCTCCATGTACTGGAACCCGGCGGCCATCAGCTTCGTGCCCGGCCTCCAGTTGGAAGGCAACGTCACCTATATCGCTCCCCATGCCTCCATCGACGTGACCAGCGCCCGCAGCGCGCTCGGCTCAAATCTGGGCGCGGTGGGGGTCGGCGACATCGTCGACAACGGCGTGCTGCCCACCGGCTATGCCACCTATGCCTGGGATCGCTGGGCCGTTGGCCTCTCGCTCACCTCTCCCTATGGTCTCATCACCGATGCGCCGTGCAATTGGTCGGGCCGCTATTATGGCTGCTACAACCGCATCGCCGATTTCAACATTGGCGCCCAGGTTGCCTATCGCGTCACCGACTGGATGACCATCGGTGGCGGCCTCCAGGCCAATTACATGGACGCCCGGCTCGGCCAGGCCCAGCTCATCACCGGCGCGCCCACCTACGCTACCGGCTACACCCAGGTGGACGGCAGCTCCATCGCCTATGGCTTCACCCTCGGCGCCCTGTTCACGCTGGCGCCCGGCACCACTCTGGGTGTGGGCTACCGCTCGCAGCTCAGCCAGAATCTTGAGGGCCTGACCACCATCTATACGCCGCTCGGCACGCCCCTTGGCGTGCTGAATGCGAGCGCCGGCATGACCTTGCCCGACCAGGTCACCGCCTCCATCCGTTCCAAGCTCGATCCGCGCTGGACCGTGATGGGCACCGTGGAATGGACCAACTGGTCCACCATGCAGGAACTGGTGATCGTCTCCAATGCGGGCGCGCCCTCGGTGCTCTCCCTGCATTGGCAGGATGGCTGGTTCTTCTCCGGCGGCGTCGAATATCAGTGGGATCCCAAGCTCGCGCTGCGCGCTGGCCTTGCCTATGAGATCTCGCCAGTCACCGACGAGTATCGCACCCCCCGCCTGCCCGACAGCAACCGGCTGTGGCTTTCCGCCGGCTTCACCTATGCCTGGACGCCCCAGCTGAGCATCGACTTCGCCTACACCCACATCTTCGGCCAGAGCGGCACCATCGCACTTGGCCCGAACGATCCGGCGAACCTGACCCGCGGGACGCTGGTGGCCGAGGTCAACAGCGCCTATGTGGACATCGTGTCCCTCGGCATCCGCTACAAGTTCGACGCTCCCACCAACACCGCCGCCCTCATCACCAAGTGAGGCACCGGGCGTGGTAACTTGAGGTGGCGGGCCTCACCCCGCCACCTTCAGTTCGGCGCAATCCACTCCGACACTGTCAGCGGCGCCATGAGAGCGCCGGTCCGAACGCAAGAGGAAGGCCGCGCAGGCGAAAGACCGGGCAGCGGCCCCTTCCACAGGCAGGGGAGGCATCGATGCTGAAGCGGCTCGATGAGAACGGCATTAAAGCGGGCCCGGTGCCCGATCTCCTGGCGGCGGCCGTCGCCGCGCATGGCGGGCGTCCGGCCCTCAATTTCATGGGGCGCCGCTGGACCTATGGGGAACTCGGCGAACTGGTGGACCGCGCAGCGGCCGGCTTGCAGCAGATGGGCGTCGGCAAGGGTTCCAAGGTGGGCCTGTGCCTGCCCAACACGCCCTATTCGGTCATCTTCTATTTCGCCATCCTGAAGACCGGCGCGACGGTGGTGAATTTCAGTCCGCTCTATGTGGAGCGGGAACTGCGCCACCAGATCGCGGATTCCGGGACCACCATCATGGTGGTGCCGGACCTCAAGGTGATCCACAGCCGGGTTGCCTCTGTCGCGGCGGAATCGGGTCTGCGCTCCATCATCGTGTGCCCCATGCGTGGGATCCTGCCGTTCGTGAAAGGCTGGATGTTCCAGCTCTTTAAGCGCAAGGACCAGGCCGTCTTCTCGGAAGGCGACGGCCTCCATCTGCGCATGGACACGGCGATGCGCGGCGCCGGCAAGTTCACGCCCGTCTTCATCGATGCCCAGACCGACGTGGCGGTGCTGCAATATACCGGTGGCACGACAGGCGTGCCGAAGGGGGCGATGCTCACCCATGCCAACCTGACGGCCAACGCCCATCAGGTGATCCGTCATGTGGATTGCCTGCGGGCTGCCGAGGAGAAGGTGCTCGGGGTGCTCCCGCTGTTCCACGTCTTCGCCATGACCAATGTCATGAACATTCCGGTGGCACTGGGCTGCGAGATCATCCTGGTGCCCCGCTTCCAGCTGCAGGATCTTCTGGCCACCATCGCCAAGGAAAAGGCCACCATCTTTCCTGGCGTGCCCACCATCTATACGGCCATCAACAATGCGCCGGGACTTGATCCCAAGGGTCTATCCTCGCTGAAGCTCTGCATCTCGGGCGGCGCCCCGCTGCCCGCCGAGGTGCGGCATCGGTTCGAGCAATTGTCCGGCTGCAAGCTGGTGGAAGGCTATGGTCTCAGCGAGACCGCGCCCGTTCTCACTGCCAATCCGCCCCTTGGCGAGATCAAGGATGGGTCGGTGGGTCTTCCGGTGCCGCAGACCGTCATCGAGATCCGCGATTTGGCCGATCCCCACCGGGTACTCGGCACGGGAGAGCGCGGCGAGGTGTGCGCGCGCGGGCCTCAGGTGATGCAGGGCTATTGGCGCCGCCCGGAAGAGACACGCAACGCCTTCGTGGACGGCGCCTTCCGGACCGGGGACGTCGGCTATGTGGACGCGGACGGCTACCTCTATCTCGTCGACCGCATCAAGGACGTGATCCTGTGCGGCGGCTATAATGTCTATCCGCGCATGATTGAGGAAGCGCTCTATCTGCACCCCGCCGTGGCCGAGGCCGTGGTGATCGGCGTGGACGACAAATATCGCGGCCAGGCGCCCAAGGCCTTCGTGACCCTGCGCGAGGGCGAGAGCGCCACGCCCGAGGAACTGCTCGCCTTCCTCACCAAGCAGGTGTCCAAGATCGAGATGCCGAAGGCGGTTGAAATCCGCGAGCAGCTTCCCAAGACCTTGGTGGGCAAGCTCTCCAAGAAGGAGTTGGTGGACGAGGAGCGCAAGAAGGCGCGGCCGGCCTGACCCGGCCTTCCGCGCGCGCCCACCGGCACGGTCCATAAGGGGGTGGATCAGTTTATCCCCTTTGACGTTGTTGCCTTGCGGGCGAAAGCCCGGCTGTGCAGCAATGGCGTCCGAATCCCGCTGAGCGTCGAGACGCTCCCGGCCGGGGTCAGCGGCGGGGAGGCGGGAATGAGGGGTTCGGACCGGCGCATGGCGCGCAACGTGGCGGTCGCATGCCTGGTGGTAGGCGCATTCTGGATTTCCTGGCAGCTCGCGGAACTGGTGCTCCTCATATTCCTGGCTGTGCTGGTGGCCATCACGCTGCATGCCTTCGCGCAGCCGGTGGTGCATGTCACCCGGCTTCCGCCCCATGTGGCCTTGGTCTTCACAGCCCTGACGCTGGCGGTGACGTTCGGGGTCGTCTTTTACCTGTTCGGCTCTCTCATCCAGGCGCAGATCGCCGACCTGATCGAGCGCCTGCCCGGCGCCTGGGCCTCTCTGCGCGACCGCTTCCAGCTCCAGCAACTGGAGCAATCCGTCATGGAGCAGGCCAAGAATAATGTGCCAACCGGTGAGGCCCTGCTCACGGCGGTGCGCGGCCTCACCAGCAATCTGGCCAACCTGGTGGTGGGCATCTTCTTGGTGGTGGCGGGGGGGATCTATCTCGCCATCCAGCCCCGTCTCTACCTCGACGGTTTGGTGGCGCTCTTCCCGGAAGAGAACCAGGAGGTCGCGCGAGCGCGACTGCATGCCGCCGGCTCGGCCTTGCGCCTGTTCCTGAAGGCCCAGCTCATGGCCATGGTGCTGGTGGGCGTCTTCACCGGCGTCGGGCTCTGGATCATCGGCGTGCCCTCGGCATTCGCGCTCGGCCTGTTCGCCGGATTGGCGGAATTCGTGCCCATGGTGGGGCCAGTGGCGTCCGCCATTCCCGCCCTCCTGCTCGCCGCGACGGTGGGCTTCGAGACCACCATGTGGACGCTGGCCCTGGTGGTGCTGGTGCAGCAATTGGAAGGAAATGTGCTCACCCCCTTGCTGCAGCAGCAGATCGTCTCGCTGCCGGCGGCGGTGGCGCTGTTCGCAGTGGTCGCCTTCGCCACGCTGTTCGGCATGCTGGGCGTGGTGCTGGCCACCCCGCTGACGGTTCTCATCTTCGCGCTCGTGCGCAATCCCGCGGCGGCTCCGCACTCCGGCCCCGCGCCCCAGTAGGGGGGCCGCCCTGCGGGCTCGTCCGCAGTTTGCGGCGCGGATCGGTCCGTGTATGTTCGCGCGCCCGCACGACCGGGTCCCTGCGGAGGGGGGCTCGCGCACGGATCGCGCCTGCGGTGCGACCTGTGCGGAACCGGCTTCGGCAGGGGATCCGAATGGGGGCGAGGCGGCGCTCCAACGAGGGGCCGCAATTCGGACTGGAGCGGGGGCGGGGCAGGTGACGGCATGACGCGGTTCGGGACGCGATGCCGGCGGCTGCTTTGGATTTGGTGCGATCGCAGGGGCCGGAGCGCCGCCCGCGACCGCCTTCAGGGGATGATGTTTCATGGCCCGCGATACGCTGGACGCCACGCCGATCGAATCCCGCGACGAACTCGTCGCCTGGCTGGAACAAGGCAATAAGGCCGAGGCGCAGTTCCGCATCGGGACCGAGCACGAGAAGATTCCCTTCACGCTGGGCCGGCACGAGCCTGTCCCCTATGAGGGAGATAAGGGCATCCGCGCGGTGCTCGAGGGCATGCAGGCGGTGACGGGCTGGGAGCCCATCATGGATGGTCCCCACATTATCGGCCTCGCCGATCCCGTGGGTGGCGGCGCTATCTCGCTGGAGCCGGGCGGGCAGTTCGAGCTGTCCGGCGCGCCGCTGGCGACGATCCATGAGACCTGCGCCGAGATCAACACGCACCTCACCCACCTGCGCACGGTCGCCGACCCTCTGGGCCTTGGCTTCCTTGGTATCGGCATGAGCCCCAAATGGAGCCGGTCCGAGACGCCGGTGATGCCCAAGGGGCGCTACAAGATCATGGCCGCCTACATGCCCAAGGTGGGCAATCTGGGCCTCGACATGATGTTCCGCACCTGCACGGTGCAGGTGAATCTCGATTTCTCCAGCGAGCGGGATATGGTCCGTAAGCTGCGGGCGAGCCTTGCGCTGCAGCCAATCGCCACGGCCCTGTTTGCCAACTCTCCCTTCACCGAGGGCAAGCCCAACGGCTTCCTGTCCTTCCGCTCTGAGATCTGGCGCGATACGGACGCCGATCGCTCCGGCATGCTGCCCTTCGCCTTCGAGGACGGTATGGGCTTTGAGCGCTATGTGGACTACGCGCTCGACGTGCCCATGTATTTCGTCAAGCGCGGCGACCACTATATCGACGTGGCCGGCTCCTCGTTCCGTGAGCTGCTGGCCGGTCGCCATCCCGCCTTGCCAGGCGAGACCGCAACGCTCTCCGACTGGATCAACCACCTCTCCACCATCTTTCCGGAAGTGCGCCTCAAGCGCTTCCTGGAGATGCGCGGTGCCGATGCCGGCCCCTGGTGCACTTTGTGCGCGCTGCCGGCGCTGTGGACCGGCCTTCTCTATGACGAGACGAGCCTGGATGCCTGCCTCGACCTGGTGAGGGATTGGAGCGAAGAGGAGCGGCAGGCGCTGCGCGACGACGTGCCCAAGCTCGGCCTCAAGGCACAGATTCGCGGGCGCACGGTGCATGAGATTGCTGGCGAGGTGGTCGCCTTGGCCCGCGATGCCCTCACCCGTCGCCGGAGGCTGGACAGCCAGGGTCGCGACGAGACCCGCTTCCTTGCGCCTGTCGACGAGGTACTGAAGAACGGGCGCACGCCTGCCGAAGATCTGCTGACCCAGTATTTCGGTCCGTGGGGCGGGACGGTGGAACCCATCTTCACCGAGCTCGCCTACTGATCCGGAGCCAGCGCACACGCTGACCATGCGCGAGGCGCATGGTTGGCATGCGCAGCACCCCCGTGACGGGCGCTGCTGCGATTGCTCAAAAAGGCGGGTAACGGGAAATGCCCATGACCGCCCCTTCAACCAGTTCCTCCTCGGGGCTGGGCCCCCTGGATGTCGGCCTCTATACGGCGACCGTTCTCATCTTCGGATCCGGGTGGCTGCCGCTGCGCCTGCAATTGGGCGTGGTGGCGCCCGAGGTGTCGGGCGTCTGGCGCTTTCTCATCGCCGGGCTCGTGATGTTCGCCTGGGTGGCGCTGCGGGGCGGGCGCCTGTCTTTCCCGCTGAAGGACCATGTGCTCTTCGCGGCGCTCGGGCTGACTCTGTTCTCGGCGAATTTCATCACCTTCTATTATGCCGGTTTCTACTTGGCCTCCGGCCTCCTGTCGGTGTTGTTCTCGCTGGCTGCCGTCTTCATTCCGCTCATCGGCGGGATCCTGACCGGCGTTGCGCCCAACCGGCGAATTCTGATCGGCGCGGTGCTGGGCGTCTTCGGGGTGGCCCTGGTGTTCGGGCCCTCCGTGCTGGAAAAGCACGTGTCCACCAGCCTGCCCTTTGCCCTCGGCTTGGCGCTGGTGGGTACGCTCTCTTTCTCCTTCGGCTCCTTCGTCATCGCCGCCGTGGGCCGCCGCGGCCTGCCGCAGGGCTCGGTGAATGCCTACGGCATGTTCTATGGGGTGGTCTTCTGCGCCGCTCTGGCGCTCCTGACGGGGGCCGACTTCAAGCTGGAGTGGACGGCGCGCTATATCGGCTCGCTTGCTTATCTGATCGTCGTTCCGACGCTCCTGGGCTTCGGGGTCTATATGACGCTGATCCGGCGCATCGGCCCGAGCCGCGCCGGCTACGGCACTGTCATGTTCCCGATCATAGCGCTCGCCCTCTCCACCATCTTCGAGGGCTACCACTGGACTGTGTTTGCCGCCTTCGGTGTGGCCCTGGTTTTGATCGGCAATGTGGTGGTGCTGCGGGCGCCGCGCTCCGGCTTCACTCCGCCGCGTCCGCCTCGGTGAGGTTGTCCAGCCCCTGGATGATGTGCTGGGCCAGGGCATCGGCCAGGGGCGAGGGTTCGTGGCGATTGCGCAAGAGGGCGATGTCGCATGGGGGCAGGGGCGGATAGCCGTCCGCCGCGCCAAGAACGCGCATGCCCGGCCGCAGCGCTGATTCGGGAAAGACCGAAATGGCCAGCCCCGCCAGCACGGCGGCGGAGACGGCGCCGCAATTGGGGCTCGTATAAAGCACGCGGTGGGCGCGGCCCGCTCCAGCCAGCCGCGACAATGCCACATGGCGCCACTGGCACGTGGGGCGCCCGAGACCGAGCGGCACCGGCGTCTCCAGATGAACCGCGTGGCGCGCGGAACTGACCCAGAGTAGCCGCTCCCGCCGGATCAGCTGGGCGTTGCGGGCGGCATCCTCCGTATAAGTGATGATGGCGAGGTCGACGGTGCCGGCGCGCACCCGCTCCACCAGTTCGGAGGTGGGCTCGCAGATGACCGTGAATTCCACCGACGGGTGGGTGGCGGAGAATCGCGCCATGATCTCCGGCAGGTAGCGGTCCGCATAATCGTCCGGCACGCCCAGGCAGACACGGCCCGTCAGGGTCGCATCGGCAAAGGTGGCTGCGGCCTCCATGTTTAGCTTCACGATGCGCCGCGCATAGCCCAGCAGGCGCTCACCGTCTTCAGTCAGACGCGAGGCGCGCCCGTCCCGGACGAAAACGGGTCGACCCACACGCTCCTCGAGGCGCTTCATCTGCATGGAAACAGCGGACTGTGTCTTGTGAACCACATCCGCCGCCCGCGTGAAGCTGCCGGTCTCTGCGATGGCGACAAACGTGCGCAGCTGATCCGCATCAAACAGGGCGCTCATGGGACCCCTCCGGGAAACATCACGGAGAATGATAAGTGGGATGAAAAACATTCGCTAGCGTGATTCATGCGACTGGAGCAAATAGGTCAGCACGGATGACGGAGCGAAATCGGGTGGCTTGTTCCGCAGGCAGGAGGCAAAGCGGTAAGCACTCGTACGTTTTCCGATGGAGATCGAAATGAGCGTCTATGGTGAAACACGCAAGCTGGTCGTCGCCCCGGTCGGAGCGGCTGTGGCTGCTCTCATCATGCGGGGGATCTCCACGGTCAATAAACTCGCCCGTGCCATCGAGCATCGACGCGTGGTGTCGCAGATGCTTCAGTTTGACGACTATTTGCTGCGCGATGTGGGGCTGACGCGGGCTGATCTGTGTGATGCCGCGAGCGAACCCCTCTGGAGCGACCCGAGCCATGTGCTGGTGAGCCGCGCCGTGGAGCGCAGGGCTGCGAACCGCCTGAAGGCGCGCCAAAGCGCCTGACGGCGATCGGAACGGCGGTCTCGCCCCTCGCGACCGCCCACTTGGCCCGCGCCGTCCGCAGCCGGCGCGGGTTCTTTCGTTTCATTCGGTGGGAAGAGGTGACGTCCCGCGCGCGTCCCGTCAGCTCTTCGGCTTGGACGGGCCCCCGGCATGGCCGGAGGAGCGATCGAGCATCTGGCCCCAGAAATCCTGGAACGGGAAGAAGGCCGCGAACTGGCTCAGGCTCTTGGGGTCATAGCCGGGCGGCGTCATCATGCCCTGGGGCGGAAAGCCCTGGGTGAAGAGCTGCGCGAAATAGTCCTGGAACGGCCATTGCCCGAGCGGCGCCGGCGGCGGCGGCGGGGGAGGGGGCGGCGCAGCCGGTTGCTGCATCTGCTGTATCTGCTGCATGCTGCTGCCCATCAGCGAGAGCGTGGCGGCGATCATGTCCTGCCACGGATTCTGCGCTGCGCTCATGGACGTCGTGCCCCACGGCGACTGCGCCATCATCTGGGCAAAGGCGTCAATCCAGGGGTTGCCGGTGGAGACACGCCCCATGTTCCCGGCGGAGGACATGGTGAGGGCAAGCGTATCCACCCAGGGATTGCCGGTGGGAATGGGCTGGCCGTTGGCGCGCGCCAGCATGGCGGCGAGCATCTGATTGAGGGCACCGGACGCCGCCAGCGACTTCGTCAGGCCCCCCATAACCAGCGAAGCAAAGGCCGGCATGAGCTGCTTGAGCACGGCGACCCCAAGGCCGGTGGATGTGGCGGCATGGTCGGCCACCGCCTTGCTCACCTCGGGCGAGCCGAAAAGGGCATCGAGCGCCGGGTTGCCGGCCTGATTCAAGGGCGCCGGCCCGGACGGCGGACGATCATATAGCGACGCATAGGGGCCGCGCATCATGAGGGTCATGAGCTGCGCCATGCCCTCCGGCGACTGAATGGCCCGCTGGATGCCGAGCGCGAAGGCCGGCATCACCGCCTCCGCCGCCTTCTGGGCCTGCTGAACCGAGAGGCCGTAGAACTGCGCGATATTGTCGAGGCCCTGACCGCCTTGCGCGGCGCGCAGCAACTGAACGAATTGATCCATGGTGCCCTCCCGATGGCGAAGTTTACGTCATGGGGGCGGGGAAATCACTGTGCGATCGCGGGAAAGGCTGCGGCGAAGAGTGGGACGGCCGGCGCTTGACGTAAAGTCACCGCGCGCTGCTGGGCGCGAATCGCGCCGCGCCCGTGCTGCCCGCGGGGGGGCGCGAGACGTGTCCTCAGCCGGAGAATTCGGTCTCGTGGGCGAGCACGTCCTGCGCCTCCGGATTGAGCGGGCGGGCCGGCTTCTCCGGCTCGGTGAGCGGCTCGGGCTCCACCTTGCGGGGCGGCACCATGGCTCCCCCGCTGAACAAGCCCTCTTCCACCTGGCGTTCCAGACGCAGGCGATCGCGGGCCCGCACGTCGGCTACCAGTTCGCCGACCGCATCCTTGTCGAAGCCAAGGACCTCGAGGGTCCGGCCGCCGAACGCGAAAGCCGATTCCAGCGTCTCGCGAATCTCGAACCGCACGCCCTTTCGCAGCAGGTCCATGGAATGAACCCGGTCGAAGGCGCGCACATGAAGGCTGGCATTGGGGAAAGAGCCTTGGGCGATGTCGACGATGCGGTCCGCCGATTCGCGGTCATCAACGCAGACGCAGATCACCTCCACATTTTCCGCGCCCGCCGCCCGCAGCACATCGAGCCGCGTGCCGTCGCCATAATAGATGTGCACGCCGAAGCGGCCCGCACTCTGAATCATCTCCACGTCATTGTCGATGATGGTGACCTGCACGCCTTCCGCCAACAGGCACTGGGCCACGATCTGTCCGAATCGGCCGAAGCCGATCACCAGCACACGCCCATTGGCCTCGGAAAAGTCATCGGCCTCCCGCTCGGGCGTCTCCTTCTTGAACCGGGGCAGGAGCCTATTGATGGCGGAAAAGACCAGCGGGCCGATCATCATCGTCATCGCCGCGATGGCGGTCAGGAACTCCGCCTGCTCCTTGCCGAGAATGCCGTTGGACAAGGCCAAGGGAAACAGCACGAAGGCGAACTCTCCCGCCGGCATCAGCACGGCGCCGGCTTTGAGGGCCTCGGTCCTGGTGTTGTGGTCGCCGCGATAGAGCAGGAACACCACCAGAAACTTGATGAAGGTGATGAGCACCGCCGCGCCGGTGATGGCGCCGAGATGGGTCAGCACCAGATGGAGGTCCAGCGTCATGCCCACGCCCATGAAGAACATGGAGAGGAGCAGGCCGCGGAACGCCTCGATATTGGCTTCCAGCTCGTGGCGGAAGGTGCTTTCCGACAGCAGCAGCCCCGCCAGGAAAGCGCCCAGAGCCATGGACAGGCCAGCCGCCGCCATCAGGCCCGCTGCCCCTAGCACCACCAAAAGGGCCGCCGCCGTCATCGCCTCCCGCGCGCCGGAGCGCGCCAGCACGCGAAACAGCGGGTTCAGCAGGTAGCGCCCGGCCACCACGATCACCACCACCGCCGAAATGGCAGCAAGGGCCTGAAGCAAGGTGCCGATGGGATCCGCCGGCAAGTCCTGCTTGGCGGTGGCGAGCAGAGGCACCAGCGCCAGCAACGGGACGATGGCAATGTCCTGGAACAGGAGGATGGAAAAGGCACGCTGGCCGTAGCCGCTCTGCAGGTCTCCGCGCTCGGTAAGAAGCTGCAGCGCGATGGAAGTGGCGGACATGGCGAGCGCCATGCCGGAAATCACCGCGCCGGCAATGGTGAACCCGCGCGACCAGGCAACGCCCGCGATCAGAACCCCGGTGACCAGGAGCTGAGCGGTGCCCAGGCCGAAAATGTAGCGGCCCATGGACAGCAACCGGGAGGGCTGAAGCTCCATGCCGATCAGGAAGAGCAGAAGCACCACGCCCAGTTCGGCGACCGTGATGACGGTGCCGGGATCGGCCACATTGAAACCGGCGGGGCCGATAGCGATTCCCGCCGCCAGATAGCCGACCACCGGAGACAGGCCGAGCCGCTTGGCCAAGGGCACGGAAATGACGGCGGCCGCGAGGAAGGCCAGGGCGCTCAGGAACAGTGTGTGATCGGTCCCGTGCATCCCAGCCTGCCTCCTGCCACGCCCACGTCCACTCCTTCTGCCGGCCAAGAATGGCCAAACCTAGCCTCGGAGCGGGAAAAATTGTGCGACGCAGCGAGCGCTGCGTCACCTCATTTCAGAGCGTCAAAGCCGGGGCCGAATCCATTCAGGCTGAGCGGTATTCCAATGCCCTCTTCGGGCGTCTGGAAGATGATGAAAGTGGCCTGCTTGCCATTGCGCAGGCGATTGACCAGCGCATCATCCATCACCACCTCAGCCACGCAACCATTGGGCAGGCAGCGCACAAATCCGGCGCGGCCCACATCCTGGTCGTCAATCTTCAAGCCGAGGCCCGAGGGAATGAGCACGCCGAGCGGCGCCAGCACGCGCAACAGGCGACTCTTCTGGTCAGCGGTCTTCAGGACGATGACGGTGAGGCCCACATTGGGCCGGTCCTCAGCCTGAACGCTCTGCAAAAGCACGCATTGCTCGCCCTGCGCCCCGGGCGGGGTATCGCAGCGAATCTGCCAGTCATTGTAAACCTGCTTGACGGTTCCCTGCGCATGGGCGGCCGGAGCCCCCATCACCAGAAGCACCGCCGCGAAGACCCCGAGGAGGAGCGCCTGGGCCTTGCCCGAGATCCGGCGCAGCTGTGGCGCACCTTGCTGGGCGATGCTGCAGGCGCGAGCGCCTGGCGACTTGCGGGCATCGCCCCGCGACAACATGAACCCCATTGGCTCCCGGCTCCAAATCCTGGCGGCATGGCCGCATGTCGGCGACGACGCGACTTTCGTCGGCCCCCGCAGGGTTTCGCTTAAAAGGCTGACCGTCCGTGTCAAGAATGCGGCGGCATGTTTTGCCGCGAAATGCGCATTCGGCCCCGATTCGCACAGACACGGAGCGGTGAGCGAGGTGTCCGACGACACGCGGGGGGTATCGGCGGAGGCGGGGAATGGGGCGCGAAAGGGGTCCATTCCCCAACGGAATGGCGCCACAGGGTGCCGACTTTCTGTCGCATCGTGCGCCCCAGTGTCTCAATTGCGGGACCCCCCGAATTGTGTTTGATGTAAATCAAAGATAGGGCGCTCAGGCCAATCCGCCGCATTCGTCTTTGGTCGCGGGATGCCATAACGTAAGGAACAGCAAGGGATTGCTGTTCAGGGAGACATCATCGCCATGAGACAGTCCGTTCGCTCTGCCCTTCTCGCCCTGGCCACTACGGCCGGCGTGAGTCTGTCGGGTGCGACTGCGTGGGCCGGCATGGGTCAGCCGTCGGATTGGCAGATCAACCTCCAGGGGGCGGCAACGCCCGTCATGGAGAGCATCCACTCGTTCAACACCTTCATCCTGGTCATCATCACCGCCATCGTGCTGTTCGTGATGGTGCTGCTGGCGATCGTGATGGTGCGGTTCAACGAGCGTGCCAACCCGGTGCCCTCCAAGACCTCGCACAACACCATGATCGAAGTGGCCTGGACCGTGGTCCCGGTGATGATCCTGGTGGCGATCGCCATCCCCTCTTTCCGCCTGCTGCATCTTGAGCTCAACATTCCCCAGCCGGACATCACCGTGAAGGTGACGGGCCACCAGTGGTACTGGTCCTATGAATATCCGGATAATGGCGGGTTCAGCTTCGATTCCCTCATGGTCGCTGACAAGGACCTGAAGCCCGGCCAGCCGCGTCTGTTGGCGGTGGATAACGAGGTCGTGGTGCCGGTGAACAAGAATGTGCGCATCCAGGTGACGGCCGCGGATGTGATCCATTCCTTCGCCGTTCCCTCCTTCGGCGTGAAGATCGACGCGCTGCCGGGGCGGCTGAACGAGTCGTGGTTCAAGGCCACCAAGGAAGGCATCTATTACGGCCAGTGCTCCGAATTGTGCGGGCGCGACCATGCCTTCATGCCCATCGCGGTGCGCGTGGTGAGCGAGGACGCCTTCAACCAGTGGATCGCCCAGGCGAAGCAGAAATATGCGCAGGCCCCCACGCCGGTGCGCACCGCAGAGGAAGGCGTGCGCTTCCAGCTGGCGGACGCCGCACGCTGAGCTCCAGCCCGGCCGCGCGCCGGGCCCATGTGCGCGGACGCTGGTGCCCGCGATGAAACTCGATTGAGACAAGACGGAAACGTCGAAGACTGAGGACTGTGCCATGGCCAGCCACGGGTATGCGGCTCACGCCGATCACGCCGACGACCATCACACCCCCACAGGGTGGAAGCGGTGGGTGTTTTCCACCAACAATAAGGACATCGGCATCATGTACCTGATCTTCGCCCTGGTGGCGGGGATCGTGGGTGGCGCCCTGTCCATCGGCATCCGCATGGAGCTGATGGAACCGGGGCTGCAATATTTCAAGAATCCTCAGACCTTTAACGTCTTCACCACGGGCCACGGCCTCATCATGATCTTCTTCATGGTGATGCCCGCGCTGATCGGCGGCTACGGCAACTATTTCGTGCCGCTGATGATCGGCGCGCCGGATACCGCCTTCCCGCGCATCAACAACATCGCCTTCTGGCTGATGCCGCCCGCCTTCGCGCTGGCCATCATCTCGCTGTTCGTTGAAGGCGCGGCCGGCTCCAATGGCTTCGGCGGCGGCTGGACCATCTACCCGCCTTTGTCGTCCAAGCTCGGCCATCCCGGCCCGGCCATGGACCTGCTGATCTTCGCGCTGCACGTGTCGGGCGCGTCGTCGATCCTCGGTGCCATCAATCTCATCACCACCATCTTCAACATGCGCGCTCCGGGCATGACGCTGCACAAGATGCCGCTGTTCGCCTGGTCGCAGCTGATCACCGCCTTCCTGCTGCTCCTGTCGCTCCCCGTGCTGGCTGGCGCCATCACCATGCTGCTGACGGACCGCAATTTCGGCACCACCTTCTTCGATCCGGCCGGCGGTGGCGATCCGATCCTGTTCCAGCACCTGTTCTGGTTCTTCGGGCATCCGGAAGTCTACATCCTGATCCTGCCCGGCTTCGGCATCGTTTCCCACATTGTCTCCACCTTCGCCCGCAAGCCCGTCTTCGGCTATCTCGGCATGGCCTATGCCATGGTCGCCATCGGCGTGGTGGGCTTCGTGGTGTGGGCGCACCACATGTATACGGTGGGCCTGTCCGCCGCGACGCAGTCCTACTTTGTCGCCGCCACCATGATCATCGCGGTGCCCACGGGCGTGAAGATCTTTTCCTGGATCGCCACCATGTGGGGCGGCTCGGTGCAGTTCCGCACGCCCATGCTGTGGGCCATCGGGTTCATCTTCCTGTTCACCGTGGGCGGCGTGACCGGCGTTGTGCTCTCCAATGCGGGCATCGACCGCTCGCTGCATGACACCTATTACGTGGTCGCCCACTTCCACTATGTGCTGTCGTTGGGCGCCGTGTTCGCCATCTTCGCGGGCTGGTACTACTGGTTCCCGAAGATGAGCGGCTACATGATCCCGGAATTCTGGGGCAAGCTGCACTTCTGGGTCACGTTCGTCGGCGTGAACATGATCTTCTTCCCGCAGCACTTCCTCGGCCTTGCCGGCATGCCGCGCCGCTATGTGGACTATCCCGATGCGTTCGCGCACTGGAACTACATCTCGTCCATTGGCTCCTACATTTCGGGCTTCGCCGTGCTGATCTTCCTGACCGGTATCTTCGTCGCCTTCCGCCGGAAGGAACTGGCCGGCCCCAATCCGTGGGGCGCGGGTGCCACGACCCTGGAATGGACACTGTCCTCCCCGCCGCCCTTCCACGCCTTCGAGGTCCTGCCGCGGATCAAGTGAGGCTTGAAACCGGGCGACGCGACCGCCGCGCCGCCCGCTGCTCTTCCGGCGCGCTCCGGTGCAGCCGGGGCCGGCAAGGGAGAGCGGGGTGGTGGTCCCTGTCTGCCGCCAATGGTGCTAGGATGAGCCAGATGCATCGCATCGGCTGAGCGGGGTGCCCCAAGGGGCGGAGTGATCTGAATGAGTGACGTGAGTGCCAGCATCGACCAGTCGAACGGCGCGGCCATCGCCCCCGATGTGGGCGGCGGGCTTGCCTCGCCCGGAGACTATGTGGCGCTTCTGAAACCGCGGGTGATGTCGCTCGTGGTGTTCACGGCGCTGGTCGGTCTCGTGCGCGCGCCGGATCATGTCCATCCGGTGATCGCCTTTACCGCCATTCTGTGCATCGCGGTGGGTGCCGGCGCGGCGGGTGCCCTGAACATGTGGTGGGATGCCGACATCGACGCGGTGATGTCGCGCACCCGCAAGCGTCCCATCCCTGCCGGCAAGGTGACGCCGCAGGAGGCGCTGGCTTTCGGGCTCACGCTGTCGGCCTTCTCGGTCGGCGTGCTCGGCCTCCTGGTGAATGCGCTGGCGGGTGCGCTGCTGGCCTTCACCATCTTCTTCTACGTGGTGATCTACACCATGTGGCTGAAGCGCTCGACGCCGCAGAACATCGTCATCGGCGGCGCCGCCGGCGCCTTCCCGCCCATGGTGGCCTGGGCGGCCGCGTCCGGCTCGGTGAGCCTGGAAAGCCTGCTGCTGGTGGCCATCATTTTCTTCTGGACGCCGCCCCATTTCTGGGCGCTCGCCCTCTACCGGGCCGATGACTATGCCCGCGCTGGAGTTCCGATGCTGCCGGTGACGGCCGGTCCGGACGAAACGCGCCGGCAGATCCTGCTCTACACGCTGTTCCTGGTGCCGCTCGCTCTGTCGCCGGTGGCGCTTGGATATGCCGGTCTCGCCTATGCCGTCGTGGCTGCGCTCACCGGTGCGGGAATGATCTGGCTGGCGGTGGATGTCTATCGCCGCCGTGCGGGGGCCGAGGCTGTGAAGGCGGCCAAGCGCCTGTTCGGGTTCTCCATCCTCTATCTCTTCCTGCTCTTCGCCACCTTGCTGGTGGAAGCGCTCGTGACGAGGATTTGAGGCGTGGCGAAGGAGAAGAAGGAGCCGCCGCGCGAGGATGGCGTGGTGCTGACGGAAGAGCAGGCCAAGCGGCGGCGGGCACGCAATATCGCCATCGCCGCGGTGCTCGGGTTCCTGGTGGTGCTGTTTTATGTGGTCACCATCGTGAAGCTGGGTCCCAATGTCTTGAACCGCCCGCTGTGACGGGCTGGCGTGAAGGAGAGAGGGCAGGACATGGACGGTGAAGGCGCAAACGGGGGGGCTGGGAACGTGGAACGGCGCAAGCCGCGGCACGGGCTCGTCGCTGCGGCGTGCGTTGGCTTTGTCGCCGCCATGGGGGCCGCCGCCTATGCCTCCGTTCCGCTCTACACCATGTTCTGCTCGCTGACCGGCTTTGGCGGCGCCACGCGCGTCGGCACCGCTGCGCCGGAGACGGTCATCGACCGCAGCATGAAGATCCGGTTCGATGCCAATGTGGCCCCCGGACTGCCCTGGGAGTTCAAGCCCGAGCAGCGCGAGGTGGAGGTGAAGGTCGGCGAGACCAAGATGGTCTATTACCTCGCGGCCAACCAGGCCGGCGCGCCCACCTACGGCAATGCCACCTACAATGTCACTCCCGCCCAGGCCGGCTTCTATTTCGTGAAGATGCAGTGCTTCTGCTTCAACGAGCAGGTGCTGGAGGGCAAGGAAAAGGTGGACATGCCGGTGGTCTTCTTCATCGACCCCGCCATCGAGCAGGACGAGGACCTGAAGAGTGTGAAGACCATTACGCTCTCCTACACTTTCTTCCCCGCCAAGGCGCCGAGCCAGCCGGTGGCGCGCAATGCGGTGGGGCAGGGGACGGGCGAGGCCGGCAAGGCCATGTGACGGCGTGCCTCATGACGGCGCGTCTCGTAGAGGCGCGTGTTGTGACGCGATGTGAATTGAACGCAGCCCGGGGGCCTTGCTGAGAGGACCGCAGGAGGCGCGAGATTTAAGAGGGGCGATCAAAGCGCGGGTGATTACACCCGGCGCCGGAACCGCGGCGATATCAGGACGGGATGACGGAAAGGGAGGCCGGGCGACATGGCCGAGGGACACGTTAAGCAACACGACTACCATATGGTGGAGCCGAGCCCGTGGCCCATCATCGGGTCCATCTCGGCCTTCATCATGACGGCGGGTGCCGTGCTGT